>NZ_CP070371.1:877500-1177500 GCF_016919705.1 Paracoccus methylovorus
CCGTCCATGAGTCCGAAACACCAAAGGATCCGCCAAGGCTTTCGGCGGTAAGACAGGGAAGCCAAAAAAGGGAGGAAGTCAGAATGAAATCCATGCTTCGATCGGTTGCGGTTGGCGCAATCATGGCGGTGACCGCGATGGCGGGTGCGGCGCATGCCGAAAATGAGCAGTTCGTATGGATCAGCCATGGACCCGACAGCGACAGTTGGTTCAACGTGATCAAGAACGCCATCAATGTCACCAACGAGCAGATGGGCGTCTCGACCGAATACCGCAATCCGCCGACCGGCGATCTGGCCGACATGGCGCGGATCGTGCAGCAGGCGTCGGCGGCGGGCGTCGACGGCATCATCGTGACCATCGCCGATTACAACGTGCTGGAAGGCCCGATCAAGGACGCCGTCGCCAAGGGGATACCCGTCGTGACCGTCAACTCGGGCACGGTCGAGGAAAGCAAGCAGCTTGGTGCGCTGCTTCACGTCGGCCAACCGGAATACGAGGCTGGGCTGGGCGCGGGTGAGCGGGCCAAGGAAGAGGGCATCACCTCATTTCTGTGCGTGAACCACTATATCACCAACCCGCAGTCCGTAGAGCGCTGCCGGGGATTTGCGGACGGTATCGGGGTCGAACTGGGCAACCAGATGATCGACTCGGGCATGGACCCGTCGGAAGTCCAGAACAAGGTGAAAGCCTATCTTACCGCCAATGCCGATACCGGCGCGATCCTGACGCTGGGCCCGAACTCGGCCGAACCTTCGATCCGCGCGGTCAAGGATATGGGGCTGGACGGCGAGATCTATTTCGGCACTTTCGACCTGTCGCCCGAAATCTCGGCCGCGATCAAGGACGGCACGATCAACTTTGCCATCGACCAGCAACCCTTCCTGCAAGGCTCGGTCCCGATCCAGGTCCTGACCGCCTTTGTCCGCTACGGCGTGGCGCCTTCGAATTCGGTTTTCACCGGGCCGGGCTTCGTGACCAAGGACAATATCGACTTCGTCGAATCGCTTGCCGGCGAATTCCGCTGACCTGACACCGATCTGGAGCTGAAATGTTCCAGCGGGGCCGGGAAGGCGTCGCCGCCATCCCGGCCATATTCATCTGTGGGGAACGAATATGACCAACGCAGCCCAAGCTGCGCCTGACGAGCGTATCAAAGCGGTTTCGCCCTGGCGCCGCGCCCTGATCCGGCCCGAACTGGGCGGTATTTGCGGCACCATTCTGGTCTTTATCCTTTTCGCAAGCATTGCCGGCGACAGCGGCATGTTCCGCGCCGAAGGCATCATGAACTGGACCGTGGTTTCCGCGCAGTTCATGATCATCGCTGTCGGGGCCTGCCTGCTCATGATCGCGGGCGAGTTCGACCTTTCGACGGGTTCGATGATCGGCTTTTCAGGCACGGTCATGGCGATTTTGGCGGTCCATATCGGTTGGCCGCTTTGGGCGGCGATTATCTTTACCTTTGCGTTCTGCGTGGCGATCGGGGCCTTGAACGGCTGGCTGGTGATCCGCACCGGATTGCCGTCCTTTATCGTGACGCTGGCTTTCCTTTATATCCTGCGCGGGCTGACGATCTGGGGCTCGATCCGGTTCACCCGCCAGACCATCATCGGCGGCGTGGCCGAAAAGGCGCAGGGGGATTGGCTGGCGCCGGTCTTTGGCGGCAAGATCCTGACGGGGCTGTTTCAATGGATGGCTGACGCGGGCTGGATCGCGACCTTCACCCGCGGCAGCCGCGCCGGGCAGCCGATCATCGAGGGAATCCCGATGCTGTTGGTCTGGGCCCTTGGGCTGGTGATCTTTGGCCACTGGCTGCTGACACGGACCAAATTCGGCAATTGGATCTTTGCCTCGGGCGGCGATGCGCAGGCGGCGCGTTACGTCGGCGTGCCGGTCAACCGCGTCAAGATCCTGATGTTCATGTTCTCGGCCTTCTGTGCCACCGTCTTCGCCACCTGCCAAGTGATGGAGTTCGGCTCGGCCGCCGCCGACCGAGGCCTGCTGAAAGAGTTCGAGGCGATCATCTGTGTCGTCATCGGCGGCGCGCTTCTGACCGGCGGATACGGATCGGTCATCGGTGCCGCGCTTGGTGCGATCATCTTTGGTGTCGTGCAGCAGGGGCTGTTCTTCGCCAATGCCGAAAGCTCGCTGTTCCGGGTGTTTCTGGGTGCGATCCTGCTCGTCGCGGTGATCATGAACACCTACATCCGCCGCATTATCACGGGAGAACGCTGATGGGCACGCCTATCGTGGAAATGCGCGACATCAAGAAGCATTTCGGCCATGTGATCGCGCTGAACGGCGTGTCGTTCGATGTGCGTGCCGGCGAGTGTCATTGCCTGCTGGGGGACAACGGTGCGGGGAAGTCGACCTTTATCAAGACCATGTCGGGTGTGCATCGCCCTTCGTCGGGCCAGATGTTCATCGACGGCCAGCCGTTCAGTTTCGACAGCCCCCGCGATGCCATGAAGGCGGGTATCGCCACGGTTTACCAGGATCTGGCGATGATCCCGCTGATGAGCGTGGCCCGGAACTTCTGGATGGGCCGCGAGCCGGAAAAGGGCATCACGCCCTTTCGCAGCATGGATATGAAAAAGGCCGACGAAGTGACGATGGCCGAGATGAAAAAGATGGGCATCAACCTGCGCGGACCCGATCAGGCGGTAGGCACCCTGTCGGGGGGCGAGCGCCAGACGGTCGCTATCGCCCGCGCCGTCTATTTCGGCGCCAAGGTGCTGATCCTGGATGAGCCGACCTCGGCCCTTGGCGTGCGTCAGACGGCGAACGTGCTGGGGACCATCGACCGGGTACGCAAACAGGGGATCGGCGTCGTCTTCATCACGCATAACGTGCGCCATGCCCTTGCCGTGGGCGACCGCTTTACCGTGCTCAACCGCGGCCAGACGCTGGGCACCGCCATCCGCGGCGAAGTCGATGCCTTGCAGTTGCAGGACATGATGGCGGGCGGGCAAGAGCTTGCAAGCCTTGAAGCCTCTCTGGGCGGTACGATCTGAAGGACGACGAGAAATGAGCTTCAACGACCGAAGCAACCTGCGCCTGCCTCCTTTGGGGCGGCGTCTGAGATTGGGTTTCGTGGGCGGCGGCCGCGGTGGGCTGGTGGGAAGCTGGCATTTCGCCGGCGCGCGGCTGTCCAATCATTTCGACGTGGTGGCGGGGGCGCTGTCCTCGCGCCCCGAAAATGCCGCGCTGTCGGCTGCGGATTGGGTGATAGCGCCCGAGCGCAGCTACAGCGACTATCATGAGATGGCCCGGACCGAGGCAACCCGTCCCGACGGCATCGAGGCGGTCTCGATCTGCACGCCGAATGACAGCCACGCCCGGATCGCCATCGCCTTTCTCGATGCGGGAATCGATGTCATCCTTGATAAGCCGATGACCTCGACCATCGCGGATGCCGAGGCGTTGGTCGCCGCGCAAAAACGTACCGGCGTCAGCCTGTCGATGACCTATCCGTTTTCGCATCACGCCATGGTCCGGCAAGGGCGCGCGCTGATCGAAGAGGGCCGGATCGGCAAGGTTCGCCAGGTCCATGTCGAATACCTGCAGGACTGGAACATCGCCGCCCAACCCGATGATGGCGCGCCATGGCGACAAGATCCAGCGCGGGTCGGGCGCAGTTCGATCGTCGGGGATATCGGCACCCACGCCTATCACCTGCTGCACAGCCTGACCGGACTGGATGTGTCTGAACTGCGCGCCGATATGTTCGTTTGCGGCGGAGCCAAACCGCAGCCCGACACTGCCCATATAGGGCTGCGCCTGAGCAATGGCGCGCCCGGTCTGATGCATCTGAGCAATGCCGTGGCCGGCCATTATTGCGCGTTGCGCATCCGCGTCTGGGGCGACAGGGGTACGGTGGAATGGGATCAGGAATATCCCGAGGAGCTGCGCTTTGTTCCCCTTGAGGCAGAAGAGCGCATCTTTCGTCGCGGTGCGGGGCAGGGGATTGTGCCGGCGGCGGCTGCTCTGACGCACCTGCCTCGTGGCCACGGTGAGGCGCTGACTGACGCCTGGGCCAATCTTTATGCCGAGGCGGGACTGATCATCGCCAGCCGTCGCAGCGGCCGGGATCTGGGTGCGGGTGAGACGGTCGTTTCCGGAGTGGATGACGGCTTGCGCGGCATGGGTTTTGTCGAAGCCTGTGCCGACAGCGCCGAGGCCGGGGGTATCTGGACAGCGATGGCAGATCGAAACTGAGCCGCTTTTGTGGGCTGCAAGGCCCGAAGGGCCCGGCGCTGACCTCATGTCGGACCGGCGCCAGCGCCTTACGTGCCGGTGACGGTCGGGATCCGCGGTGCATCGGCATTCTGTTGCACGCGCGCGGCGACTGAAATGGTCAGGGCCTGCGCCAGACACATCGGCGCAGCCAGCGAGCGTGAAAAAGTATAGTCATGCTCGGGAACCGGGAAAAGAACCTTCGCAGATTTGGCAAAGGGCGAAAGCGTGCTGTCGGAAATGGCAATGACATCCATACCTCTCGCCCCCGCTTCGTCCACGACATCAACCACTTCCTTTGCGTAAAAGCGGAATGAAACTGCCATCAGCACGTCGCGCTTTGTCATGGTTCGGGCGACATAGGTAGAAATGCCGCCTGCCGAATCCAGCAGGATGCACCGCTTGCCGATCATGGTCAGTTGATAGCGCATCAACTCGACCACGGGCAGCGAACGCATCTGGCCGATCAGATAGATCGTCTCGGCATGCTGAAGCAGCGTTGCGGCCTCGACCAGGTCCTCCTGCCGGATATCGGTCAGCATTTCCTGCAATGAGGCGATATCCCGCACCACGAGATCGCTGAGAAAGCCGAATTCATTCCTGTCGCCAGAGGTATGCAACTCGGTCTCCAGCGCCTTCACGCGGGCCTCAAACCCCGGTGCCGCCGTGGCGAGACGTCGCTGGAACAGAGACTGCAATTCCTTGAAGCCTTTATAGCCAAGGGCCTGCGCGAAACGCACGAAGCTGGAGGCATGGATCCCGCAACGGTCGGCGATCGCATTGACCGATTGCACGGCGACGTCGTTCGGATTCTGGGTCAGAAACACCGAAATCCGCTGGTATGTCTTGCTCATCTGATCGTGGCGTTCGTGGATCAACCGGATCAGATCTTCATAGTCTTTTGGCGGTAAGGCATGGGTCATGAATTTGCTCCTGCCGCCACATTGCAACAGAAATTGCAAAGTTCCAAGCCCGAAGGGTCGCGGGTTCTTGGTTGCGGCACCGTCCCGTCATCCCTTGGTTTCGCATCCACCAACCCCGGCCGGGTTCAGCTTTCGGCATCGCGCCGTTCAAGGATGTCCAGCATGCGTTGGCGCGCGGCATCGGGCAGGTTGTCAGGCAGGTCGGCCTCGTTGGCCGGGGTGTCGCCGACCTGAATCAACATCACCATGCCCATGGTGTAATGCGGCGAGCATTTGATACCCCAGATCCCCGCGTCGGTCAGGATGACCTCGATCTCTTCGTTGATCTTGCCCACGAACTTCCTGCCATCTCCGGGGATCATTCCGGCGATGGTGGCGGCGTTGTGGCCGGGATCGGCGGCAATGAATTTGACCGTATCCCCGGGCTGGACCATCAGGTATTCGGGCTCCATTTCGCTGGTGACGGGATCACCGGTCAGATACTCGCGCTTGACGGCGATGTAGTCGGCCGGAAAACGGCGGCGGTTCATCTCGGCCGCGACGATGAAGGTCGGGTTTGCCTTGGCGAGGGTTTCCCAGCCCACGGTCGGCCATTCCTCTTGCGAGGAGACGACGTTCCTGACGCCCAGTTTCGACAGCATCCAGCCCGGCACGGCATTGGTTCCCGCGCGAGGCTTAGCGGTGGCGGGCTGGATCTTCATGCGGGACGCAGACCTTTCGGTGATTTAAACGCAAGAAACGGATCGCCTGGATCGGTCCGGACATGACACCTCGCTGCACAGCACAACCCAAGGGGCAGAAACGAAGAAATGGAAGCATCACCTCTCGCCAACCGTCCCATGACAGCGATGGAATGGACCATGCTGCTGGTGCTTGCCTTTGTCTGGGGCGGATCGTTCTTCTTTAACAGCATCGCCTTGCGGGAACTTCCGGTGTTCACGGTCGTCGTGTCCCGCGTGACGCTGGCCGCTATCATCCTGTTCACCATCCTGCGGTTGCGCGGAGAGCGAATGCCGCGTGATCGGCGGGTTTGGGGCGCATTCTTCGCCATGGGGCTGCTGAACAACGTCATTCCATTCTCGCTGATCGTCTGGGGGCAGCAACATATCGCGTCTGGCGTTGCGTCGATTCTGAACGCCTCGACGCCGCTGTTCACCGTCATCCTCGCGCATATCCTGACCAACGACGAACGCATGACCGGGGGGAAACTCGCGGGCGTCCTGATCGGCTTCATCGGAGTTGCGGTGATGATCGGCGTCGGGGCACTCAACGATCTTGGGGTGCATGTGACGGCGCAGTTCATGTGCCTTGCCGGTGCGGTTTCCTATGCTTTCGCAGGCATCTACGGGCGCAGGTTTCGCGCCATGGGGATCAGCCCCCTGAGCACGGCGACCGGACAAGTCATCGCGTCAAGCCTGATCATGCTGCCGGTGGTGATGGTGCTGGACCGCCCATGGACGCTTGCGGCGCCCAGCCCCGCCGGCATCGCCGCAGTGATCGGCGTGGCCGCAATTTCAACTGCGCTGGCCTATGTGCTCTATTTCCGCATCCTTGCCACGGCGGGGGCGACGAACCTGCTGCTGGTGACATTCCTGATCCCGGTCAGCGCAATCCTTCTTGGCACCTTGTTTCTGGGCGAGGTTCTGCTTCCTCGTCATTTTGCGGGTATGGCGCTGATCGGGGCAGGGCTGGCCGCCAGCGACGGGCGACCATGGACAGCGATCCGCGCCGCAGCCACGCAAAAGAATGGAACAGCCCGATAAGCAAGGGCGATCTGTGCCCGCAGGCTATCAAGGCTCCAGATGACCCAGGTCATATCGAACTTCACCTGGAAATAGGGACAGCTCCAGCGTTGGGCGGTCATCGGCTCCAGCAGGGGTAGTAACGATTGCGCCAGGCCAAACGTATGTCCATTGGTCGACGTCGGAGTGCCGGCCTTTTCGACCTCGTCCACCACCACGACTGGATTGGCGATCCGGGTCTGCAAGATGGTTTCGATGAGCCGCCCCGGACAGGATCCACCCCAGCCACGTTGGCTGCCGACCACTCCAAACGACGCGTTTTCTCCGGTCGCCTCGATGATGGTCGTGGGGTCGCGAGCAGTTCGCCCAGGCGGCGAGCCCAATAGCTCTTGCCGATGCCGGGTGGCCCGTCGAGCAGCAGCGGCGGCAGCCCCAGACCTTCGCACCCTTCATGCACGCAGCGGCGCATGGCATGCCAGACGATCTCGGTGGCCGGCGCCATCCATGGCATGTCGGCATGAAGACTGGCGGCGATCTCATCAGCGCGATGTTCGTTGGGAATCACGACCAGGCGCGCGCCATCCTTCAAAACCGCGAGACGCTCGACAGCTTCACGTTTCAGATGGCTCAGCCCACTGGCGACCTTTCGACGCTCAAGCAGGTGTTTGATGCGACACTGAATGCGGAACTGTCATCTCCGCCGAGCTTGACCAGCCGAAAGCTGTGATCGGTGCCCTGATCTTCGTCATCCTCATCATCTTCATTCTGGCAATCGGCAGGGGCGGTCTGCTGATCCAGGCGGCGACAGCGCAAGTGGTGCGGATGCCGCTCGAAACGCTGTTCCAGCTTGTAGGCTGTCTCTTCGGGATCGAAAAAGCGGGCTTCGATGAACCGGATGCGGGACATGGGTGAGGTCCTTTCGGGCAAAGCTAGACTGGCGGCCGGAACAAGGCCGATTGCGCAGGTAGCAGTTAGCAGGGGTTATTGCGGTGTCCGGCGCTGCGATGAACGACAGCGGTCATGCAAACCGGAACGGGGCAGGGGGAAGGTTCAGTCCTGACTGAAATCTATCGCCACAGGGTGCAGCAAGGCGATCAGCCCGGACAGACAGGCAGAGACCGACAGGCGGGGTTTGGCATCGCAACCTCCTTCGGGGCATGTCTTCGCCGTTCGGGAAAGCATGGCTTTCCCGGTGAGCAAAAGAGAGTTCGGAAGCTCTGGAGCCAGGACATCTTTTGGGTCCTGTGACGTTCCGGAGCGGATGCAGCAAACTTTGCCGGGAGATGTGGAAGCCGTCAATGAGGGCGGGATCGCCTTGGGTCTTGGCAGCGCCTGGCTGACGGGATCCGGCAGGATCAATTCAATCCATTGATATTCATCAATTATCTTTGAGGCGCTGTAATCTAATGGGCATTAATCGCGCGTCCAATGGACAAAAATCACCCCATAATGGTCATTATTTGGTGGTGAGGACAACAACGTCCCCCGTGGATATAGCTAAGTCGATAACCGGAGTTATGTAACTAAATGAATTGCCGAGCCGCTTCTGAAATTACGTCCCGGCAACTTGCTTGATAAATCGCCTGATCAGCCCCGACGCAACTGCTCAAGCAGCGCGGCCGAAGGCTCGCCGGTGGCAGGCAGCCCGCGCGAGGTTTGATAAGCCCTGATGGCGTTGGTCGTGTTCGAGCCGACGTTGCCATCGACACCCTGCGTGTCAAAACCGCGGGCGGTCAGCAGGCGTTGCATTTCTTTACGCTGCTCAATGCGCAGACCCGGATGATCGGCTGGCCATGGATTGGCAAGGCCCGGGTAACCCTTCAGCCGGTCCGCCAGATGAGAAACCGCCAGTGCGTAGCTGTCGGCATTATTGTAGCGCAGGATGGCGTGGAAGTTGCGCGTGATCAGGAACGCCGCACCCGATGGACCTCCGGGAAGGATCAACTCGGTCGGGGTGCCGGCGGGCGGCAAGGGTCGCTGGTTGGCCTGACGCACGCCCAGGGACTGCCATTCTGCAACGCTGCGGCGCTTGCCCTTGCCAGCCAGCGCGGTGTTGAAACCGGCCGGCAGCGTAACCTCGACCGCCGCAGGCAGGCCACGTTGCCAGCCGGATTTCGCCAGGTAGTTCGCCGCCGAGGCCAGTGCGTCCGAAGGATCGTTGGACCAGATGTCCCGCCTGCCGTCCCCGGTGAAATCGGCCGCGTAGCTTAGATAGGTGGTCGGGATGAACTGGGTGTGCCCCATGGCGCCGGCCCAACTGCCGGTCATATGCGCGGGATCTATGTCGCCCGACTGCAGGATGCGCAGCGCCGCCATCAACTGGCTGCGAAAGAAATCGCCGCGATAGCCTTCATAGCTGAGCGTGGCGAGGCTTTCGATCAGCGGCAGGTCGCCACGCCGCTCGCCATAGGTCGATTCCATGCCCCAAACCGCAGTGACGACTTCCTTGTCCACGCCATAGGTCGCCTCGATACGGTTCAGCACCCCGCCGTATTGAGCCAGCGCTGCCCGGCCGTTGGTCTGGCGCTTTTCGGAAACCGCATTTTCCAGATATTCCCAAAGCGATTTCTTGAATTCGGCCTGATTTTGCGAGCGACGAACGACCTCGGGGTTATAGGTCACGTCACGAAAAGCGAACTCCAGTGTGCTGTCGCTGATGCCCTGCCCGCGTGCGCTGGCCTTGAAGCCCTCGACCCAGTTACGCAGCCCCGCGACCTTTTCGGGCGGCGGATTCTGGTTGCGACCCCATTTTATCTCTTGGCTTTGTGGTGAGACGCCCGTGCCGGAATAATTGCCGGCGCAGCCGCCAAGCACCAAAGCCAAAGCCGTCAGCGTGGCCGAAAGTCGCAACGAAAACCGCATGTCTGTCCCCTTGGTCAAGCCTTTTGAGCCAGCCTAACGTCCCATACACCGGGCCGAAAGCGGTAATCTGGGTAACGGCAGAAGCTCGCCTTTGGAAAAGCAAATCATTCTTATAAAACAGTTTATATATTTCACGTAACTAATTGATTATTGACGATATGGTAACGGCGTCCAGATCACCTCATCAATGCGGGGCGCTCCGGTCGCCAGCATCACCAGCCGGTCGAAACCCAGCGCACAGCCCGAGGCCGGTGGCATGAAGGCCAGCGCATCCAGAAAATCCTCGTCCAGCGGATAACGCTCGCCATAGATTCGCGCCTTCTCGGTCATTTCCATCTCAAAACGGCGGCGCTGTTCTGTCGGGTCGGTCAACTCGCCAAAGCCGTTGGCAAGCTCGACGCCGCAGGCATACAATTCGAACCGCTCGGCCTCGCTGGGATCATCATCTGCGCGACGGGCCAACGCCGCCTCAGCCGCAGGATAGCGATCAAGGATCAACGGCCGGCCATGGCCGAGATGCGGCTCGACCTTTTCGACCAGCACATGTGACAGGATATCGGACCAACCATCGTCCGCGGCAAGGCGGATGCCCTGCTCTTCGGCCTGCGCGCGCAAGGCTTTTGTATCGGTCTCGGCCCCATCGCAGGTCGAGAGCAGGTCGATACCGGCATATTCACGGAACGCCTCGGCCACGCTCATCACATCGGGCGTGGCATAGGGGTCGCATTCGGCGTCGCGGAAACGCAGCACCTCGGCTCCCGCACATTCCGCCGCAAACCGGAGGTATTGCGCGCAATCATCGAAAAGAACACGATAATCTTCGCCAGAACGATACCATTCCAACATGGTGAATTCGGGACTGTGCAGCCGCCCCCGCTCGCGATTGCGCCAGACGTGGCTAAAGGCGAATATCCGTTCCTCGCCCGCCGCCAGCAGTTTTTTCATGGCGAATTCGGGGCTGGTGTGCAGATACATCGGCACCGCCTGCCCGTCGTTGCCGATATGATTGGTGGCAAAGGCGTGCAGATGCGCCTCGTTCCCCGGACTGATGGCTAGCGCCAGCGGATCGACCTCGACAAAATCCTGCGCACCGAGCCAATTGCGGATCGCGGCCTGGATACGCCCTCGCGCCAACAGCAGCGGCCGGCGTCCGGCATGGCGGTCGCGGTCCCACCAAGGGGTTTCATCGGCGGATCTCATGCGCGCACCTCACTGCCTCTGCGTCGTTTTCTGCTTGCGGCTGGCGCAAAGCTGCGAAAAACGCTATGGGATGTCATCTTCGCCGGACTTCGTATCCGGTGTCCCGGAATTTGAAAAGCAGGCAAGGGAAACCGCCTTGAAAGTCATCGCCTCCAGCCTCCGCAAAGGCAATGTCGTCGAAATCGACGGCCGTCTCCATGTCGTCCTGACGGCGACCAACTTCCACCCCGGCAAGGGCACTCCGACAACGCAGGTCGACCTGCGCCGCATCTCGGACGGCAACAAGGTTTCGGAACGCTGGAAGACCACCGAACAGGTCGAGCGCGCCCATGTCGATGAGCGCGAATACGATTTCCTTTATGAAGATGGCGAAGGCTTCCATTTCATGGAGCCGGAAAGCTATGAGCAAGTCGTCGTTTCGCCCGATGTCGTGGGTGACGACAAGGTGTTCCTGGAGGACGGCATACGGGTGTTTTTGCAGGTGCATAACGGCGTGGCCATCGCGCTGGAGCTGCCGCAAAAAGTGACGGTGGAAGTGGTAGAAACCGAGCCGGTGGTCAAAGGCCAGACCGCCTCCTCCAGCTACAAGCCCGCGCAAGCGCATAATGGCGTGCGGATTATGGTGCCGCCGCATATCGGTGTCGGCACCAAGGTTGTCATCAATACGGCCGACCTGACTTATGTCGAACGCGCCAAAGGTTGATTCATGAAAATTCGGGGCGGGGCGCATATCGCCCCGCCCCTTTCATTTCGCGGGCTCTATTCGCAAAGTGATCGCTTTAGATCAATCCGCGGTCGCGGCACCCAGGGTTCCGCCTACGACCGCACCCGCTGGACCGGCGATAACGGCGCCGCCCAGACCGCCGGTGGCGGCGCGTTCGGTGGCGTTATCCCCACAACCGACAAGCACGAGCGTCATCGCGAAAGCGGCCGTCGCAATCAGGCTAGGCATCTTGCTTTCCTCCTAAAAGACGGCTTGGACCGCCCATACCGAAACAAGACGCGCGGCCCCGTTGTCCGGTTCCGCGCGCCGTCATAAAGGTTTCGAGAGTTTTGCCCGGGTGCAACCGGGTCAGGGGAAGATCGGTGCGAGCATAAGCCCTTCGGTTTCGGGCAGGCCCAGCATCAGGTTGGCGTTCTGCACCGCCTGCCCCGACGACCCCTTGCACAGGTTGTCCAGCGTCGAGACAACCAGCGTCCGCCCGGAAATCCGGTCGCCTGTCACGCCGATATGGCAGAAGTTCGAGCCCTGCACATGCGCCATCGCGGGCAGTTGGCCATAGGGCAGCACGACGATGAACGGCTCATCGGCATAGGCCGAGGTCAGCGCGGCATGCACCGCCTGCGGCTCGCCCTTAAGATAGCATGAGGCAAGGATGCCCCGGTTTACCGGCACCAGATGCGGGGTGAACTGGATACGAACCTCGCGCCCGGCAATGGCCGAGAACTCCTGGTCGAACTCACCCAGATGGCGATGTTTGCCGCCTTGGGAATAGCCCGCGACATCCTCGGAACGCTCGGCGAAAAGCATGTTTTCCTTAAGAGAACGCCCTGCCCCGGAAACCCCGTTCTTGAGATCGCAGATGATGTCGTCCAGATCGATAAGACCCGAACCGATCAGCGGCCGCAGCGCGAATTGCACGGTGGCGGCATTGCAGCCGGTGCCGGCGACCAGCCGCGCCTGGCGGATCTGGTCGCGATAGAATTCGGTCAGGCCATAGACCGCCTCGGGCTGCGTCTCGGGCGCGGCATGATCAAGCCCATACCACTTCTTGTAATCTGCTGGGTCGCGCAGACGGAAATCCGCACCCAGATCCACGATCTTTACATTGCGCGGTAACTGCCCGACCAGCGGCTGGCTCAGCCCATGCGGCAACGCGCAGAAAACCAAGTCTATGCCGGAAAAGTCGATCTCTTCCATCCGGACCAGCACCGGCAGTTTCAGGTGTCGCAGATGCGGGAAAACCTCGTCATAGCCCTGCCCCGCCTTGCGGTCGGCGGAAAGCGCGGCGATTTCGATCCGGGGATGGGTCGCAAGGATGCGGACGAGTTCGGCACCCGTATAGCCCGAGGCCCCAAGGATGGCAGCTTTCAGCGTCATGTCTCGATCCCGAGAAAACGGCCGCGACAGCGCGGCGCTGGTTGGTCTGACCTCGCCGCGAGGTCGCGGGGGCCGAAAACGGCACTAGGCTTCGACCCTTGGCATGTCAAGCATAGGGGCTTTGTCATGGCAGGGTTAGGCAGACGATACTTTGCTAGATTTATTTTAGATACTTATCTCAATATAATGAATATAATTGTATTTTTTAATTGTTATATTGAAATTCACCATCGGAGAGCAATCTGGAACGTGCTTGACGCCGGTTCGGCGCAGCGTGCAGAAACTACCGTCGGCTTCTTTTCCTGCGCAGGAATGCTGCATCTGCATCATTTTATTGCGAGACATGGCGGCGCGAATCCAATATTCGGTCCGTCGGCCGCCAAGGCTAGGGAAAACGGAGGAAGTGATGAGCGCGACCCCTGATCGCAAGGGCCAGCTTGGCCCCGGTGACATTCGTGCCCGCAAGGGCGGCGAACCCTTGGTCTGCCTGACCGCCTATACCACGCCCATGGCGCGGCTGGTCGATGCGCATTGCGACATCATGCTGGTCGGCGACAGTTTGGGGATGGTGCTGCACGGCCTGCCTTCGACCGTCGGCGTGACCATGGAAATGATGATCCTGCACGGCAAGGCGGTTGCGCGGGGCTGTTCGCGTGCCTGCATGGTGGTGGACATGCCCTTCGGCAGCTATGAGGAAGGCCCCCGGCAGGCCTTTCGCAACGCGGCGCGGTTGATGGCTGAAACCGGCTGTCAGGCGGTCAAGCTGGAGGGCGGGCTGCACATGGCAGAGACCGTGGCCTTTCTGGTCGCACGAGGCATTCCGGTGATGGGACATGTCGGGTTGACGCCGCAATCGGTGAACACGCTTGGCGGCTACAAGGTGCAAGGCCGCAGCCAGGATGAGGCCGACCGCGTGGCGGGTGATGCTGCGGCCTTGGCGCAGGCCGGGGCCTTTGCCGTGGTATTGGAAAAACTGCCCGAGACGCTGGGGCGGCGTATCACGCAGGACATCGCGGTGCCGACCATCGGAATCGGTGCGGGTCTTGATTGCGACGGGCAAGTGCTGGTGGTCGATGACATGCTGGGGCTGTTTGCGGATTTCCGGCCGAAGTTCGTCAAGCGTTACGCCGAATTGGGCCGCGATGCCGACAGCGCCATCGCCGCTTATGCCGCCGAGGTTCGCACCCGTCGCTTTCCTGCCGCCGAGCATGTCTTTGGCGAGGGCAAGCCGGCATGAGCGCGCCGATCGTCCGCCCGCTGACCCGGTTGCGCGCGCTGGTGCGCGACTGGCAGTCGCGCGGCGAAAGCATCGGCGTGGTGCCGACCATGGGTGCGCTGCACGAAGGGCACCTGAGCCTTGTTCGCGCAGCGCGGGCCAGTTGCGACCGGGTGATCGTCACCTTGTTCGTCAATCCGCGCCAGTTCAACAATGCCGAGGATTTCGCCCGCTATCCCCGCACCGAGCACGCCGATGCCGAATTGCTTGGTCCGCTGGGTGTCGATGCGCTTTTCGTGCCTGACGCCGATGAAGTCTATCCCGCGGACCATGCCACCACCATCTCGGTCTCGGGCGTGACCGCTCTGCTGGAAGGGGCGCATCGTCCGGGCCATTTCGACGGCGTGGCGACGGTGGTGACGCTGCTGTTCAACATGACCCAGCCTGACCGCGCCTTTTTCGGTGAAAAGGACTGGCAACAACTGCAACTGGTGCGTCGGCTGGCGCGGGATCTGAAGCTGCCGGTCGAGATTGTGCCCTGCCCCTGCGTGCGGGCCGAAGACGGGCTGGCGCTGTCATCCCGCAATCAGCGGCTGACTGCCGAGGGGCGTGTCCGCGCCGCTGCCCTGCCGCGGGTGTTGTTTCAGGCAACAGCGAGGATAGAGGCGGGCGAGCCGGTCGCGGCCACGCTGGCAGCGGCGCAATCGGAGTTGGAGGTGGCTGGGATCGGGCCGGTCGAATATCTGGAACTGCGCGACGCAGAGACCCTGGGCGAGCCGCAGCCCGGCCGTCCGGCCCGGCTGTTGATCGCCGCCTGGCTGGACGGGGTCCGGCTGATCGACAATCTGGGGGTCGAGTTGCACTGACGACTTTCAGCGGTCGCGTGTAGCGCGTGATGCGCCGGGGTCATGGGTATTTGGGCAACGAAGAAGCCATGGCCGGTTGAGGAAGCTTGCAGCAACCACGGATCGCCCAAATGCGTTGGGGATTATCCGCAAAACGCCGGGCTTTATCCAGCCGGCGAAAGGAGATCGTGATGAAAGTCACCCAGCACCTCTGGTTCGAACGCCACGTGGCGGCGGCTGTGCGTTTCTATTGCCCCTTGGTTCCGGGTCGTCCGTGAATTGGGTCTCGACCGTACCGGGCGATACGCCCTCGAGTCCCGAAGGGAGCGTCAAGCTGGCCGGGTTCACAGCACTACATGGCCATCGAAGGCAGCAAGTTTGATCCGTTCAACCACAGCTTCTCGATCATCGTCGAATGCGACACACAGGCAGAGATCGACCGGCTTTGGGAGGTGCTGCTGCAAGGGGGAGTTCCGAACGATGCGGGTGGCTGCGGGATCGTTGGGGTTTGTGCTGGCAGATCACCCCTCGTCGGTTGGGAAAGTTGATGGCGGATGACGGCCCCGAGGTGGGGCGCCGCGTAACGGCCGCCATGTTGGAGATGGTCCAGTTCGACATTGCAGCGCTAGACGCCGCAGCCAAGGGCTGAGCTCTTGCCAAGATCGGCCATCGGGTCGATAAACCGGTCTTTCCCTCTGCCGCGAGTTCTTGTCCTGTCCCTGCGCCCCATCACCACCGTCCCTGCCCTGATCGAGGCCGGCCTGAGCGAAACCGCGCAGGCCGATGTGTTGGAACAGGTGACAGCCGAGTTTCGGCTTCGCATCTCACCCGCCATGCGGGACGCCATGCACGAGCCCGGCGACGGCGTTGCTGCGCAATTCGTTCCGGACGCGCGCGAACTGACCGTCCGGCCGGAGGAACTGGCCGATCCGATCAGCGACGAGGCCTTCAGTCCGACACCCGGTTTGACCCATCGCTACCCCGACAGGGTGATCCTGCATATTACCAAGACCTGCGAGGTCTATTGCCGCTTCTGTTTTCGCCGCGAGATGGTGGGTGAGAACGGCACCCTGCCCGATCATGATCTGGCCGAGGCGCTGGATTACATCGCCCGTACCCCGGAGATCCATGAGGTGATCCTGACCGGCGGTGATCCGATGGTCCTGTCGCCGCGTCGCATTTCGGCGCTGATAGCGCGTCTGGAGGCAATCGCGCATGTCGATATCGTCCGTTTGCACAGCCGCGTGCCGGTAGTGGCCCCGCAACGCATCGACGACGCGATGCTTGCAGCCTTGCGGTCCCGGCGGCTGGCGGTCTGGGTCGTGGTCCACACCAACCATGCGCGAGAGCTGACGACCGAGGCCTGTGCCGCGCTGGCGCGTCTGGCGGATGCGGGCATTCCGCTGCTGTCGCAGACCGTACTGCTGAAGGGGGTGAACGCAGATCCCGAGATTCTGGCCGATCTGTTTCGCGCGCTGATCCGCAACCGGGTCAAGCCCTATTACCTGCATCACTGCGATCTGGCGCGCGGTACGAGTCACTTCCGCACCACCATTGCTGAGGGTCGGGAGATCATGGCGCGATTGCGGGGGCGATTGTCGGGAACGTGCCTGCCGACCTATGTGCTGGATCTGCCGGGTGGCCATGGCAAAGTGCCGCTGGGGGCCGATTACGTTACCGAGGTTGCGCCCGGCCGTTACCTGATCCGCGACTGGCGTGGAGCGGATCATGAATATCGGGATCTGGACATGCCGGACACCGGGGGCGCTTCGCCCCCCGGCCCCCCCGAGGATATTTGAGGCACGAAAGAATAGCACGGCCTCGGGGCGTATGCGCAGGCGCGCGCGCCCCGGACCCTTTTGTCAGGCGTTGGCCGCGCGCAGCGACTTGCGGCGGGCAACGCGCTGGCGGATCGCTTCGATATCCGTGACCGGAGTCGCGGCGAAAAGTTCGCGTGTATAGGGGTGGCTGGGATTGGCGAACACTTCTTCACGGCTGCCTTGTTCCACCGCTTCGCCCTGATTCATCACCAGAACCTCATCGGCGATATAGCGGACCACCGAGAGGTCATGGCTGATGAAGACATAGGCCAGGTTGAACTCTTCCTGCAAATCGGCCAGCAGGTTCAGCACCTGCGCCTGAACCGAAAGGTCCAGCGCCGAGACCGGCTCGTCCAGAACCAGAAGCGTCGGATTCAGCATCAAGGCGCGCGCGATGGCGATACGCTGCCGCTGCCCGCCCGAGAACATATGCGGGTAGCGGTTGAACACTTCGGGTGCGAGGCCGACTTTGACCAGCATCTCTCGCGCGCGGTCCCGGCGCTCGGCGGCGGGCGTGTCGGTATTCAGCGCCAAGGGCTCCATCAGCACGTCGCCGATCTTCTGGCGCGGGTTGAGGCTGCCGTAGGGGTTCTGGAACACCATCTGCACCTTCGAGCGCATCTCGCGCGTCAGCCGTGCTTTCGAGATATCGACCGGATTGCCCTCGATCAGCAGTTCTCCGCCCGAGGCGGGGTCGATCAGCGCAATGATCCGCGCCAGCGTCGATTTGCCCGAGCCGGACTCGCCCACGATGGCCAGTGTCTTGCCGCGATCGACTGAAAAGCTGATGCCCTTGACCGCCCGCACGGTCTTGGCGGCGCGGGTCAACGAACCGGGGACGTGGTAATCGCGGACGAGATTGCGACCTTCGACGACGCTCATTGCGGGGCCTCCTCGAGAAAGCTGCCCACGGTGGGCAGGCGGTCGCCGGTGGCATTTTCCGGCAGGGCGGAAAGCAGCGCCCGGGTATAGGCATGTTTCGGTGCCTCGAACAGCGACAGCACGTCCGCCTCTTCCATCTTTCTGCCCTTGTATTGCACCTGCACGCGGTCTGCGGTCTCGGCCACCACGCCCATGTCATGGGTGATCAGGATCAGCGCCATGCCGGTCTGTTCCTGCAACTGCATCAGCAGGTCGAGGATCTGTTTCTGGATGGTCACGTCCAGCGCCGTTGTGGGTTCGTCCGCGATAAGCAGGCGCGGGCTGGTGGCGATCGCCATGGCAATCATCACCCGCTGGCACTGGCCGCCCGACATCTGGTGCGGATAGCTTTTCAGCTTTTCCTCCGGGTCGGGAATGCCGACCTGCCGGAACAGCTCTATCG
This sequence comes from Paracoccus methylovorus, assembly GCF_016919705.1. NCBI lineage: Bacteria > Pseudomonadati > Pseudomonadota > Alphaproteobacteria > Rhodobacterales > Paracoccaceae > Paracoccus > Paracoccus methylovorus. The sequence goes on from NZ_CP070371.1 coordinate 895,770, forward strand.
CCCTGGCACGGGCCTCTCTTTTCGACAAGCCGGCGTTGAAGCGCAGCACCTCTTCGATCTGGTAGCCGGTGGTGAAGGACGGGTTCAGCGATGCGACGGGTTCCTGAAAGATCATGGTGATCTCTCGCCCGATGATGCGGCGACGCTGGCGCGCGGTCATTCGCAGCAGGTCTTGCCCGTCGAAGGTCATCTCGTCGGCGGTGACGGTGGCGGTGTCGGGCAGCAGCCCCATCGCCGCCAGCATCGATACCGACTTGCCCGAGCCAGATTCGCCCACGATGGCCAGCACCTCGCCCTTGTCGACGGTGACGTCGACAGCGTCCACGGCGGTAAAGCTGCCGGTCGAAGTGGCGAAGCGAACGGTGAGATTGCGGATTGTCAGCAATGCCATGGCTCAGCTCCGCTTCAGTTTGGGATCGAGCGCGTCGCGCAGCCCGTCGCCCATCAGGTTGATCGCCAGCACCGAGATCAGGATGGCAAGACCGGGGAACGTCACCACCCACCAGGCGCGCAGGATGAACTCGCGCGCTTCGGCCAGCATCGTGCCCCACTCCGAGGCAGGCGGCTGCGCCCCCATGCCCAGAAAGCCAAGCGCGGCCGAATCCAGAACCGCCGAAGAAAAGCTCAGTGTCGCCTGTACGATCAGAGGCGCGAGGCAGTTGGGCAGGATGGTCCTGAACATCAGCCGCAGGTTGCTGGCGCCGGCCACCTTGGCGGCGGTGACATATTCACGCGCCTTTTCCCCCATCACCGCAGCGCGGGTCAGGCGGGCGAAATGCGGCTGGTAAACGATGGCGATGGCGATCATCGCATTGGTCAGGCCCGGCCCCAGAATGGCGACCAGCACCAGTGCCAGCAGCAGCGAGGGGAACGCCAGCACCACATCCATGACCCGCATGATGACGGTATCGACCCAGCCGCCGAAGAAGCCTGCGACAAGGCCGATGAAGATGCCCCCGGTCAGCGCGATGGCCACCACGACGATGCCGATGAACAGCGAATATTGCGCGCCATGGATCAGCCGCGACAGCATGTCCCGGCCGACGGCGTCGGTGCCCAGCAGAAATCCGGCGCGCCCGCCCTCTTGCCAGATCGGCGGCACCAGCAGCGCGTCGCGATATTGGTGCGTCGGGTCATGCGGCGCCAAGACCGACGCAAAGATCGCCGTCAGCACCAGCAGCGTAAAGACGACAAGGCCCAGCACGGCGCCGCGGTTCTGGCTGAAATAGAACCAGAACTCTTTCAGCATCCGGCGGCGGATAGCCGCATCCGAAATTTTCACGGTGGTATCGGTCATTTGTGCCGGATCCTCGGATTGATGAGACCATAGGTCAGATCGACGATCAGGTTCACGATCATCACGATTGCAGCGATCAGCAGCAGGCCCGACTGCACCACCGGATAGTCGCGGCGCGAGATCGAATCGATCATCCACTTACCGATGCCGGGCCAGGAAAAGATCGTCTCGGTCAGGATCGCACCCGCCATCAGAACGCCAATCTGCAGGCCGATGGTGGTGATGACCGGGATCATGGCGTTGCGCAGCGCATGGACGCCGATTACCCGACGGGGCGAAAGGCCCTTGGCGCGGGCGGTGCGGACATAATCCTCGCCCATCACTTCAAGCATGGCCGAGCGGGTCTGGCGCGCGATCACTGCCAGCGGAATGGTCGCCAGCACGATCGAGGGCAGGATCAGGTGACTGACCGCCGAGGCAAAGGCGCCCTTCTGGCCTGAAAGCAGGCTGTCGATCAGCATGAAGCCCGTGACCTGCGGAAAGAAATACATCAGCGAGATACGGCCCGACACCGGCGTCCAGCCAAGGACGCCCGAGAACAGGATGATAAGCAGCAGGCCCCACCAGAAGATCGGCATGGAAAAGCCTATCAGCGCCGCTGTCATCGAGAACTGGTCGAACCACGAGCCGCGTTTGATCGCGGCGATGACGCCCACGGGCACGCCGATCACCGTCGCGATGATGATCGCAACCAGCGCCAGTTCGACCGTGGCCGGGAACAGCGCCAGAAACTCGGTCATCACCGGTTTTTTCGTGACCAGCGAGTTGCCCAGGTCACCCTGAAGCAGATTGCCGAGATAGTGGAGATATTGCTGCCAGACCGGCTTGTCATAGCCAAGCTGTGCGGCGATCTGGGCGTAACGCTCGGGCGAGACGCCGCGTTCGCCGGCCATCAGCAGGACCGGATCGCCCGGCAACAGCCGGATGAAGCTGAAAGCCACCAGCGTGATCCCGAGCATGGTCGGAATCAGGTAAAGCATTTTCTTAAGGATGAATCTGATCATCGAACCTTAACCTAAGGGCCGTGCAAGGAAATTCCCCTGCACGGCCACAAGAGTAGCAATCCGGGCGCGACCTTATTCGGTCAGGTCCACGGTATCGAAGACGTAATCGCCCAGCGGCGATTGCACGAAGCCGGTCACGTTCTTGGCCATCGGCACATATTGCGTCGAATGCGCGATCGTGGCCCAGGGCGCCTCTTGCTTGAAGATGACCTGTGCCTGTTCGTAAAGCTTTACCCGCTCGTCATGGTCGGGATCGGCCTTGGCCTTGGCCAACAGGTCCGAGAACTCTTCGTTGCACCAGAACGCGCGGTTCGCGCCGCCCGGGCTGGCCGAGGCGCAGGACAGCAGCACCGACAGGAAGTTGTCCGGGTCGCCGTTGTCGCCGGTCCAGCCTAGGATGACGGCGCCCTTGCGACCCTCTTCCATCGACTTCTTGAGGTATTCGCCCCATTCATAGCTGACGATCTCGACCTTGACGCCGATCTTGGCGAAATCGCTCTGGATCATCTCGGCGGTGCGGCGGGCATTGGGCATGTAGGGGCGTTGCACCGGCATGGCCCAGACTTCCATGCTCAGATCCTTGACGCCGGCTTCTTCCAGCATCTTCTTGGCCGCTTCGGGATCGTATTTGTCGTCCTCGATGGCGTCGTTATAGGACCACATGGTCGGTGGGATCGGGTTCTTGGCGACCTCGGCGTTGCCCTGATAGACCGCGTCGATCAGTGCCTGCTTGTCCATCGCCATGTTCAGCGCCTTGCGAACCTGCGGGTTGTCGAAGGGCGCGACGGTGGTGTTATAGGCCAGATAGCCGACGTTCAGGCCGGGCTGCTCGTCCAGCTTGAGGTTCGGGTCGGCCCGGATATCGTCCAGATCGGCGGGCGAAGGATAGGGCATCAGGTGGCATTCGCCGGCCTTGAGCTTTTGCAGCCGCACCGAAGCGTCGGGGGTGATGGCAAAGACCAGATCGTCGATCTTGGGCGCTTCGCCCCAGTAATCGGCGTTCTTCTGGTAACGGATCACCGCGTCTTTCTGATAGGCGACGAATTTGAAGGGGCCTGTGCCGATGGGGGCGTTGTTCAGATCCTCCCGGGTGCCGGAGGCTTCCAGCGTATCGGCGTATTCCTTGGAAACGACCGAGACGAAGGGCATCGCCACGTTGGCAAGGAAGGGCGATTCGGGCTGGTTCAGGGTGAATTTCACCGTGTAATCATCGACTTTCTCGATGGACTTGATCAGCTTGTCCATCTCCATCGACGAATAATATTCATAGGTGATGCCGGGGATGTATTCGTGCCAGGGGTGATCGGCGCTGGCTTGGCGTTCGAAGGTAAAGATCACGTCGTCGGCGTTAAAGTCGCGGCTGGGCGTAAACTTGTCGTTGGAATGGAACTTCACGCCCTGACGCAGGTGGAAGGTGTATTCCGTGCCGTCCTCGGACACGTCCCAGCTTTCGGCCAGTGCCGGTTCGATCTCGGTGGTGCCGGGCTTGAACTGCACCAGACGGTTATAGACCGCATGGCCCGAAGCGTCGAAAGTGGTGCCGGCGGTATAGGGCGCGGCGTCAAAGCCTTCGGGCGAGCCTTCCGAGCAATAGACGAAAGTCTTGGCGTGCAGCGGCGCCGCGGCCATCAGCGCGAAAGTCGATGCCGCAAGCAGCCGGGTGGAAAAGAGTGACATAATGCCTCCCATGTCTAGAGATATTCCCTGACCCTGATGCAAACGAATCTGCCTGACAGGTCAAGTGCTCTGCCGGGTCTGGCCGTCATTTTGCCGCAATGACGCAGCGAAACGCCGGAAATTTTGGCGATTTATGGGTAATTCGCCCGGCTGCTGCGGGCAAGAGCGGCAGGCCGCACCAGCGAAATTCAGCCGAACCGAGGCGTTCAGGCGTTGCGACGCCATCGGATCGGGGATGTGGCCGGGATGATTCTGTCCACGCCTCCCGCCGGGTGACATCGACATGGGTGCACGTTCCCGGCAGCACCCCACCAGCCATGAGGGCGATCCAACCGCGGTCTAGCCCAGCCGTTCGATCAACGCCGCCGCTGCCTGCGGATTGCGCAGTTTGTAGCCGCTGATGACATAAAGATACACGTCCCGAGGTCCTGCGACAGAGTTCGGTCCTGCATAATCCAGCCCCTCGGGCAGATCGCCCTGCGCCCAGATGCGCGCCCGTTCCGCCCACAGGTCCAGTGCTTTCGGCGAATAGCCCAGCGGTTCGTCAGCGGTGGTTCCCATGATGCGGGCATAGACAAAGGGCGCGGTGGGATCGGCAATTTGCGGGAACTTTCCATCGGCCGAAACCACCGCAGCAACCCCATGTTCGCGCAGCATCGCGATAAACTCCGGCGTTCGGAAACTGTCATGGCGCACTTCGACCACGTGACGCAGCGCCCTACCCTCGACTGCCTTTGGCAAAAGTTCAAGAAACGCCTCGAAATCTTTGGGATCAAAGACTTTATTTGCCATGAATTGCCAGTTTATCGGGCCCAGCTTATCGCCCAGCAACATTACGCCGCTTGAAAAGAAGCGCGCGATTGTTTCGCCCGCGTCGGCCAGAACCTTGCGGTTGGTGGCGTAGCGTGGCGCCTTTAGCGAAAAGACGAAACCCTCGGGCGTCTCGTCATGCCATTTGCGAAAACTCTCGGGCTTTTGCGCCCCGTAATAGGTGCCGTTTATCTCGATCGAGGTCAGTTGGCGGCTGGCATGTTCCAGTTCACGACGTTGCGGCAGGCCTTTGGGGTAAAAACTGCCCCGCCACGGCTCATAGGTCCATCCGCCGATCCCGATACGAATATCGCCCATCTCATGATCGTTCATGCCAGATCCTCCGGTCGCCTCGACTCAGGGGATCATAGCCGCAGGCGGCCCACACTCCGAATCCTGCTTTCGAGGTTATTCCCCCGCCCGCTTGCGGGTCAGCGAGAACTTGTAGGGCGAGACACCGTATTGCGTCCGAAACACCTTGGAGAAATACGAGGACGAACTGAACCCGCAGGCCACCGCCACCTGCATCACGCCAAGATCGGTTTCAGTCAGCAGCGAGCGGGCGTGTTGCAGCCGCACCTTGTTGAGATATTGCAGCGGCGTCGTGTCGAGGTAACGCTGAAACAATCGCTCCAACTGGCGGCGCGAGATGCCAAGGTGACTGGCACATTCGCCCAGGTCGACCTCATCCTCGACATGGGCCTCGATATAGGCCACGGCGCGGATCAGATGATCGTTGCGGGTGCCCAGACGGACGGAAAGCGAGGTGAGCTGTTCCTCTTCACCGCGACGGATCTGGCCCAGCAGGCACATGTTCATCACCGCCTGGCCAAGTTCGGGGCCGTAATAGTCCTCGATCAGTTTCAGCGCCAACTCTGCCGAGGCGACGCCGCCTGCGCAGGTGACGATGCGGTCGTCGATGCAAAAGATGCGCCGCTCGGGCGTCAGGCTTGGATATTTCTCGCAGAAGTTCGGGATGTTTTCCCAATGCAGGGTAAAGCGGCGACCGTTCAGGATGCCGGCGCGGGCCAGCGCATAGGCCCCGGTGCACAGCCCCCCGACCGTGCCGCCATGGCGCCATTGCTTGCGAAGCCAGTCGGTCAGTTCGGGGCTGCATCCCGCATCCGGCTCGACCCCGCCGCAGACCAGGATGTAATCCGAGGCAAGCGCCCCCGACAGCGGCGCATCGGGCAGGAGCGGCACCCCGTTCGAGCATGCGATGGGCTCGCCGGTTTCGCTATGCACGCGCCACTTGAACAGCATTCTCTCGGTCAACTGGTTGGCCACGCGCAAGGGCTCGATGGCCGAGGTAAAGGCCAGCATGGTGAAACGGGGCATCAGCACGAAAGAAACCGTGATCGGTGCCCCAACCGGGGCCGTAAGCTTCACGTGGGCGATGCCCCGCGCGATATAGCGTTCGCTGTCGTCGGCTACGGATTGCGGCACGATATTTTTCCCGAATGCTTCGCCCGGCCCGCGGACCTTGCGTCAGCTTCGCATTGCCACAAGCGTCGGTGCACTGCCAAGCCTTTTGGCTGGCCGGGCCCGTGTCTGGCCCAGCCGCACGGCTTTTCCGGTGCTCAGCGTAATGCCTTGCGCTTGGTTTCCGGCGCCCAGAAAATTGACAGCACCAGACCCAGAAGTGGAAAGAACGCCATGATCAGCAGCGACGCCGAGGCCCCGAACATCTGCAAGGACACCGGCAGCAGGTAGACGGCCGAAGCTGCGGATATGCGCGAGAAGGCGGCCGAAAAACCCACCCCGGTCGAACGCAGCCTCGTATCAAAGATTTCTGCCGGATAGACATACTGGATGTTGTTGGCGGCAGGGGCGATGAACATGTAAAGCCCGAACAACAGCACCATCATCCATAGGGGTGCCTGAGGCATCAGGCCAATGGCCAGAAGGGCTGCGAACATCACGGCAAAGGTCCAGATGACAAAGGATCGCCGGCTCAGCCAATGCAGCAGCAAAAGCCCAAAGACCGCACCCATGATCTGCAACGCGTTCAGCCACAGGTCGACGAGGGTGGCGTCCCTGATGCCAAGCGCGTCGAATACCGGGCCGATGAAGGTGAAGATGGCAAAGAACGGCCCCACCTGGCAGAACCAGAACAGGCCGGAATAAAGATGCTGCCGACGGTTCGCGCCCACGAACAGCTCTTTCGGCGAGGGGTTGGCTTTGTCCAGCTCGACATCGGGGATGGAGTAACCGGGGCCGAAATGCCGCTCGACGATGGCGCGCGCCTCGGCATTGCGGCCACGGGCCTTGAGCCACATCGGCGTCTCGGGCAGGCCCATGCGCAGGATAAAGGTGATGATGGCCGGCACCGCACTGGTCGCCAGCAGAAAGCGCCAATCGCTGCCAGTATAAAGGCTGCCCACCACGAAAGCGATGGTGAAGCCCACCTGCCAGCCGACCGCAAAGCTGCCCAGCAAGACCCCTCGCCCCTTGCGGCGCGAGAACTCGGCCAGAACCGAGGTGCCGACCGCGTATTCCACCCCTATCGCCAATCCCAGCGCCAGTCGCAGCGCCACCAGTTGCCAGACCTCCTGCACAAAGATCTGCATAATCGACAGCACGACGAAGGCGGCCAGATTCCATGAAAATACCGGCCGGCGGCCATAGCGGTCGGCAAGACTGCCAAACAGCAACCCGCCGATAAAGACGCCGATCAGCGCGCTGGCGGCGATCAGACCTTGACTGACGGCAGACAGGTTCAATTCGCGTCCGGCCAGCGTCAGCGCCGGGCCGACGATGCCCAACACATAGCCATCCAGCGCAGCGCCCCCCAGCACGGCAGCCGCGGCCAGCACGTGGATCGGTCTAAGCGGCGCGTCGTCCAGACTGACCAGTCTGGGCGCGCCTTGCGGCGTCGTAAAATTCATGTTTCCCCCCAAAGTTGCCATGCAACCTCGACCGGGCATGACGCCGCCCGGTCAGTTTCCTCGCCCAGCAGGTAATCCTGCGGAGTTTCTCGGGGATGTGAGAATTGCGACGTTTGAGAGGTGCGAAACGACCGAAACCCCGGCTGCGGCAAGATGCCACGCATCTTACTTGGCCGAGGTTATCGACATGATATGGCCGCAAAATCATGCAGCAGCATGCCAAGTGACAGACGCCTATGGGGTTGCAAGGTCAGCGACGCCCTGCCCCAACCTCACCTAGGGTTCAACCACCGGCAGAAAGGCGCCCTTCAGGGCAAGGATATGGTCATGCACACGCTGGCCGGCAGGCGATAGCGCCATGTCTTCGCGCCGCAACAGGAACCAGTTGCGCTGGATCGGCAATCCCATCGCCTTCAGCGCCACCAGCCGGCCCGTCCGCAGTTCCTCGGTCACCGTATGCTGCGAAATCAGCGCGATGCCCAAGCCGGCGATCACCGCCTGTTTGATGGTCTCGTTCGTGCCCATCTCGACCATGCGCCAAGGGGTGCCATCGCCGATGCGGTCCAGAAACCGCACCATCAGGATGCGCGTGCCCGAACCCTGTTCACGCGCCAGATAGGTTTCCGCCAGCAGGTCCTGCGGCAGGGCCGGATCGGCCCCGGCCAGAGGATGATGGGGCGGGGCCACGATGATATGGGGATGCGGTCCGATGGGTTCGGCCACGACCGTCGGACTGCGCGGCGGCCGCCCCATGATCGCCAGATCCAGCGCGCGCGAGATCAACCCCTGGATCACCGCATCACGATTGCCGATGCGCAGCGTCACCTCGACCTCGGGTAGTGCGCGGCGCAGGTCGGCCACCAGCCGGGGTGCAAAATATTTCCCGGTCGAGACGACGCCCAACGACACGTTGCCGGTATGGCCGCTTTGCAGCGCCGCCACCCGCCGGCCGCAGGTCTCCAGCGCGACGGCGATCTGCGCCTCGGCCTCCAGCACGGCGCGGCCTTCGTCGGTGGCAAGGAACGCGCCGTGTTCGCCCCTTATGACCAAAGGCGCAGTCACCAGATCCTCAAGCGCGCGAAGCTGGCTGTGAACGGCGGGCGGGCTTAGCCCCAGACTGCCTGCAGCACCCGTCAATGAGCCGCTATCGACCACGGCGCGCAGGATGCGGAGCTGGCGAAGGGTGAGGGCGTCGATCCGAGCCATTCAGAAATTCCGAATTCTATTTTTGAATTATTAAATGTTCCTTAAAATCTCCGCGTGTCAACAAAAAGGCGGGACGAGTGCCAAAGGGAGGGGCCGATGACCGCCGAGACAATCGAAACCAAGGCGATACCGGACGATCTGCGGCCCGTGCTGCGGGCCATCGCAGCAGCCGGCGCCCGGCTGGCGCAGGTCATTCGCCGGGGCGGAGACCTTGCCTCTCCGGTCGGCACAAATGCGGATGGCGACGGGCAAAAGGCGTTGGACGTGATCGCGGACGACCTGTTTCGGCAGGCCCTGTCCGGGACCGGGGTGCGCTGGCTGGCCTCGGAAGAGCAGGAACAGGCAGTGGCGCTGGACCCCAATGGGCGGCTTGCCATTGCAATCGACCCGCTGGATGGTTCGTCCAACATCGACACCAATGTCTCGATCGGGACCATCTTTTCCATCTATCCAGCCGAGACGACGGCCGAGGCCAGTTTCCTGCGCCCTGCCCGCCAGCAAATCGGCGCCGGCTATATCATCTATGGTCCGCGTTGCGCGATGATGCTGACCTTCGGCAGCGGCGTGCAGCATTACGCACTGGACCCCGAGGGAGACAGTTTCCAACTGGTCGCGTCGCACCAGCAACTGCCGGACTGCGCCTTTGAGTTTGCCATCAACGTCTCGAACTACCGGCACTGGCCGCAACCGATCCGGGCCTATATCGACGACTGTCTTGCCGGCAACGATGGCCCGCGCGAGCAGAATTTCAACATGCGCTGGGTCGCCTCTCTGGTGGCTGAAACCCATCGCATTCTGGTCCGGGGCGGAGTGTTTCTTTACCCGTCAGACGCGCGCAACGGTTATCAGAATGGCCGGCTGCGCATGCTTTACGAATGCGCGCCCATCGCGTTCCTGATCGAGCAGGCCGGGGGGCGCGCCACGGACGGGCTGCGCCCCATACTCGATCAGGGTGCCGGGACGCTGCACCAGCGCACGCCCTTTGTCTTCGGCTCGGCCGAGAAGGTCGACCGTATCGCCACCTATCACGAACTGCCGGCAACCGAGGTCTCGGCCCTGTTCGGCCATCGCGGCCTGTTCCGCGCCTGAGTTGGAACCAAGGGACAAACAATGAGCAAGAAGCACCCGATCATCTCTGTCACCGGCTCGTCAGGCTCGGGCACCACCACGATCAAAAACACGTTCGACCAGATTTTCCGCCGCGAAAAGATCACCGCCGTCAGCATCGAGGGCGATGCATTCCACCGCTACGACCGCGCCGCCATGAAGGCGGAACTGGAGCGCCGGACCCAAGGCGGCGACCACACGTTCAGTCATTTCAGCATCGAGGCCAACGAGTTGGGCAAGCTGGAACAGGTCTTTCGCCAGTACGGCGAAACCGGGACCGGCCAAAGCAGGCACTATGTCCATGACGAACGCGAGGCCGAGAAATACGGTGTCTCGCCTGGCCATTTCACCGAGTGGTCCGAGTTTCAGCCGGGTTCGGACCTGTTGTTCTATGAGGGGCTGCATGGCGCGGTCAGGACCGACGGCATCGACATCGCCGGTCATGCGGATCTGAAGATCGGCGTGGTGCCGGTCATCAATCTGGAATGGACGCAGAAGATCCACCGCGACAAGGCCAGCCGGGGCTATTCCACCGAAGCCGTCACCGATGTAATCCTGCGCCGGATGCATGCCTATGTGCATGTGATCTGCCCGCAGTTCACCCATACCGACATCAATTTCCAGCGGGTGCCGGTGGTCGATACCTCGAACCCCTTTATCGCCCGCTGGATCCCGACGCCGGATGAAAGCCTTGTGGTCATCCGGTTTCGCAATCCGCGCGGCATCGATTTTCCCTATCTGACCTCGATGATCCAGGGCTCATGGATGAGCCGCGCCAATTCCATCGTCATACCGGGGCCCAGGATGGACCTGGCCATGCAGCTGATCCTGACGCCGATGATCCTGCGTCTGGTCGGCGAATCCAAACGCGCCTGACCAAGAAGGAGGAGACCATGAACCAGATGGCAAGGATCGACACGGAAGCAGAGGCCCAGATGGCCAATGCGATCCGCGCGCTGGCGATGGATGCGGTGGAGGCCGCCAAATCCGGTCATCCCGGCGCGCCCATGGGCATGGCCGATGTGGCCACAGTGCTGTTCAACCGCTTCATCAGGATCGACCCGGCGGATGACGGATGGCCCGACCGCGACCGTTTCGTGATGTCGGCAGGCCACGGCTCGATGCTGGTTTATGCGATCAACCACATGCTGGGCTATGATGACATGGGGCTGGATCAGTTGCGCAATTTCCGCCAGTTGGGCGCGCGAACCGCCGGCCATCCCGAATACGGCCATGCCAAGGGGATCGAGACCACCACCGGCCCCTTGGGTCAGGGTGTAGCCACCGCGGTCGGCATGGCGCTGGCCGAGCGGATGATGAACGCCCGTTTCGGCGATGATCTGGTCGATCACCGAACCTATGCCATCTGCGGCGACGGCTGCCTGATGGAGGGCATCAGCCACGAAGCCATCGACTTTGCCGGTCACCAGCGGCTTGGCCGGCTGATCCTGCTGTGGGACGACAATGGCATTACCATCGACGGCCATACGGATCTGTCCACCTCGACCGATCAGCGGGCACGCTTTGCCGCGGCGGGCTGGCATGTGCAGGCAGTGGATGGCCATGACCGCGAGGCGGTGGCAGCCGCCATTCAGGCCGCGCAGCAGGACGAGCGGCCGTCGCTTATCGCCTGCAAGACGGTGATCGGTTTCGGCGCCCCGAACAAGCAGGGCAGCCATGAGGTCCATGGCGCGCCGCTGGGTGCGGATGAGATCGCGGCCGCACGCACGCATCTGGGCTGGCCGCATGCGCCCTTTGAAATCCCCACAAATATCCTGGACTCCTGGCGCGCTGTCTCCGCGCGAGGGGCCGAGGCGCGGTCGGCATGGCGCAAACGGCTGGACTCTTCCCCCGACAACAGCCGTTTCAACGCCACGCTGGCCGCGCCCGACGCGGTGGCACTGCGCGCCGCGATCCGCGACTATACCGCAAAGCTCGCCACCGAGCGGCCCAAGGTCGCGACCCGCAAGGCGTCCGAAATGGCGCTGGAGGTGGTGAACGCGGTGCTGCCGAACACCGTGGGGGGCTCGGCCGACCTGACCGGCTCGAACAACACCCGGACCAAGGGCATGGCGGCGGTGACGCCCACCGACCGTTCGGGGCGCTACATCCATTACGGCATCCGCGAACACGCCATGGCCGCGATCATGAACGGCATCGCGCTGCATGGCGGGCTGATCCCCTATGGCGGCACATTCCTGGCCTTCAGCGACTATTCCCGGCCCGCGATCCGGCTGGGCGCGCTGATGGGGGTGCCGGTCGTCCATGTCATGACCCATGACAGCATCGGTCTGGGCGAGGATGGCCCGACCCACCAGCCGGTCGAGCATGTCGCGGCGCTGCGGGCGATCCCGAACCTGATGGTGTTTCGCCCCGCCGACGCGGTCGAGACGGCCGAGGCGTGGGAGATCGCACTGACCGCAGCCGCCACGCCTTCAGTCCTGTGCCTGTCGCGGCAGAACTTGCCCGCCGTGCGGCTGGAGGGGGGCGACGAGAACCTGACCCGGCTGGGCGCCTATGTCCTGCGAGAAACCAAGGGCGCGCGGGATGTGACGCTGATCGCCACCGGCTCCGAGGTCGAGATCGCGCTTGCCGCTGCCGATCTGCTGGCCGCGCAGGGCGTGCGCGCCGCCGTCGTCTCGGCCCCGTGCTTCGAGCTTTTCGCCGAACGTGCGCCGTCCGAGCGCGAACAGGTGCTGGGACGCGCCCCGCGCATCGGCATCGAGGCGCTGATCCGGCAGGGCTGGGACGGGCTGATGCTGCGCCCCGGCGACGCATTCATCGGCATGACGGGCTTCGGCGCCTCGGCCCCTGCCCCGGCGCTTTACCGGCATTTTGGTATCACGGCCGAACGTGCCGCCGATCTGGCCAACCAGCTTATTCAGGGAGGAAAGTGATGGCCCTCATCACGCTGCGACAGCTTCTGGATCACGCCGCCGAGCATGGCTATGGCGTGCCCGCCTTCAATATCAACAACATGGAGCAAGGTCTTGCCATCGTTAAGGCAGCGGCCGAGGTCGATGCGCCGGTGATCTTGCAAGCCAGCCGCGGCGCCCGGTCCTATGCCGGCGACATCATGCTGCGCCGCATGGTCGAGGCGCTGGCCGAGATGAACCCCACCATTCCGATCTGCCTGCATCAGGACCATGGCAACAATCTGGCGACCTGCATGTCGGCGATCCGGCACGGGTTCACCAGCGTCATGATGGACGGCTCGCTTCTGGAAGACATGAAGACGCCGGCCGATTACGATTATAACGTGGCCGTCACCGCCAAGGTGGCCGAGGCCGCCCATGCCGTCGGCGCCTCGGTCGAGGGGGAGCTGGGGGTTCTGGGCAGTCTGGAAACCGGCGAGGCGGCGGCCGAGGACGGCTCGGGCGCCGAGGGCAAGCTGGATCACAGCCAGCTTCTGACCGATCCCGATCAGGCGGTGGATTTCGTGACCCGCACCCGCTGCGACGCGCTGGCCATCGCCTGCGGCACCAGCCACGGCGCCTACAAGTTCAGCCGCAAGCCCGACGGCGACATCCTGGCCATGCATGTGATCGAGGCGATCCACGAGCGCCTGCCCGGCACGCATCTGGTCATGCATGGGTCGTCCTCGGTGCCGCAATACCTGCAGGACCTCATCAACGAGGCTGGCGGCGAGATGCCCCAGACCTATGGCGTCCCGGTCGAGGAGATCGAGCGCGGCATCCGCCACGGCGTGCGCAAGGTCAATATCGACACCGACTGCCGCATGGCGATGACCGGGCATTTCCGCAAGGTCGCCCGCGATACGCCGCAGGAATTCGATCCGCGGAAATTCCTGATCCCCGCGATGAAGGAACTGACCGCGCTCTGCCGCGACCGCTTTGAGCGTTTCGGCACCGCAGGTCATGCCAGCCGGATCAGGGTCATCCCGATGGACGAGATGGCAAAACGCTATGCGTCGGGGGCGCTGGACCCGGCAATCACTGGCGCGAAAGCCGCCTGAGAGGAGGAAACCCGATGAATGAGATGAGCAAATCCGAAATCACGGACAAGAAAAAGCGCTATGCCGCCGGCGTGCTGAAATACGCCCAGATGGGCTATTGGGACGGCGATTACGAGCCCAAGGACACCGATATCCTGGCGCTGTTCCGCATCACCCCGCAAGATGGCGTGGACCCGATCGAGGCGGCGGCGGCGGTTGCCGGCGAAAGCTCGACCGCGACATGGACGGTGGTCTGGACCGACCGGCTGACCGCCTGCGACCAATACCGCGCGAAAGCCTATAAGGTCGAGCCGGTGCCCGGCACGCCGGGGCAGTATTTCTGCTATGTCGCCTATGACCTGATCCTGTTCGAGGAAGGGTCCATCGCCAACGTGACGGCCTCGATCATCGGCAATGTCTTCAGCTTCAAGCCGCTGCTGGCCGCCCGGCTGGAAGACATGCGCTTTCCCGTGGCCTACATGAAGACCTTTGCCGGCCCCCCCACCGGCATCGTGGTCGAGCGCGAGCGGCTGGACAAGTTCGGCCGCCCCCTTTTGGGCGCCACGACCAAGCCCAAGCTGGGGCTTTCCGGCAAGAACTATGGCCGGGTGGTCTATGAAGGGCTCAAGGGCGGGCTGGACTTCATGAAGGACGACGAGAACATCAACAGCCAGCCCTTCATGCATTGGCGCGACCGGTTTCTTTACTGCATGGAGGCGGTGAACAAGGCGACCGCCGTCACCGGCGAGATCAAGGGCCATTACCTGAACATCACCGCCGGCACGATGGAAGAGATGTATGCCCGTGCAGAACTGGCCAAGGAATTGGGCTCGGTCATCGTCATGGTCGATCTGATCGTGGGCTGGACCGCGATCCAGTCGATCTCGAACTGGTGCCGGCAGAACGACATGATCCTGCACATGCACCGCGCCGGCCACGGCACCTATACGCGGCAGAAGAACCACGGCATCAGCTTTCGCGTGATCGCCAAGTGGCTGCGCATGGCCGGGGTCGATCACCTGCACTGCGGCACCGCCGTCGGCAAGCTTGAAGGCGATCCGATGACCGTGCAGGGCTATTACAACGTCTGCCGCGAAATGCATAACGAGATCGACTTGCCACGCGGCATCTTTTTCGAGCAGGACTGGGCGAACCTGAAAAAAGTGATGCCGGTCGCGTCGGGCGGCATCCATGCCGGGCAGATGCACCAGCTTCTGGACCTGTTCGGCGACGATGTGGTGCTGCAATTCGGCGGTGGCACCATCGGTCACCCGATGGGCATCCAGGCGGGCGCGACCGCGAACCGCGTGGCGCTGGAGGCCATGGTTCTGGCCCGCAACGAGGGCCGCGATATCGCGACCGAAGGCCCGGAAATCCTGCGGGCGGCCGCGAAATGGTGCAAGCCGCTGGAAGCCGCCCTCGATGTCTGGGGCAACATTACGTTCAACTACACATCGACAGACACCTCGGACTTCGTTCCGACCGCGTCTGTCAGCTGACGGAGGACCATATGCGTATCACTCAGGGTTGCTTTTCCTTTCTGCCCGATCTTTCCGACGAGCAGATCCGCGATCAGGTGGAATATATCCTGTCGCGCGACTGGGCGGTCGGGATCGAATTCACCGATGAGCCGCATCCCCGCAACACCTATTGGGAGATGTGGGGCCATCCGATGTTCGACCTCAAGGACGCCAAGGGCGTGATGATGGAACTGGACGATTGCCGCAAGGCGCATGGCGACAAGTATATCCGCATCAACGCCTTTGACAGCACCAGAGGCTGGGAGACGGTGATGATGTCCTTTATCGTCAACCGCCCCGCGAAAGAGCCGGGTTTCAGGACATGGCGGATGGAGGCCGATGGCCGGCATATCCGCTATACCCATGAGCTGACCGGCTGATGGCCCGGCCGGATCGGGGGGCTGTCTGCCCCCCGGCCCCCCGAGGATATTTGCACACGAAAGAAGGATTGGGCGATGGATGGCGACATGGGCGAGAAACTGGCCAGGGTCGATCTGAAGGCCGAGTACGAATCCTCGGGCGTCCGCGATATTCTGGATGAGCTGGACCGCGAGTTGATCGGGCTTACCCCGGTCAAGAGCCGCATTCGCGAGACTGCGGCGCTGTTGCTGGTCGACCGGGCGCGGCGCGATCTGGGACTGGTCCATGAGACACCGACGCTGCACATGAGCTTTACCGGCAATCCCGGCACCGGAAAGACCACGGTGGCGCTGAAGATGGCGGGGCTGCTGCACCGGCTGGGTTATGTGCGCAAGGGGCATCTGGTCAGCGTGACCCGCGACGATCTGGTCGGGCAATATATCGGTCACACCGCCCCCAAGACCAAGGAAGTGCTGAAGAAAGCCATGGGCGGCGTGTTGTTCATTGACGAGGCCTATTATCTTTACAAGCCGGATAACGAGCGCGACTATGGGCAGGAAGCGATCGAGATCCTGTTGCAGGTGATGGAGAACAACCGCGACGATCTGGTCGTCATCATGGCTGGTTATGCCGACCGCATGGATCGTTTCTTTGCCGCCAATCCGGGTTTTCGCTCTCGTATCGCCCATCACATCGAGTTTCCCGATTATACCGGCGAGGAGTTGGCGCGGATCTCGGTCTCGATGCTGGAAAACCAGGGCTATGTCTTTGACGAAGGCGGGCGCCGGGCGATGGAGGATTATATCGGACTGCGCCGAGAGCAGCCGCATTTCGCCAATGCGCGCTCGATCCGCAATGCGCTGGACCGGGCGCGCCTGAGGCAGGCGAACCGGCTGTTTTCGGGAGATGCGCCGGTCGACGCACATATGCTGTCGACCATCACCGAAGCCGATATCCGTCCGAGCCGGGTGTTTTCGGGCGGGCTTGACGGTAATCCGGCGATAGATGGCGCCTGATCCGTCCCTTGCAGCATCGAAACAGGGCGATCAACCGGCTGGATGAAAGGGGCGAGAGGGGCTCAGGGCCGCGCCTTATGCCTTGGCGTCCTCCAGCATCATGCGCGCGGCCTTTTCCGCTATCATCATCGCCGGCGCATTGGTATTGCCGCTGGTGATCGTCGGCATGACCGAAGCATCGGCGATCCGCAGCCGGCCAAGCGCCCGCATTCGCAACCGCGGATCGACCACGGCGCCATCGTCGACACCCATGCGGCAGGTGCCCACGGGGTGAAAGATCGTGGTGCCTACGGCTCCGGCCGCCTTGACCAGATCTTCGTCGGTCTGGAAAGCGATGCCCGGCACGTGTTCCTGTGGGTCGAAGCGGTTGAAGGCCGGTTGAGCCGCGATCTTGCGGGCCATGCGTATGGCCCGCACGGCGATGTCCCGGTCGGCTTCGGTCGAAAGGTAATTCGGCCGGATAGCCGGGTGGCTGCGAAAATCCGCGCTCGTGACATGAACCGAACCGCGGCTTTCGGGCCGCAGGTTGCACACGGACGCGGTCATGGCCGGGAACGGGTGCACGGGGTCGCCGAACTTGTCCAGGCTGACCGGCTGGACGTGGAACTCCAGATCCGGCGTCGCCTTGTCGGGCCCGGAACGGGTGAATATGCCAAGCTGGCTGGGCGCCATCGACATCGGCCCCGAGCGTTTCAGCAGATATTCCAGCCCGATGGCCGCCTTGCCCAGCAGACGCGAGGCCTTTTCGTTCAGGGTCGGCACGCCCCGGACCTTGTAGACCAGCCGCAACTGCAGGTGGTCCTGCAGATTCTCGCCCAGTCCCGGGACCTCGATCTGCGGGGCGATGCCGGCGGCCTGCAAGATGCCGCCCTGCCCCACGCCGGAATGTTCGAGGATCTGGACCGAACCTATCGAACCCGCCGCCAGCACGGTTTCACGCGTCGCACGAACCTCGCGCCGCTGGCCCTGATGGTGGAAGACGACGCCCGTGACTTCGCCGGACTGGATCGCCAGCCGCTCGACCTCGGCCCCGGTGAGGATCCGCAGGTTCGGGCGATTGCGCACCGGCCGCAGGAAGGCGCGCGCCGCGCTCCAGCGCCAGCCGGCTTTCTGTGTCACGTCGAAATAGCCGCCGCCTTCGTTATCGCCGCGGTTGAAATCATCCGTGCGGGGAATGCCGGCCTGTTCGGCGGCCTCCATGAAGGCGTCGAGCACCGCCCAGCGGACGCGCGCGGTTTCGACCCGAAGCTCTCCGCCCGCGCCATGTGCGTCGTCAGCGCCGCGGTAGTGGTCCTCTTGCGCCCTGAACAGCGGCAGCACGTCATCCCAGCCCCAGCCGGTGCAGCCAAGCTGGCGCCAATGATCGTAATCCGCCGCCTGTCCGCGCATGTAGATCATGCCGTTGATCGACGAGCAGCCGCCCAGAACCCGGCCGCGCGGATAAAGCAGTTCACGGCCGTTCAGCGCCGGCTCGCCCTGAGTGCGAAACCCCCAGTCGGTGCGGGGATTGCCGATGCAGTAAAGATAGCCGACCGGGATATGGACCCAGTGGTAATTGTCGCGTCCCCCCGCCTCCAAGAGCAGCACGCGACAACCGGGATCGGCGCTGAGGCGGTTGGCCAGCACACATCCGGCGCTGCCCGCGCCAATGACGATATAGTCATAGCTTTCCATCGGATACCCCTTGCATGGCCCCCGCTTGCGCGCAGGGGCCGCACCGTTACGAACCTGCCCTGAAGCCCAACTTGCGGCCAAGCTTCGAGGCGAAGAACTCGCCCACCAACCCCCGGCGGAACAGAAGCACGCAGACCATGAAGACGACGCCGGTGATGACCGTGACCGGGAAGTCCGAGGTCGCCAGGTAGTTCTGCAAGGTCACCACCAGCCCCGCGCCGACGATCGGGCCAAGCAGCGTGCCGATCCCGCCCAGAAGCGTCATCAAGATCACCTCGCCCGACATCTGCCAGGTCACGTCGGTCAGCGTCGCGAACTGGAAGATCAGCGCCTTGACCCCGCCTGCCAGCCCAGCCAGCGCCGCCGACATGACAAAGGCGCCAAGCTTGTAACGCTGCACCGAATAGCCCAGCGAGATCGCCCGCTGCTCGTTTTCGCGGATCGACTTGAGGATCATGCCGAAGGGCGAGTTCACAAAGCGCCAGATGATCAGCAGGCCAAGGATAAAGACCGCCAGCACGAAGTAATACATGTTCATCGGCTGGTTCAGGTCGATCAGCCCGAACAGATGGCCGCGCGGCACGGATTGGATACCGTCCTCGCCATGGGTAAAGGGGGCCTGCAGGCAGAAAAAGAAGAACATCTGCGACAGCGCCAGCGTGATCATGGCGAAGTAGATGCCCTGACGACGGATGGCGATGGCACCCATCACCAGCCCCAGCGCCGCCGCACCGGCGACGCCCAGCAGGATGCCGAATTCCGGCGACCAGCCCCAGACCTTGACCGCATGGGCGGTGAAATAGGCCGCGCCGCCGAAAAAGGTGGCATGGCCAAAGGACAGAAGCCCCGTATAGCCCAGGAGCAGGTTGAAGGCCGAGGCGAAAAGCGCAAAGGCCAGCAGCTTCATCAGGAAGATCGGATAAAGAAACATCGGCGCGACCAGCAGTGCCGCAAGTGCAATCACCAGCAGCAGCAACTGGATCTGTCCGGCCCAGGCATGGACGGCGACATGTTCGGTCGAAATGGGTTCGGATTTTCCGGCCATGTCAGGCATCCTTTCCGAATAGGCCCGCGGGCCGCAGGATCAGCACGATCGCCATGATGACGAAGATCACGATGTTCGAGGCCTCGGGATAGAAGACTTTGGTCAACCCCTCGACCACGCCCAGCATATAGCCGGTGACGATGGCCCCCAGGATCGAGCCCATGCCGCCCACGACCACCACGGCAAAGACGATGATGATCAGGTTCGAACCCATCAGGGGGCTGACCTGATAGACCGGCGCCGCCAGCACCCCGGCAAAGGCCGCAAGCCCCGCCCCAAGCGCATAGGTCAGCGTCAGCAGCAAGGGCACGTTGACGCCAAAGGCCTGCACCAGCACCGGGTTTTCGGTCGCGGCACGCAAATAAGCGCCCAGCTTGGTCTTTTCGATCAGCAGCCAGACCGCGATACAAACCGCCATCGAGGCCACGACCACCCAGCCGCGATAGATCGGCAGGAACATGAAGCCTAGGTTCACCGCCCCTGTCAGTTGCGACGGCGGGGAATAGGGCTTGCCGGAAGCGCCGAAGAAATAGCGGAAGGTGCCCTCGATCGCCAGCGCCAGCCCGAAGGTGAACAGCAGGCCATAAAGATGGTCCAGCTTATAGAGCCGCGACAGCATCGTGCGCTCCACGATGGCGGCGAACAGTCCCACCACCAGCGGCGCAAGAAGCAGCGCGAGCCAATAGTTGATCCCGCCCACGGTCAGAAGCAGCAGTGCGACAAAGGCGCCCAGCATGTATTGCGCGCCGTGGGCGAAGTTGATGACGCGCAAAAGCCCGAAGATCACCGCAAGACCCAGCGACAAGAGCGCGTAGAACGAGCCGTTGATCAGTCCGACCAGCAACTGGCCCATCAGCGCCTGCACGGGCACACCGAAGATTGTCGTCATCTTATACCCCCAGTTCCCGATGCAGCATGTCCATCTGCGCCTGCAAATCGGCGACTGGGAATTCCGCAGTCATCCTGCCGTGGTCCATCAGATAGAACCGGTCCGCGACCTTGGCGGCAAAGCGGAAATTCTGCTCGACCAGCACCACGGTCATGCCGCGGCTTTTTAGTTTTTGCAGCACCTCGCCGATGGCTTGGATGATGACCGGGGCAAGCCCCTCGGTCGGCTCGTCCAGCAACAGGCAGCGCGCGCCGGTGCGCAGGATGCGCGCCATGGCAAGCATCTGCTGCTCGCCCCCCGACAGCTTGGTGCCCTGACTGTTGCGCCGTTCCTTGAGGTTGGGGAAAAGCTCATAGATCTCGTCCACCGACATGCCGCCCTCGGCCACTTTCGGCGGCAGCAGCAGGTTTTCCTCGACCGAGAGGCTGGCGAAGATGCCGCGCTCTTCGGGGACGAAACCCAGCCCGGCGCGGGCGGTATGGTGCAAGGGCAAGGTCAGCATGTCCTGCCCGGCGAATTCGATCCGGCCCGTGCGCTTGCGCAGGATGCCCATGATCGAGCGCAGGGTGGTGGTCTTGCCCATGCCGTTGCGGCCAAGGATGCAGATGGTTTCGCCCTGCGCGACGGTCAGGTTCACGCCATGCAGCACGTGGCTTTCGCCATACCATGCCTGCAGATCGCGGACGTTCAGAAGCGGCGCGGTCATGCGTCGGTCCCCATATAGGCGGTGCGCACGCGCGGATCGGCCGAGACGGCGGCATAGTCGCCCTGCGCGATGATCTCGCCGCGTTGCAGCACGGTGACGTGGTGGCAGATATCGGCCACGACGCTGAGGTTGTGTTCGACCATCAGCACGGCGCGTTCGACGGCGACGTCGCGGATGATGGCAGCGACCATGGCGACGTCCTCTTGCCCCATGCCGGCCATGGGCTCGTCCAGCAGCAGCACCTCGGGATCCAGCGCCAGCGTGGTCGCGATTTCCAGCACGCGCTTGCGGCCATAGGACAGGTCGGCGGCGCGGTGGTCGCGCCAATGGCCAAGCCCCAGCCGGTCGATCAATTCGTCGGCGCGCGGATTCAACCGGTCCAGCGCCGAAAGCGGCAACCAGAACTGCGTTGACAGCCCGCTGGGCCGTTGCAGCGCGATCTTGACGTTCTCACGCACGGTCAGGTGCGGAAAGACGGCCGAGATCTGGAAGGACCGCACCAGCCCCATCCGCGCCACCTTGTCGGGCTTGGTCTGGGTGATATCGGTCCCCAAAAGCGTGATCTGGCCCCGCGTCGGTTGCAGGAACTTGGTCAACAGGTTGAAGACCGTGGTCTTGCCGGCGCCGTTCGGCCCGATCAGCGCATGGATGCGGGCATGTTCCACATCCAGATCGACATTATTGACGGCGGTGAAGCCGGCAAAATCCTTGCCAAGGCCGCGGGCGGAAAGCACCACCCGCGGCTCGGCCTGCGTTGCCACAGACGCCGCCATCAGTTGACCAGCGGGCAGCCGCTTTCGGCCGGGTTCAGGAAGGCCTCGTCGCCGGGAATAGTGGCAAGGACGTTGTAGTAGTCCCAATCCTCGGTCACATCGCCGGGCGCCTTGACCTCCATCAGAAAGACGTCCGTGATCATGCGACCGTTGGGCCCGACCTTGCCGCCCTGGGAAAAGACGTCGTCCACCGGCATTTCGTGCAGCTTGGCTGCAACCGCCTCGGTTTCGTCGGTGCCCGCCGCCTCGATCGCCTTGAGATACTGGCTGACGGCCGAATAGGTGCCGGCATGGACCATGTTCGGCATGACACCGGTCCGCTCTTTGAACCGCTCGCCGAATTCACGCGATTCGGGGGTGCGGTTCCAATAGAAGCTCTCGGTCAGTGTCAGCCCCTGTGCCGCATCCAGCCCGATGCCATGCACCTCGGCCAAGGTGAACAGCAGCGCCGCCAGACGCTGGCCGCCGGCAGTGATGCCGAATTCCGCCGCCTGCTTGATCGCGTTCTGCGTATCCATGCCCGCATTCGCCAACCCGATGACCTTGGCGCCCGAGGACTGGGCCTGCAACAGGAATGAGGAAAAGTCGGTCGTCGCCAGCGGGTGACGCACCGCGCCCACCACCGTTCCGCCCTGCGACTTGACGAAATTGCCGGTCTGCTCTTCCAGCGAATAGCCAAAGGCATAGTCGGCGGTCAGGAAGAACCAGCTGTCACCGCCGGCTTTCACCAGCGCGCCGCCGGTGCCGACGGCCAGCGCGTGGGTGTCATAGGCCCAGTGGAACCCATAGGGCGAACATTGCGGGCCGGTCAGCTCGGTCGTGGCCGCGCCGGTATTGATGGTGATCTTTTTCTTTTCCTGGCTCAGCGCCTGCACCGCCAGACCCACGGACGAGGTGGTCAGTTCCATGATCGAATCGACCTGCTCGGTATCGTACCACTGCCGGGCAATGTTCGAGGCGATGTCGGGCTTGTTCTGATGGTCCGCGGTGACCACCTCGATCGGCGCATCCAGCACCTTGCCGCCAAAATCCTCGACCGCCATCTTCGCGGCCTCATACGAGAATTTGCCGCCGAAATCGGCATAGACGCCGGACTGGTCGTTCAGGATGCCGATCTTGACCTTACCGTCCGACACTTCGGACAAGGCAGGCGTGGCAATAAGGCCGACCGCAGCGGTCGACAGCAGAAACTTTCGCATCTTATCCTCCCAAAGGCGCACCCCTTCCACCGGGTCGGTCGTGCCGACCGGATGGGAATGCTGTCCTGTTTCCGTCGAGGGGCGACTCTTCCCTTCACCCGCTCGCCCGGAACGATGCAGGTAATTCCACTTTGACACAAGTGTTCAGAGAGGTTTAATTTCATACAGGGTGTGTGCATTTATGAACAACTGAATGGCCAATCTAAGCTGGGACGATCTGCAATTCTTTTTGGCGGTTGTGCGGGAAGGCCAGCTTTCGCGGGCGGCACGGCATCTGGGCACCTCGCATGTCACCGTCTCGCGCCGCATCGACCGGCTGGAGCAGGCGCTGAATACCCGCCTGTTCGAACGAAACCCGCGCGGCTATGAACCCACCCCTGCCGGCCAGCGCCTGATCGAAGCGGCCGAGCGCATGGAAGAGGCCGCCGGGCTGATCCCGCTGGACCAACGTGCCGCGCCTGACCAGAAACGGCCCTTGCGGCTGGCGATGCCCGAGGGATTCGCCAGCCTGTTTTCGACCCATCTGCTGCCGGCCTTCATCGCCCGCTTTCCGCTGATCTCGCTGGAACTCATCACCATGCCACAGGTGCTGTCGCTGTCCCGGCGCGAGGCGGATATCTCGATCACGCTGGACCCCGTCAGCAGCGGCCCCTATCGCTCTGATCCGCTGGTGGATTATACGCTGCATCTTTACGCCACGCGCGACCATCTGCGCAGCCTCTCCCCGATCACCAGCCCCGAGGATCTGCGCCAGCAACGCTTTATCGGCTATATCGAGGAGATGATCTTTGCCCCCGGCCTCGACTATCTGGGCGAGATCCACCCCGCGATCCGGGCCAGCGTGAAAAGCTCCAGCATCTTCAATCAACTGGCGGCGGTGCGCAACGGGCTGGGGATCGGCGTCCTGCCCTGGTATATCGCCGGGAAATATCCCGAATTGCAGATTGTGCTGCCCGAGTTGCGCCTGACCCGGACCTATTGGCTGACCTGCCACCGCGATCTGCGCATGATGCAATGGGTGCGGGCGGTCATCAGCTTTCTGTCCGCAAACCTGGCCGAGCGCGGCCATGAACTGTCCCGCCCGCCCGATCATGCCGGACCGGGTTGAAGCCGCAGGACGGATTTTCGCCGCCCGGTGGCGGCGGCATAAAAGCTCTCTGGCGCATTGCCCCTGTGCGGTGGGATAGTCATCCCGAACCGCCATGTCGAACCAGGGAATTTGCCGATGCGCTATTTCGATTTCAGTTCCTGGCAGGGGATTCTGACCACGCTTCTGGGCCTTGCGATGTTCACGCTGATTGGCGTGGGCATCCGGGTGCTGATGCTGCTGACGATCCAGCAGCGCCAGCAGCGCATGAATCGCCAGATCAACGAACGGCTGCGCACGCTGATTGCGGCTTATAAGGTTCTTGGCGGCTCTTTCACCGGGGAACTGCTGGTCGATCCCACTCATCTGCGCGACCTGCGCCAACGGATACAGGATGAGGCTGCCGAAGAAGCTGCCGGCTCGGACCGCGCCCGGCGCATTCGCGACGCGGTCGAGGCATCGCTGTCCGACATCATCCTGCTGGGCACCGAGGAACAGGTCCGCCTTGCCAGCCATGCCGCGACCGAGATGGCCGCGGGCCGGCCGATCCACACCGCCGAACTGGTGGTCTCGCTACGCGACTTCATCCGCAAGGCGCTGGATCTGGCACCTGTGCCCGGTGATGTCAGCATCCCATCGCAAGGACCGGCACGCCAGCAGGGTGGATCGTCCCGAAGTGGGCGAGGCGAAGCCGGCGGCAAGGGCGGTGGCGCAGGAGGCGGTGGTGGCGGTGGCATGGGAGGAGGAATGGGCGGCGGCGGAATGGGCATGGGAATGGGGCTTGGCCGCCATGCCGACGACGCCCAACGCTAAGACCCGGCTCGCCGTCCTTTCCGGCACAGGCGGCTTGCGGTGCGGGGGCGATCCTGCAATCCTGCCGCAATGACCGGGGATCTGCATATTCTGCGCCAGCATGTCCTGCTTTCCGCGCGGCTGTTTCGGAACTACGGCGCGGCGCTGGCCGCCACCTGGATGGCCGGCACCCTCCTTGGCATGCTTTTGATGATGCTGGCGGTCGAGATCGGTTTTGCCAACCGTCTGGCGGGGTTGATCGCACTGGTGCCGGTGATCCTGCTGCAACTGGTGGTGTTTGTCGCCATGTTCGTCATCCTGCGAGACGGCTTGCCGTTGCTGCGGTTCAAGGCCAGCCGCCACAGCGTTGCGTCCGCGCCCGGACAGGATGACAACGGCGCCGGTGCGGGGGTCGGCGTATTGGCGGCCGCGCTGATGGCCGTTCTGATCCCCTTTTACGGCTACTATGCCGGCTGGGGATTGCTGGGAAACACGCTGCGGGACTATTCCAAGGCTTTCCTTGCGGCCTCGATGGAAAGGATCGACTTTTCCGACGTTCCTGCCGAGCCGCTGCCGACCGCGCTGGAGGTAGACAGCACCCTGTGGGTCGTGGCCGCAGTGCTGCTGATCTGGGCGGTCCGGCGCAGCGCCAAGGCCCTGCACAAGCGCAGCGGGGCCGGGATCTGGCCGCTGCTGGTGGTTGCCTGCGACGCAAGCTGGGCGGTGCTGGGCCTTTATGTGATCTCGGGCTGGCAGGCGGGATTCGTCGAATGGCTGGCCCGGCTGCCTTCGCCTGACGAATTATGGCAAAACCTGTTCCCGCCCGCCTCGGCCCAGGTTGTGGATGCCGCGGCGCGTCCGGTGGACTGGCCGCCGGTCTTTCGGGCCGGGCCTTGGTTCAAGTCCTTGTTCTGGTATGCCTTGTTGCCGCTGGTCTGGTTCAATCTTGGCGCCATCGTCTATGGCCACGACCTGAACCTGATGGCCGAGGGCACGCGGCGTTCGGCCGGCACGGTGGTCGACCGCTGGCAGGCGCTTCCCAAGCCGCTGACCGACTTTATCGGCCATTTCTGGGCAGGGCTGGTCAAGCGATGGCATGCCGTGATGAACGGCGTGCTGTTGGCCGGATCGGCAGGATTCGCATTGACCGTATCGGTGCTGGTGCTGTGGCGGCTGGCGGACTGGGCCGGACGCTGGGCCTGGGTCGGGCTGGCGGAACTGATCGGGCCGCAGGATCTGCCGGTCTGGCAGGTCGCGCAATATCCGCTGAACCTGCTTTTCGGCGCACCGGGCCAGCCGCAGGACGGAGTGCTGGTCTGCGTCATGCAGTTCTGCATTCTCGCCGCCGGGCTGGAGCTGGCCGGACGGGCGCAAAGGGACAAGAAGGCGGCTATGGCAGAGTCCGCAGCACCGGCGTGACCTGAAACTCCAGCGCATCGGGCCGCGTTCCCAAGGCCGAAACACGCAGCCTTGCCCCCCTCAGCAATTCAGCCGGCACCAGGAAAATCTGGTCAGAGAAAATCTCTTGCCCCTCTGCCGGGGCGTCATAGGGGGCGGGGATGCAGCGCCCCATGTTCTGGCCGTCCGGAGAGATGGTCTTGATCGCGCCATCGGTATTGGCACTCAACAGTGGCTGCCAGATCCGGCCGGTTCCGTCCTGCAAGGTGACATCGCAACTGATCCAGTCCTGCCGCGCAGTCTCATCCCCGCGCAGCGCCAGCCGCACGAGGATAAGCGCCCGCTCGGGCCGGTCGGGCGCTGTCGCTGCCCAGACCTGGGCCACGCGCGCATGGACGCCATGCAGCCCTGCCCCTGACGTATCCGCCGCAGTCACGTTCCATTCCCGGGCGCGGCGCAGGTCGGCGATCTCGGTCCGCGCGCCGATCCCTGCCGTCACCAGCAAAAACACCGCGGCAAGGATGGTCCAGACAAGGTGCTTCATGGGTCGAACCGGATAAGCGGTTGCCTGTCGTCAGGCAGGTTGGGTGGGGCAAGATGCAAGGCGCTGTCGAGAATCGCGGTGAAGCTGTTGGTCAGCACCAACTCGCCGCCCGTGACCTCGTCTGGCGGCAGTTCGAAAATGGCAATGCCACGATCCGTCAGCCCCGGCTGGAACCAGCGGCTGTCCAGCCCGTCGGGAACGTCACGGGCGCGCCAGGACAGGGCATAGTTGCGCCCACTCGTCCCGCGCCAATAGGCGTGGAGGCGCTGCGAAGCGATTGTTGCTTCGGCCTCGATCTCGGCGATCAGGAACACGCCGCCCGTGTCGCGGACCAGATCGCTGCCGTATCGGGAAAAGGCAATGCGATCGGTAAGCCGGATGGTGGTGAAACTGGCGCGGAAACTGCGCGCCTCACCCATTTCTCCCGCCGCGACATGGCTGCGAAACGGCTGTATGACGCTGTTGTAATCCGGCGCAGTCTGCATCATCGCCCCCAGCAGGGCCCCACCGGAAAGCAGGGTGACGATGCTGGCCGCGCGGATCACGACGAGTCCTCCAACGTCAAGGCCATGCGTGCAGCGGGCTGGAATTGCAGCCAACTGGATTGACCATAGAGGTTGTCCTTCAGCTTGAATGTTTGCCGATGGAACATCAGCGCAAGCGGCCCGGGTTGCCAGTCAGGCGGCACCTGCCAGATCAGAGTCACCTGCTCGGCCAGACGCGGATGCAATTGCGTCAGCGGCGCGTCATCGCGGTCCAGAATGACCTCCGGCTCGGGCAAGGCGACATCATTGATGGTCAGTTCGGGCGGATGGGGTGGAAAACCGAAAACGGCGGTCTGGCTTTCGCCGGTCAGGTTCAACAGTCGGACCTGCATCAGTAAACGCGCCGGTTGCCCGTCCTGCGCGGGCGGTGCAAGGATCAGGGACAGCGGGGTCAATTCGACCCGGCCCAGATCGACCGATTGTCCGGGCACGATCAGCGGCGGGTCTTTGGGCGCTCGCGCGTCCTCGACCTTCAGCCACAGGCCGAACAGCAGCGCGGCGGCGACCCCGGCCGAAGTGACCAGACGCACCCTCAGACGCCGCAGCAATAAGGCAGCTCGCTTTTCCGTCATGGGCGAATTAACGCCCCGCCTTGACGCCGGCACAAGATCCGCCCCGGCCGCATCGGCGGAATTCAGCCGCAATGGGCAACCAACGAATGCCCTCGCGCTTTTGCAATCAAGCAAGCGCAGGGCAAGCCGCAATTCGCACCTCAACAGCGACATGGACGTGTTTCATCCATCGGCTATCCTTGTTGTGTGGGGTCCGGTGGTCCTTGTCGGCACCCTGCTCCGATATGTTCCGATGGAAGATTGAAATGCCGCAGCAGAAAACCATGGTTTCCGCACCGGAGCTGACGCTGGACCTGACGCCCGATGCGGCCGCGATGCTGTGCGCGACGGATCTGCTGCCAGCCGGGCCGGCAGCCATCGCGGTCCACACCACCTATTTCGACACCCCCGCGCGAGATCTGGCCGCCGCCGGCTTTACGCTGCGCCTGTCGCAGATCGGGGACGAACGTATCCAGACCGTCTGTGCCACCGGAGCAACCGCCGATCTGTTCGTGCTGCCAGAATGGCGCCAGACCGAGGCCGCCGCCCTGCCGGTGCTGGACGACCGCAGCCCGATTGCTGCGTTGCTGGGAGCAAGGATCGCGAATATCGGCCCGCAATTCAGTATTGTCACCACCCGGCGGACCTGGAACCTGCCATGGCAGGGCGCGGATATGGAACTGGTGCTGGATCAGGGAAAGATTATGGCCGCCGACCGGCGTTCCACCCGAGGCGAGGTCCGGCTTGCGTTGCGGGATGGACCACCGGGTGCTCTTTACGCCTTGGCACGGCGGCTGAACGAGGTCGCACCGCTGCGCCTTGGTGTTCTGGACGAGGCCGAGCATGGTTTTCGCCTGCTTGGGCCGATGCTGCACATGGACAAGGCCATTCCTGCCGCCCTGCACCGGGACATGACCGCAGTAGAGGGTTTTCCCCTGATCGCTGCCACGTGCCTGCGGCAGTTCCGGCTGAACGAACCGCTGATCGACCCCGGCAATCCCGATGCCGTACATCAGGCACGAGTGGCCCTGCGCCGACTGCGTTCGGCCTTTTCCATCTTTCGACCCATGCTGCCGGATGAGGTGGCCAACCGGCTGACACAGGAGATTCGCTGGCTTGCCGGCATACTGGGCCAAGCGCGCGATCTGGACGTTTTGCGGCACCGCGGTGGGTCGGAAACGCTGTCTGCGCGGCTGGAACCGACCCGCGCGGCAGCCTATGCGCAGGCACGACTGGTGCTGGAATCGCACCGCACACGGCTGTTGATGCTTGATCTGGCAGAATATCTGGCCATTGGTCCGTGGACAACCCTACCTTCGGGCGCTGAGACGCGAGATCTGCCCTTGCGCGAATTCGCCTCTGCCGCGCTGGATCGCTTGCGCCGCAAGGTCAAGAAGGATCGTATCGATCTGGCCGATCTAGATGACAAGGCCCGACATGAGCTGAGAAAAGACGCGAAGAAATTGCGATATGCTGCGGAATTCTTTATTCCTTTGTTCGCAGAAAGGTGTCGCAAGCGCCGGGCCGGTCGCTTCATTGACGCGCTTGGAAGGTTACAGGATCGCATGGGGCTACTGAACGATCTGGCGACCGCGCCGGAACTGGTCGCGCGGCTGGGCTTGGCCGACGATCCCGCAGCACGCGCGCTTTTGGGCACGGATCGCGACAAGCGTCGGCAGATCGAGGCCGCAGCAGAGGCGCATGAAGTCTTTGTCGATGCCAAGCGCTTTTGGCGATAGGGCGCAGTACCACAATTGCGCCCAGCGTCCGAGCTACCGGGCCAAAAGCTCGTCCGGGGTGATGGAGGCCAGCCCCAGCGCCTCGCCCACCGGCGGAGATGTCAGTCGTCCCTCATGCGTGGCAAGCCCTGCGCGCAGGTGCAGATCTTCGGCCAGCGCACGTCGCCAGCCCTTGTTGGCCAATGCCAGCAGGAAGGGCAGCGTCGCATTGCCAAGCGCCTGCGTCGAGGTTCGCGCCACTGCGCCCGGCATATTGGCGACGCAGTAATGGATCACACCGTCGACCTCATAGATCGGGTCCTGATGGGTGGTGGCGCGCGAGGTCTCAAAGCAGCCGCCCTGATCGATGGCGACATCCACTAGCACCGCGCCGCGCGGCATGGTCGCCAGTTGCGCCCGCGACACCAGCTTGGGGGCCGCCGCGCCGGGCACCAAAACGGCGCCGACGACCATATCCGCCCTCTGGATCAACTCGGCGGTCGCAGCGGCACTGGCGTGCTGGGTGGTCAGCTTGCCCATGAAGGTATCGTCCAACCAAGACAGTCGCGGCAATGAGCGGTCCACCACCGTCACATGCGCGCCCATACCGACAGCAACCCGCGCCGCCGCCGCGCCGACGACACCGCCGCCGATGATCAGCACATTGGCCGGCCTGACCCCGGGCACCCCACCCAACAGCACGCCGCGTCCACCATTGGCCTTTTGCAACGCCCATGCGCCGACCTGGGGCGCAAGCCGCCCGGCAACCTCGGACATTGGCGCCAGCAGCGGCAAGCCGCCACGCGCGTCGGTCACCGTCTCATAAGCAATGGCGGTCACGCCGGATTCCAGCAGGTCGCGCGTCTGCGCCGGATCGGGCGCCAGATGCAGATAGGTGAACAGCACCTGCCCCCGCCGCAGCATGGCGCGCTCGGCCGGCTGCGGTTCCTTGACCTTTACGATCAGTTCGGCCTCGGCAAAGACCGCACCGGCATCGGGTGCCATCTGCGCGCCGGCAGCAAGGTAATCCTCATCCTCGAATCCCGCACCAAGCCCGGCGCCGGTTTCGACCAGCACCTGATGGCCGTGCCCGATGGCTTCGGCAGCGGCGGCGGGTGTCAGACCGACGCGAAATTCCTGCGGCTTGATCTCCCTTGGGCAGCCGATCTTCATTCCTTTTCCTCCCGCTGGGTTTTCAAGACTCCTGCCACCAGTCTGACAGTGCTGCTTTGCAAGGTGCTGCGAAACTGCCCCATGACAAAGCGGCATGACGGAGCGGGACAGCCCTTATCCCCGAAAACTATCGAAGACTCTTTCGCCGTCAAGAACATCGCCTGTCATGGGACGGTCTTGCCGCGCCACCCGACCGGGCGGTTGCCCGCACCGCCGGCATGGTT
This sequence comes from Paracoccus methylovorus, assembly GCF_016919705.1. Classification (NCBI taxonomy): domain Bacteria; kingdom Pseudomonadati; phylum Pseudomonadota; class Alphaproteobacteria; order Rhodobacterales; family Paracoccaceae; genus Paracoccus; species Paracoccus methylovorus. Next base: position 926,928 of record NZ_CP070371.1, read on the forward strand.
ATGCTGGGAACAGGGCAAAGACGGATGAGGACAGCATGGGCCAACTGATCGACGGCGTCTGGCATGACGAATGGTATGATACCGAAAGCAGTGGCGGGCGTTTTCAGCGCAGCGTGACGGCATATCGCAACTGGATCACCCCGGACGGCAGCCCTGGGCTCAGCGGCAAGGGCGGCTTTGCGGCGGAAAGCGGGCGCTATCACCTTTATGTCTCCTATGCCTGCCCTTGGGCACACCGCACGCTGATCTATCGCGCGATCAAGGGGTTGGCCCAGCATATCGACGTCTCGGTCGTACATCCCGACATGCTGTCGGACGGCTGGACCTTTGCCCGCGATTTTCCGGGCGCGACCGGGGACCGGTTGTTCGGTCTGCCCTATCTGCGTGATCTTTATCTGAAGGTGGATCCAAAGGCTTCCGGCCGGGTGACGGTGCCGGTGCTTTGGGACAAGGCGCAGGGCACCATCGTCAGCAACGAAAGCGCCGAGATCCTCCGCATGCTCAACTCGGCTTTCGACGCGCTGACGGAAAATCGCGACGATTATTGCCCGCCCGACCTGCTGGAGCAGATAGATGCGATGAACGACCGTATCTATGACCGGGTGAACAACGGCGTGTACAAAGCCGGTTTCGCCACCTCCCAAGCGGCCTATGACGAGGCGGTAGGGCCGCTTTTCGAAACGCTGGACTGGCTGGAGGGACATCTGGCCGCGCACCGTTACCTTTGCGGCGACCGCCTCACCGAGGCGGACTGGCGTCTGTTCACCACCATGGTCCGCTTTGATCCGGTCTATCACACGCATTTCAAATGCAATCGCCGGTGGTTGCGCGAATATCCCAACCTGTGGGCGTGGACGCGAGAGCTTTACCAACGGCCGGAGGTGGCCGAGACGGTGGATTTCGACCATATCGTGCGCCATTACCACTATAGCCATGTCACGATAAATCCATATCGCATCATCCCGATCAATCCGCTGATCGATTGGCACGAACCCCACGGCAGAGGCTGAGACTGGCATCCACACCCTTCCCAAGAGTTTTTCTCAGGATGACTTGTTCGGCATTCGGCGTATTCCTTTTCCCGCTGGCCCATCCGGGCCGATGATCTTGCCGCGATGCCCTTCCGGCCGCGCTGTGCCGTTCCGGACCCGCACCACGACAAAATGGCGAGGAAAGGTCATGCTGGCCCCGTTTCTCATCATGCTGCGCGAGGGGCTGGAGGCGGCCCTGATCGTCGGCATCATCGCCGGCTATCTGCGCCAGACCGGGCGCCGGGAATGGCTGCCTGCGATCTGGGTCGGCGTATTTCTGGCCGTCGCCATGTCACTTTTCGCCGGCGCGGCGATCCAGTTGGTCAGCGCCGGTTTTCCGCAAAAGATGCAAGAGTTGTTCGAGGCGCTGATCGGGCTGGTCGCCGTCGCGGTGCTGGTTGGCATGGTATTCTGGATGCGCCGCGCCGCGCGCTCGATCAGGGCCGAATTGCATGCCAATATAGACGAGGCGCTGGCGTACAAGGGCAGCGCAGGCACTTGGGCGCTGATCGGCATCGTCTTTCTGGCCGTGGCGCGCGAGGGGTTGGAATCGGTATTCTTCCTGCTGGCGATATTCCAGCAAAGTCAGGACAGCGCCGCGCCAATCGGCGCGCTTCTTGGACTGATCGGCGCCGTCGGCGCCGGTTGGGGGATCTATGCCGGCGCGTTGCGGTTGGACCTGCGCCGCTTTTTTCGCTGGACCGGAGTCTTTATCCTGCTGGTGGCGGCGGGGCTTCTGGCCGGTTCGGTCAGGGCATTGCACGAGGCGGGGTTGTGGAACGGCTTGCAAGGCCGGGTCTTTGACCTCAGCCGGACCTTGCCGGAATCCAGCCCGCTGGGCACCGTGCTGTCTGGTCTTCTGGGCTATCGCGAAGCCCCCACTCTGGGCGAGGCGCTGGTCTGGGGTATCTTCCTGGCGGTGACGCTGGTGTTGTTTCCCAGGCCGCCGCCCGAGGCGCTGCCTGCCCGACCTCAAACAGCGGCGCCTAAATGAATCCACCCTTGAAAGGCATCTATTTGGCGATTGTCGGCGCAGCGGTTCTGGCAGTCGCGAGCGGTGTGGCCTTTTGGTATGCGACGCAACGGGCTGCGGGCGCTCGGACTGCCGCCGACCAGCTAGTGACGGTGACCGCGGCCACTTGCGAACCCAATGCCATGACCGTGCCGGGTGGGCGCCGCAGCTTTGAAATCGTCAATGCCAGCGACCGCCCGATCAAATGGGAAATCCTGAACGGCGTCATGGTCGTGGCAGAGCGCGAGAACATCGCACCGGGCTTTCGCGCCACGCTGGAGGTGCAGCTTGCCCCCGGCGAATACGCCATCACCTGCGGCCTTCTGTCGAACCCGCGCGGCACGCTGACCGTGACGCAATCGGACGAGGCCACGGCAGCGGCTTCCGAGGTTACGCTGCGCAAGTTTCTGGGACCGCTTTCGGAATACCGCGTCTATCTGGTCATGCAGGGCAATGCCGCGGTGAAGGCCGCCGAAAGTCTGCGTGACGCCATCGCCTCGGGCGATCTGGAAGCTGCGCGCGAGGCGTGGCGTCAGGCCCGCCTACCCTACCGCCGCATCGAACCGCTGGCCTATCGCTTCTCGGATATTGAGGAACGCATAGATGCCCGCGCAGCCTATCTGCAGGGGCGCGAACAGGACCCAGCCTTTACCGGCTATCACCGTATCGAATACGGCCTTCTGGCCGATATCCAAGAACTCGATGCCCGCATCTACGGCCTGACCTACCCACCCGAGATCGTTGTGGGCGGTGCTGCCGTGTTGATGGAAGAAGTCGCCGCCACCAAGATTTCAGGCGAAGAGGATCGCTATTCCCGCACCGACCTGTGGGATTTCGATACCAGTTTCGAAGGCGCGGAAAATATCTACGATTTGCTGCCTCCGCTGATCGAAGGATCTGACGCCGATTTCGTCGCCAAGGTGAACGGCAACTTCGAGGCGGTGGACGAGGCGGCCTTCCGCCTTGCCCGCAACCTGCTTGAGATGTCGTTTCAGGCAGAAAAACTCCCGGATTTCGGGCTTGGGTGAGAACCGGATAATTTTTCCTCGCAGCAGTATTTTTCCGCTTGCACCCATCCGCCGGCCCTCCTATACGACGCCTCACACGGGCGCCGGAGACGCCGCCCGAGACCTCCGGTGGGGCCATAGCTCAGTTGGTAGAGCGCTTGAATGGCATTCAAGAGGTCAGGGGTTCGACTCCCCTTGGCTCCACCAAATCATCAATGGCAAGTGCCAGATAGATCTTCCATTAATGACAGCGGATTGTCCATTTATGGAGAAATCCATGTTTGTGAGGAGTTCCGAAGCCGGTAGAGCAGCGCTCTGCTGGCTTATTTGTTTGCGCCCATAGGGAACTGCGGCCGAAGCTCCAAGTCCACGCGACGCTTTCTGTCCAAGCGCTTCGACCATGCGACCTTCGCGCGAACGGCCAATGGACTAAGCCGCTCCGCGGCACTGGTGCCTGTGTCTGGCGTTCGACCTCCATGCCACGGTTGTTCGATGTGTGAGGCCTTTCCGGGCTGATGATCGGGGTCTTCCCCCTTCATCAGACAGGAGGTTCCCATGACGGAGGAAAGAACGACCCCGCTGCGCCAGCAGATGATCGAAGATATGCGTATTCGCGGCATGGGCGATAAGGCCCAGCAGGCGCACATCCGTGCCATCAAGGATTTTGCAACGTTTCTCGGCCGATCTCCGGATACAGCCACATCAGAGGAACTGCGGGCCCACCAACTGCACATGACCGACGCCGGTGTCACACCTTCGACCTTCAATGCACGCATCGTGGCGCTCCGGTTCTTCTTCGGTATGACCTGCGGGCGTGAGGAGATGAAGCGCTACATGCAGTTCCGGACCGAGCCGCGCCGGCTGCCCGTCGTGTTCAGCGTCGAGGAAGTGTCCGACATCCTGATGGCTGCGCCCGGGCCGGGGCTGAAGTATCGCGTCGCGCTCAGCGCCACGCCGGACCATCACGCCGCGGGCCGCATCGGAAAACCTTCACCATAGTAGTCACTCGACGCCCTTCAGGCCAACGAATGTTTCGTGTCCAACTCAGCCGTCGTCAGCTGTTAGAGGGCCAAGGGCATTGCTTCACATGCCCTGCCGTGTGATCGGCCGAGATTTCCGTGGTTCTCGGATCATTTCATGCGGCCATGCATTTGCTTACGGATCGCCTTGGATGGTCGGCGTCAGACGCCTCCATAAGCAGAGCTGCGTTCGCGTCCCGCGTCTTCTCGATCATCATTGAGGAGTGCGAAACAAGATCGTCGAGGCTGTCAGAGTGTGGCTCCACTTGGATAAATCAGTCTAACAGGGCGCTGAAAAACTCCGGCCTCGACGCGCATCTTGGAGATCGTGCAGGCCGACCTGACCCAGGCGGGTGGCCATGCCGAACGCCGTGCCGCCATCGACATGCTCCATCGCCATTCACCGGGATCCACACGGCGACTGACCCTGGCGGCAGACCGCGGCTACGACAGCGCCGACTTCGTCGCCGAGCTGCGCCAGATGGTAGTCACGCCGCATGTCGCCCAGAAGTCCCGGCATTCAACCATTGATGGCAGAACCACCCGGCATCCCGGCTACGCCAAATCTCAGCGGCGCCGGAAGAAGATCAAGGAACCTTTCGGCTGGGCAAAGACCATCGGCGGCATGGCACAGACCATGTATCGCGGTATAGAGCGTGTGCGAGCCCGCTTCACCATGACGATAGTGGCCTGCAACTTGGCCAGTTTGCCAAAACTGCTCGCCGCTTGAGGCAGAAGGTTGCCTTCCCCCTGCGCAAAACGCCACCTCAAGCCGGAGGTGCGGGGAAACCGTTCTCCGCAGCGACCTTTTTCAGCGCCTTGCTAAGGCCTTTACTCGAACCTCATCGATACCTAGGTCGTGTTGACAAAAGGGATTCCCCTTGGGCTTGGGGCATGATTCAAGCTGGCATCTGCGATGGAGACCAGCTTGGCACGAGACCTTATGTCGGACGAGGAGTGGGCGTTCTTTGAGCGCTTCATCTTCGCCGTCCGCGCCCCGAACGGGCGCAAGCCCACCAACCACCGCCTCGTTCTTGATGGCATATTCTGGATCGCACGCACCGGTGCGCCATGGCGGGACCTACCTGCCGAGTTCGGCAAATGGTCAAGCGTCTATCGGCAGTTCCGGCGCTGGACGCTGGCAGGCCTGTGGGAGGAAATCATGGATGCCCTGAACCAGAGCGGAGCCGTGCCAAGCGCCCTGCAAATGATCGACAGCACCGTGATCCGTGCCCACCATCAGGCAGCGGGCGCTAAAGGGGGACTCCGCGACAAGGTTTCGGCCGTTCTCGAGGTGGCTTTACGACCAAGATCCACCTTCTGGTCAACGCGCACGGGCTACCTATGAGAACAGAGATCACGCCGGGCCAGACGTCGGACTATCTCGGCTTCGATCTGGTGATGGTGGATAATCTGCCCCGCCCGAGCGTGCTGCTCGCAGATCGCGGCTACGATGCAGACAAGATCAGAGACGGCATGGAGGCGCGCAACGTCCTGCCCGTGATACCGATGCGCAAGTCCCGCAAAAAACGGATTGGTGTCGATCGTTCGCTGTATCGCCTGCGCAATCTGGTCGAACGCTGCTTCAACAAGCTCAAGAACGCCAGGCGTGTCGCGACCCGCTACGACAAGACGGCGGAAAGCTTTCTCGGCTTCATTGACATCACGTCGATCCGCCTCTGGCTCCGTCATTTGTCAACATGACCTAGGCACTTCTTGATCCAAGTCGTAACCATGATCTCTCGCCACACGCTCTACTGCCAGCAAAGCCCCACTCATATTCTCATTCACTATCTCGGTTATTGTGTCGTCGACCTATTTTCTGATCTCATAAAGCTCCTTGATATCCATTTTGGATAGAGTAAGTTCCAACACCTTTTCCTTCTTCATACTTCTGCTAGTCTCAATTATATATCGTCAACAAGCGAGACTTATTCTGTATTCTGCTTCCAACACGCCTCGCGTTATCGGTGATAATAAAAATCCCATCTATAAATGGACATAGAGCTGCGACTATAACGGAAATTTCCGAGATTGCCCACGCCGATGCCGCTATATTTTCGGATCTGGTAACGTCCGACAGATCCAGTTAGCCCCTGCCAAATTTCGCAAAGCGGGCATTCCCGTTTCGGAACACTCGCGCATGTGGGTTCCAGCTTATTTGGGCATAGGTATCTGCGGCTTCGGCGGCCGCAATCAGTTAGCTGTCGGGCACAAATAGATTATGTCCGACAAGTAGGTTCGTGTCATTCAGCTCTCCATTCTCTCATGCAGGGATCAGACTCGTTCCAGCAGCAACGCGGCACCTTGGCCGACACCGATGCACATGGTGGCCAGTGCGTAGCGGCCAGTCCCGCGCGACAACTCCAGCGCGGCCGAACCGGCAATGCGCGCGCCACTCATCCCAAGGGGATGACCCAAGGCAATGGCGCCGCCATTGGGATTCACCGTAAGCGGTGTTCCGATCACAGGGTGGCGGCGTAGTTCCACGGGAGCAGATCTTGGATGTTGCTCTGTTTGTGACCTTTGACGATGGCAGTGAGCGCGGTTGTCAGCCAAGCGTGGGGATCGACGCCGTTCATTTTGCAGGTCTCGATGAGCGAGGCGATGACGGCCCAGCTTTCAGCTCCGGCGTCGTGGCCAGCGAAGAGGGCGTTCTTGCGATTGAGCGCGATGGGGCGGATCGTACGCTCGACGGTGTTGCTATCGAGTTCGACGCGGCCATCGGCCAAGAAGCGGCCGAGACCGTCGCGGTATTTGGCGATATAGGCCAGCGCCTCGCCTAAGGGCGATTTAGCGGATGCGCGGGCACGGTGATGGCTGAGCCAGACATCGATGCGGGCGAGGATCGGGGCGGAGCGTTCCTGCCGCGCGGCGAGGCGCACGGCGGGTTCGCTGCCGCGGATGTCGGCCTCGATGGCATAGAGCGCGCGGACGAGGGCCACGCCTTCCTCGGCGATCGGGGCGGAGCCGGTGCGGGTGATCTCGATCAGCTTTCGGCGGGCGTGGGCCCAGCAATACGCCAACTGGATACTTGGGCCGATCCGGTCCGGCGCAATCAGCCGGTTGTATCCAGCATAGCCATCGACTTGGAGGATGCCGCCGAAGTCCTGCAATATCCGTTCGGCATGTTGCCCGCCCCGACCGGGCGCATAGGTGAAGGCCACGCTTGGTGGCGTCGTGCCGCCCCACGGTCGGTCATCGCGGGCCAGCGCCCGGAAGTATCCGGTCTTGGTCTTTCTGGCGCCCGGATCAAGGACCGGGGCGCGAGTCTCGTCCATGAACAGCTTGGTGGACCGCTTCAGATCGGCCATCAGCGCGTCATGCACAGGGCGGAGTTCAAAGGCGGCACGGCCGACCCAATCGGCAAGGGTGGAACGGTCGAGGTCGACGCCTTGCCGGCTGTAGATCTGGGCCTGACGATACAACGGAAGATGATCGGCGTATTTACTGACCAGCACATGCGCGACCGTCGCCTCGGTCGGCATGCCGCCGGGGATCAGCCGTGGCGGTGATGGCGCTTGTGTCACGCCATCGGTGCAGGACCGGCAGGCATATTTGGGGCGACGGGTGACGATGACGCGGAACTGGGCCGGGATGATGTCGAGCCGCTCCGACACATCTTCGCCGATGCAATGTAGGCAGCCGCCACAAGCGCAGGTCAGGCTGTCCGGCTCGATGATCTCTTCGACGCGCGGCAGATGTTTGGGCAGCGATCCGCGATTGGTGGCACGTGGCTTGGCGGGGCGTTTGGCCGCGCGGTCCTCGGCATCCTCTTCGGCATGGATCGTGGCAATGGCCGTCTCCAGATCCTCAAGCGCCAGTTCGAACTGGTGCGGATCGCTCTGCTCGGATCGCCGCCCGAAGGCTGCATGCCTGAAGGCCGCGACCAGCTTCTCCAATCGTTCGATGCGCTCGTCCTTGCGCAGGTTATGCGCCTCCGAGGCGATCAGCATCGCCTTCAGCGTGGCAATTTCCTGAAGCAGATCAGTGGTCTCCGGCATGGCCGCAGTCTATCACCCGCCACGGCCAATACCCGTAAAAAACGCTGCCGGACCCAACAAAGACAGGGCTATTCCACCGCCTCTGGCGCCCTCGCCCCGATGGCCCGGACCCGTCGCCAATCCAGCCCAGAGAACAGGGCTTCGAACTGCGCGTGGTTCATCACCAGCAGCCCGTCCTTCACCGCAGGCCAGGTGAAGCTGTGCTCTTCCAGCCGCTTGTAGGCCATCACCAGCCCGGTGCCGTCCCAGTAGAGCAGCTTCAACCGATCGGCTTTCTTGGCGCGGAATACGAAGACAGTGCCGGTGAACGGATCCTTGCGCAACTCGTTCTTGACCATCGCGGCCAGGCTGTCATGGCCCTTGCGGAAGTCTATGGGCTTGGTCGCCAACATGATCCGCACCCGGTTCGACGGGAAGATCACGCGCCCGCCGCCAAGGCACGCACTACGGACGCGATCCGCTCTGCCGAAGCACCGACTTCCAAACGGATCACAACCGCACCAAACGCAATCTCAGGGCCGGTCGCGGCAGGGCCGACAGAACGCGGACCATCATCCGCTGGCCCGAGCATCAGGGCCGCAAACTCGACCGGATCCTCCGGCGCGGGCAAAACCAGCCGCCCCTTACGCGCCAGCGTCCGCCATGAGGAGATACGATTTGCCGGCAGGCCATGCCGCCGGGCAACATCATTGACCGTAGTACCCGGAACCAGCGTCTCCGCCACGATCCGCGCCTTCACATCTTCAGGCCAACTCCGGTTCTGGCGACTGGACCCGCCAACCGTGAGAACCTCCAATGTAGTCTCCATGGAGAAACTCCAGCATCAAACAACAATGGATGCCAGTGATCCCATCAGGAAGCGCGCTGGAAGGTGGGGGTGGGACAGCGCTTACGATTCACCCGAGGGTCATCGTCAGAAATCTTCAGACCGCGCAGCACCGCAAGCGCCTGCGCCGCGAAAGCCTCATTCAGTTCGATTACGTCCAACTCATCAGGGGTGATGCCGGTTTTCATCAGAAGCTTGTTCACTGCCGGCACCGGCCCGTAACCCATTACACGCGGGGCAATCCCTGCCGAGCTGGAGCCTACGATACGCGCCCGTAACGTCAGCCCATGACGCCGAGCCGCCGATTCCGACGCCACGATCAGTGCCGCCGCTCCGTCATTCACGCCCGAGGCATTGCCGGCCGTAATCGAGCCATCGGGGCGGGTAATTGCGCGCAGCCGTCCCAAATCAGCCATTGTGGTGGCCCGGGGGTGTTCGTCATGCGCCACCTCGGCCGTCCTGCCCCGGCCAAGCGGCACCATTACCGGCAGGATCTCTTGCGCCAGCCGGCCATTGACTTGTGCCGCGGCGGTGCGCTCCTGCGAGCGCAGCGCGAAGGCGTCCTGATCCTCGCGGCTGATGGCATAATCGTCGGCAAGGTTCTGGGCGGTTTCCGGCATGGAATCTATGCCATATTGCGCTTGCATCTTCGGATTGACAAATCGCCAGCCGATGGTGGTGTCGTGGATTTCGGTGGCGCGCGACCAGGCTGCAGTGGCCTTGGGCATGACAAAAGGTGCCCGGCTCATGCTTTCGACGCCGCCGGCAATGGCCAATTCCATCTCGCCGGACCGAATCGCGCGGGCGGCCGCAGCCACCGCCTCCAGCCCCGAGCCGCAAAGCCGGTTCACGGTCACGCCCGGCACAGTTTCGGGCAGGCCAGCCAGCAGCAGCGCCATGCGCGAGACGTTGCGATTGTCCTCGCCCGCCTGATTGGCGCAGCCCATCCAGACTTCCTCGATGGCGGCCGGGTGCATCGCCGGATTGCGCGCCAGCAGCGCCGCCAGCGGCAACGCGGCCAGATCGTCCGCCCGCAGCGGCGCCAAGGCCCCGCCATAGCGCCCGATCGGCGTGCGAATATAGTCGCAGATGAAAGCGTCGCTCATCGGTTTTGCTCCAGTCGGTTATTCCTAAGATCCTGGGGCTCCAGCTCTTCAGGGGTTTTGCCCTCGGCTACCGCCTGCCGCAGCAGGGCGGGAGCGCCCCAGGATAGCGGGTCTTCGGCGGCAAGTTCTTCGATATGATGCAGGATAGTGGAAAGCCCCTTGCGTCCCGCCCAATGCATCGGTCCGCCGCGCCAGCGCGGAAACCCGTAGCCATGCACCAGCACCAAGTCGATATTGGCGGATTTTTCCGCGATGCCTTCCTGAAGGATTCGGAAGCCTTCTTCGACTATTGCCGCCGCGACGCGATCCACGATTTCCTCATCGGTGAAGGTACGGCGGGTAATGCCTGCGCGGGCGGATTCCCTGGTCACGATGCCGTTGATCCGTGGCGAGGGGGTGGGCTTGCCATCCGTGTAATCATACCAGCCCGCGCTGGTCTTGCGGCCCAGACGGCCGGTCTCCTCAACCACGCAGTCGGCGATGGAAATATAGCGGAAACCCGGCTTATCCTTCCAGCCCATGCGCTTGCGATTGGCATAGGCGATATCGAGGCCGGACAGATCCTGCACCTCATATGGCCCCATTGCCATCCCAAAGCCGCGCATTGCCGCATCAACCTGCGCGGGCAGCGCACCTTCGATCAGCATGATGTCGCAAGTCTGGCGATAGCGGGTCAGGATACGGTTGCCGATGAAGCCGTCGCAGACGCCTGCCAGAACCGGAACCTTCTTCAGCCGGGCCGCCAGTCGCATCACTGAGGCCAGCGTTTCCGGGCTGGTCGTATCGGCACACACGACCTCCACCAGTTTCATCAAATGCGCCGGGCTGAAGAAATGCAGGCCCAGAAAACGCAACGGATTCCGGACAGTTTCAGCGATCCGATTGACGTTCAGATATGACGTATTGGTGGCCAGAATTGCGTTGTCGGGCAGCGCCGCATCCAGCGCGGCAAAGACGTGCCGCTTGACCTCCATATCCTCGAACACCGCCTCGATGGCGATATCGGCAGGTGGCAGGTGTTCATAGCCGATATGGAAGCTGTGGCGGGTCGACAGCGCCGCCCGCGCGTCTGCGGCACTTGTCTTGCCGCGTTTCACCGCCTGGTCGTAAAGCGCGGCAACATTGGCCCGGGCGCGGTCGACCCCTTTCCTATCGGTTTCCAGCAGGGTCACCATGATCCCCACCTGCGCCAGCGCATAGGCGATCCCCGTGCCCATATTGCCACCGCCGACGACCACGGCGCGGGCGATATCGGCCCCATCCTCGCGCCCCTGCGCCATAGCCGCGCGTTCGGCAAAGAACAGATGCCGCAGGGCCGCCGCCTGATCGTTGGTCCTGAGATCCAGAAATGCCGCCCGCTCTATCCTCAGCGCCTCGGTGAGGGGAAGGCAAGCGGCCGCCTCAACCAGATCAATGGCGGTCTGTGGCGCGATCTGGTGAGGTCTGCGTTTCGCAACGGCGTCGCGCGCTGCCGCGACCGCATCGGGATCGGTGGCAGGTTCTGGCAACATCGCCGTTGCCAGACGATCCGGCAGCGCCATCGTGCGGGCCGCCGACAGCGGATCATCCGCCAGCGCATCGATCATACCCAGCTCCTGCGCTTCGGCTGCCTTCAGCGTGCGGCCTTCGGGGATCAGGATGCGAACAGGATTTTCTGACATGATGGTTTTCCCAAGAGGGTAACGTGGCTTGCGACAGGGCCGGTCGCGCGGGAAGGGTTCAGGACGCCGCCCGGACCACCGCTGCGGGTGTGGCAGCAAGATCCGCCAGATCGCTTGCGTCCCGACGCTCGGCAGTTGAAAGTTCGGTCGCATTCGTTCCGGTTCGCTTCAGCACGAACAGGACGCAGATCAGCGAAACCAGTGCATAGCCGCCCGAGACGATGGCCACCGGAACGATGCTGCCGGTCTTGTTGAGCAGGAACTGAAGCAGGACCGGGGTTCCACCGCCAACGGTCAGCGCGCCAAGCTGGTTGGCCAGCGATAGCCCGGAATAGCGAACGCGGGCCGGAAAGGCGCGGGCCAGGATGCCTGCGATCGCACCATAATACATGCCGTGGGGAATCGTCGCCAATGCCATGGTAAACATCGCAAACCAGTAGTTCATGGAATAGATGCCATAGAACATCAGCGGCACCAGAAAGAACTCCGGCACGGTGATCAGCAGGACGGCCTTGCGCATGTCCACCCTGTTCATCAAAACAGCGCCAAAAGGCTGGGTGATGCATTGCACGATCACCGCGACCGAGATCAGGCTGAGAAACGTCGTGGAATCATAGCCCAGCGATTTGGTGGCCCAAGACAGCGCAAAACTGGTTTTGATATAGGTCACATAGATGATCGGCAGCGTGCCAGCGCCAAGCAGGATCATTGGCCAGTATCCCTTGATCGCCTCGCGGACCGGCTGGACGTCATTGTCGCGGTTTTCCTGCAGCAGTTTCTGGACGTCCGTTGAATCCTCGATCCGCAGGCGGATGATCATGCCGATCACGATCAGGACCGAGGACAGCAGGAACGGAATTCGCCAGCCGCCATTCAGCAGGAAGTCCGGCGTCTCGGCCAGGCTGAGAAGAAAGAAGACGCTGATCGCCAACAGGTTGCCCGCCGGCGCGCCCTGCTGGGCGAAGGCAGAATAAAGAACCCCCTTGCCCTTGGGTGCGTTCTCGCTGGCGATCAGAACAGCACCGCCCCATTCGCCGCCAACCGCAACGCCCTGAATGAAGCGCAGAATGACCAGCCCGATCGGTGCCCAGAATCCGATGGTTTCATAAGTCGGCAAAAGCCCGATGAACGTCGTCGCAACCCCCATCATCATCAGCGTGATGACCAGCGTGGTCTTACGTCCGATCCGGTCCCCCAGATGGCCGAAGATGACTCCGCCGACAGGGCGCCCCAGAAATCCCACCCAGAATGTCGCAAAGGACAGAAGCGTCGCAACGCCCGGATCCATGTTCTTTGAAAAGAACAGATCACCAAATACCAGCGACGCCGCCAACCCGTAGATGTAGAAATCGTACCATTCGATAGTCGTTCCGACAAAGGACGCGATGCCGGCGCGTCTGGCCTTGACGGCCTGGTTTTCGGCAGTTTTTTGATCGCCATTCATAAGCGCATGCTCCTCCTCAAGCGCGATTGATATGCCGGCCGGCGACGGTCAAGACCGCAGGCCACGGGTTCTGTCGTGTTCAGAAAAAGTGGTCGTCAGGTTCGACTGGTCGGGGCCACGCCCGTCTCGCGCAGATCCGCGATCTGCTGATCCGAAAATCCATGCTCCCGAAGGATATCGTCGGTATCGGCGGCGAATTCCGGTGGGGCCGTGCGATAGCTGGCGGTTGCCCGACTAAGCTTGATCGGCGCGCCCAGCCCGTGATAATCACCCTTTTGCACGATCATGCCGCGATGTCCGGTATGCGGTAACGCCAATGTTTCGGCCACGTCCAGCACCGGGCCCGCAGGTACACCGGCCGAAATCAGTCGCGGCGCCAGTTCCTCGGCCTGAAAGCCCGCCAAGGCCGTTTCAAGCTCGCGGCGCAAGTCGTCGCGATGGCTCAGCCGGTCGGCGTTCGAGGTAAAGCGCGGGTCGTCCATCAGCGCCGGCGCGCCGATCAACTGGCACAGCTTGCGAAACTGCCCGTCATTGCCGATCGCCAGATAAATCGGTCGTGATCCGGTCGCATAGGTCGAATAGGGCGCGATGTTGGGGTGACTGTTGCCGCTGCGTTGCGGCAGCTTGCCCGACAGGAAGTAATTGGCCGCATGCGGATGAAGCAGCGACAATGAGGTATCGAACAAGGCCGCTTCGACAAATTGGCCTTTGCCGCTGCAAGCTCGCTCGTGCAGCGCCATCATGATGCCGATTACCGCATTCAGGCCCGTGACCATATCGACTACCGGCAGCCCGATCCGGGTGGGTCCGCCATCGGCATCGCCATTCACGCTCATCAGCCCGCCCATGGCCTGCAGCACGGCATCATAGCCAGACAGCCCTCCATAGGGACCGTCCGCGCCAAAACCCGTCACGCAGCAATGGATCAGACGCGGAAATCTCTTCGACAACACGTCATGGCCAATGCCCCACGCCTCAAGGGTGCCGGTCTTGTAGTTCTCCAGCAGCACATCGGCCTCTTCCAGAAGGCGCAGCAGCACCTCGCGCCCCTCGGGCTTGCTCAGGTCGAGGGCGATGGCGCGCTTGTTGCGATTCAGCCCAAGGAAATAGGACGCGGTGTCACCCTGGAAAGGCGGCCCCCATGTCCGGGTATCATCGCCGGCCGGAGGTTCGACCTTGATCACATCGGCACCATGATCGCCCAGCACCTGCCCGGCAAAGGGTCCGCCAAGGATCCGGCTGACGTCGATCACGCGGATCCCTTCAAGCGCGCCGGTCATTGCGCCGCCTCCGCGATGCTGGCGTCGCTGAGCGTGGTGTGGACCAGCGACATCAGATCATCATCCTCCCCGGACTGACTGGCAGCCAGCGGATCGCGACTGCCGAGCTTGTGGCGCAGCACGCCATGGGCCAGCACCAGCCGGTCGTTGCTGCGCTCATTGGTCAGTGCAGTTTGCCGTGCGCTTTCCCAGGCCATGACCGAGGCCGAGGTGGCGTTATAGACCGCGCTGGCGGCCTGCCGCGTTTCAACCTCGCGCGATGGATCGTGGGCAACGGCGTGAAGCAGACCGGCGGCGCGTTTGAACGCCTCGGTTACGGCGGGTTGCGAGCCGAGGACGGATTCAGTTTCCTCGTTCAATCCGGCCAGATAGGTTTCCAACGCAGACAGCGCATCTTCGCGCCGCACCGTGCGGGCGACGTCCAGCGCCACGATGTTGCTGGTGCCTTCCCAGATCGAGCCCAGATGGGCATCGCGCAGCACGCGGGCATCCGACCATTCCTCAATATACCCGCAGCCGCCGCGCACCTCCATACCGTCCCCCGCCACCTTGCGGGCATCGCGGCAGGTGCGGAATTTGACCAGCGGCGTCATGATCCGCAGCACCTTGGCCATGTTTGCCTCACCTCGGTCGGCAGCTTCGAGAACGCGGGCGGTATGGAACACCATCGAGCGGCCCTGTTCGGCCGTCACAAGCATCTTGGCCAGTTGCCTGCGCATCAGCGGCAGGTCGATCAGCCGCTTGCCAAAGGCGGTGCGGTTGGTAGCGATGAACACCGATTCATTGACCGACACGACCCTCAAAGAGTTTCACGAGGCTTACCCCGATGTCGAATTGCAGTTACGCGAAATGAACACCGTCAAGCAGATCGACGGGCTGATGAATCGCAGCATCGATCTGGGCTTCGTGCATTCGGTCAGCCTGCCCGAACAGATTGCCGAGCATGTGCTGGAGACCGAACGTCTGATGTGCTCCGCGCGATCATCGGCTGGCCTCGCGCGGCCGTGTCCGGTTGGCCGATCTGGAAGATGAACGGGTGCTGCTGTTCTCGCGCGAATTCGCACCGCAGTTCTACGACAAGATCGTCAGCTTGCTGGCAAGCGGCTCGAACCGGCCCTATTCGGGTTATCATATCCAGCATTGGTTTACTGTCGTGGCACTGGTCAGTCGCGGCATGGGCGTGTCACTGGTGCCACAATCGTTGAGCCGGTCCAAATTCGGCAATGTCCGCTATCTGGAAATCGAAGAGGCCGAGGCTGCGCACCGGATATCGCTGCTTTGGCACCGGGACAACCAGAACGAGCTTTTGGCCCTGTTCAGCAGATTTTCAGCCAATCGCGTAAGCTGAAACGGCCTGAATATCCACGGATGATAGGGGCAGGCAGATTGGTAAACTGCGGCAGCGATTTCATCATGAATCTTGGGTCTTGGTGGCTCAGAGTATGCAGGGGACAACGAACCCTGTCATGACAATCATCCAGATGACTGGAATCAAAAGCAGAACGACCACTCCCAGCAAATGCCGATTGTGACCGAACTGAGCCCGGTCAGTCCCAAGACATCCACTGTCTTGGTCAGAAAATTAGCCTTTTACTCGCCTCGACGAGCACGCGTTGCCGACGCGATAGGCGATGGAG
Source organism: Paracoccus methylovorus (assembly GCF_016919705.1). NCBI lineage: Bacteria > Pseudomonadati > Pseudomonadota > Alphaproteobacteria > Rhodobacterales > Paracoccaceae > Paracoccus > Paracoccus methylovorus. The sequence goes on from NZ_CP070371.1 coordinate 942,955, forward strand.
ACTTCCGGCCCAGAAAATATTCTTCAGGATTAGGATTTGAAACAGGCTCATAGAAAACCATCGAGCAATTTTGCAATAACCCCGCCATTCTCGAGATCATGAGACTCCTTTCGATGCCATGGTAGAAAAAAGGCCCTGACCGACGAGCACACCGCAGATAGTTATAGCAATCCCAATTATCTGGACCAAATGAGGTATCGTACCCAAAGTGATTTCAATCATGAGAGCAAAAACCGGTACAAAATTGAAGAAAATTGATGTCTTCCCCGGTCCACGTACGGCAATCCCGACATTCCAGAACAAATAAGCCAAGACCGAACCGGCAATCCCCATCCACAGGATTGCGAGGAAGCCGATTCCGGAGCCCGCCACTACCCCCGTGATCGGAGATTCGAATGCGAAGGCAGCCCAGCCAAGCCAAGCGTGAGGGTTCCGAACAGCATGGTCCCGGTTGTGGTCTCAAGCGGTGTCGAATCCGTGACGAAGGCGCGTGCCCCAACAGTGTAGGCTGCCCATCCGATGGAGCCGCCGAGAATGATCAGATCGCCGGAGGCGAAGTCGATGCGGCCAGACAGAATCTGGCCGTTCGTGATGACCAGGGAAACGCCGAGCGGGCTGACGATCATCCCGACGATGCGATCAGTCGCTGGAATTTTCCGGTTGATGGTCGCCTCGATAATATTCGCTGAGATCGGCGTCGTAGCCATGATCAGGGATGCGGTGATCGGGCTGGAGGACTGTAAGCCGACAAAGAGTGACCCGTTGAAGCCCGCCACGCCGATTACGCCTAGGACAATGAACGGCAATAGATTACGCGAGAGCACCTCCCAGCGAACCTTCTCTTTGAGTAGAAGGATAACAAAGGTGCCGATTACGGCGATGGTGAAGCGTCCAAAAGACGCGATCCATGGCGAGCTCGACAATGCAACCTTGGCCGCCTGGACGTTCGACCCCCACTGCCCTGCCTACCGATTTTGGACCGTCTGAAACCGGAGCTTTTCGGCTTGCCGCCCGCGTCGGAGAGCCCGTCCGGAATGTAGTGAAATCGAAGTCCCATCCCTGCCTCAGCCGTATAGGGGCTAGGAACAACGAAAAGCGTGCTCTCATAGAATTGTCGGTTGCTGACTGCGATCAGCCCGTTATGCAACACCTCATAATAGGCTATTTCGAATGAGGGGACGACCGGCCCGGATCAGGCCGCCCGTCTTCCAGACGATCCACCACATCGCCTCAGCCGAGTTGCCGACCCCGTCCGGCACGATCCCGATAGACGGTCCATTGGAAAAGCCCCTCGCCCGCGCCGCTCCAGTCCCGAAGCCGCGCGGTGAGTGCCGCCATCGACACATCGCCCAGATCGGCGCCGAAAGATCCGGCACTTCGCGGCGCCCGCAGCGGATACCAGTCGGAATCTGCCAGCCTCGAGTTGCCCAAAAGCCGCGCTTGCGCTGTGTTGGCCTTTGTCAAGCAACCATTCGGCGCGCTGGTCCTCGCCCAGACAATCTAGGAGTGCCAACCGTCCTCTCAAGGTGAAAGGCAACTGTTCGAAAAAGCCGAAGGTTTCCTGATCCACAGCAACCAATTCCGAAGCACTGATGCGGAAAGATGCCGATCAGAGGGCCTCGAACGTCGCCTTCTGCCGATCTGTCCAGCGCAGGTGCAGCCGCACACCTTCATCCGCAACCTCTTCGCCCGTCACGACGCCCTGCCTGTGCAGCCACGCCCGGCGACGTCCGTCCGAATGCGGCAGCACCAGTTCGTCCTCGCGTTGCGGTTCATCCAGCGCCTGCGAAAGATGCGCCTCGATCGCGTCCAGAAGCGCCCCGATCCCCTCGCCAGACAGTGCCGAGATCGCTTGCACGCCCTGGGTTCGCGCATCGGTGCGCTGCAAAGCCGCGCGGGTCTCGGGCATAAGCGCGTCGATCTTGTTCCAAACCTCGATCAGCGGGACATCCTCATCCACCCCAAGCGAATCGAGGATCTCGCCTACGTCGCCGGCCTGCTCCTCGGTCTCGGGGTGGCTGATGTCGCGCACATGCAGGATCAGATCGGCCGCCAGCACCTCTTCAAGCGTGGCGCGGAAGGCCGCGACCAATTCATGCGGCAGTTCCGAGATGAACCCCACCGTATCCGACAGGATTATCTTGCGCCCCCCCGGCAAGGTCAGTTGCCGCATGGTCGGATCGAGCGTGGCGAAAAGCTGATCCTTGGCCATGACTGCGGCGCCAGTCAACAAGTTGAAAAGAGTTGATTTTCCGGCATTCGTGTAACCAACCAGCGCCACGATTGGATAAGGCACCTTGGCGCGCGCCTTGCGGTGCAGTTCGCGCGTCCTGACCACGCGTTCAAGCTGCCGGCGCAGGCGCACCATCTGTTCGTCGATGGCGCGGCGGTCAGCCTCGATCTGGGTCTCGCCCGGGCCGCCGACAAAGCCAAGCCCGCCGCGCTGGCGTTCCAGGTGGGTCCAGGCCCGCACCAGCCTTGTGCGCTGATAGGCCAGCGCCGCCAGTTCGACCTGCAAGACGCCCTCGCGGGTCTGTGCCCGGTCGGCAAAGATTTCAAGAATCAGCCCGGTGCGGTCCAGGATCTTGACGTCCCATTCCTTTTCCAGGTTGCGCTGCTGGACCGGCGTGACCGGGCCGTCGATCAGCACCAGCTCTGCCCCCTCGCCCTCGGCGACGGCCCTCAGGTGCTGGCCGATCTCTTCGCGTTTGCCCTTGGAAAACAGCATCCCGGCATCGGGGTTGCGCAGCCGCGCCACCTCGGCCCCGGTCACGTCGATTGCGGGCAGCGCATGAGCCAGCGCCACCGCCTCTTCCAAGGCGAGTTCGGGCGACCGGCGGGTGCGCGAATTGCCCAGATCGGGGTGAATCACATAGGCCCGGGTCGGGCGCTCGCGGGTTTCCGTGGGTTCAGCCAATCAGTCCTCGCCCTCATAGAGGCTGATCGGCTGCCCCGGCATGATGGTCGAGATGGCATGTTTGTAGACCAGTTGCGACTGGCCATCACGGCGCAGAAGCACGCAGAAATTGTCGAACCAGGTGATGACACCCTGCAGTTTCACACCATTGATAAGAAAAATCGTTACCGGAACCTTGCTTTTGCGCACATGGTTCAGAAAAGCGTCCTGGAGGTTCTGTTTGTCGCCGGCCATTCGGGGCACCTTGTTCTTATCGCTGTTTTTCAAGACTTAGGCGAGCAGACAGCCGCATGCAAGCAGATGATCTTGCCTAGCGCCGCCAATATTCGGGCGAAAACAGCGCCAGGATCGCCAGAGTCTCGACCCGGCCGACCACCATCGCCCCTGCCAGCACCGCCTTGGTCAGCCCCGGCAACCCCGCCCAGCCGGCCCATGGCGCGCCCGCCATGCCGGCAGAGCCCTGGAATGTCGGGGCCAGCGGGATGGCCCCTGCCAACTGCCCGGTGTTGCTGAGCGCCGCGATCGACAGGATGGTCGCCGAATCGAATTCGACCCGCTGCAGGGATATCAGCATCACCGTCACGGCTATGGAACTGGCGAAAAGCATGAAGAAGATGAAGGCGAGATAGGCCCCCTCGCGCCGCAGCCGCCGCGCCATCAGCCCGCCGCCGCCGACTGAACTGGGATGCACGATCCGCTCCAACTCGCGCTCGGAATGGCGGGCCAAAGCATAGACCCGCAACAGCTTGACGCCGCCTGCGGTGGTGGCGACGCCGCCGCCCATCATCGCCAGCCCCGCCAGCATCAGGCCCGGAGAACTGAGCCCCGACCAATTGCGCGCGCCCTGCCATTCAACCGAGTTCCAGCCGGTCGTGGTCAGATAGCTCAGCCCGTTGAAAAGCCCGCCCCAAGCAGCCGAAATGGCGCTGTCCAGCTTGACCGCTCCTCCCTGAACGCCAGTCGGTGAAACGCCGATGGCACCCACGAAATGCCGCGCGAACAACACGACCGAAACCAGCAGAACCACCACGGCAGCCATGCGCAATTCGGGGTCCCCGGCCCAGCTTTCGCTGGCCTTCAACTCACCGCCGCCCGGCCAGAAACGGCGCGACAGGGCCGGGATCAGGAACAGGAAGATCACCACCTCGCCGGTGACGCCGCTGCCCTGCCCCGCAGGGCCATCGACCGGGCTGATGCCGCTGGTCGAAAGCGTCCCCATCGCCCGGGTCAGCGCGACCAGCCCCGGCTCGCCCAGCATCAAAAGCAACGTCCACATCAAAAGCGTCAGCCCGGCATAAACCGGCAGGACCACCCTTCCCGCCCGCATCACCCGATGCGCCGGGTCGGCCAGCTCCATTTGAAAGGCGGGATGCGACAGATGACCTGCGTTCCCCCAGCCGTCTGCCGAAGGCGGCAGCCGCTCATAGCGTTCGCTGCGACCATAGGGCGAGGACATGATTTCGAAGCCCCCCACCCGCAGCGGCGCCAAAAGCGCGATTGCCGCAACCAGCATGAACAGCCCGCCCATCCAGCCCACCAGCGCCCGCCACAAATGCAGCGGCGCCGGCAGCAGATCGGCCGAGTAAAGCGAGGCTCCAGTGGTGGTCAGGCACGAGATCATCTCCCACCAGGCATTGAAAAAGCCGGTATCGGGCAGGGCCAGCGCAAAAGGCACGGCCAGCATGGCAGGCAGCAGCACCATGGTGCCCAGCATGGTCAAGAGCACGCTGCGAGACTGCGATCCCTCTGGCCGGTTGGCGGTGGCAAGCCCCAGAATTGCGGCCAGGATCACGAAGAGCCCCGCCGCCCCCAGAAAGATCGAGCCGATCTTGTGGCTTTCCAAGGCATGGGCATAAAGCCCGGGCAACGCCATCGCCAGCGCGCCAATCCCGGCCAGGATCACGATCAGCGGCAGATGCAGCAAAAGCCTCATGGCCCGGACCTCAGAAGAAGTCGATCGAGACCTGAAGCAGGCGTTCGACCTCGGGAATGTCGGAGACGAGTGCAAAGATCACGACGATATCGCCCTCCTCGATGCGCAGATCGCCGGTCGGCTTGACCACGCGATCACCCTTGCGCACGGCGCCCATCAGCGCGCCTTCGGGAAACTCGATGTCACGGACCGCCCGACCCGCAATCGGCGAGGTCGACAGCACCTGCGCCTCGATCACCTCGGCCTCGGCGTCGCCGATGGAGTAAATGTCGCGCACCCGGCCATGCCGGATATGACGCAAGATGGTCGAGACGGTGCTGGCGCGCGGGTTGATGAAGGCATCGATATCCAAGGGCTCCATCAGCGACATCAGCGTCGGATCGTTGACCAGCGAGATCGCCAGCTTGGCGCCGGCCTGCTTGGCGCGCACCGCGGCCAGGATATTGGTCTTGTCGTCGTCCGTGATGGCCAGAACCGCATCGGCACGCGGCACGGCGGCTTCTTCCAGCAGTTCGGCCGAAAGCCCGTCGCCGTTCAGGACGATGGTGCGATTCAAGGCATCTGCCGCATCCTCGGCCCGCGCCCGGCTGCGCTCGATCAGCTTCACACGAATCCGCTCGGGACGCGCCTCCAGTGCTTGTGCGACGGCCAGCCCGACATTTCCCGCACCGATGATGACCACGCTTTCCTGCTTGGCCATGGGTTTGCCAAAGATTTCCAACGTCCGCGGAACGTCCTCGGTCAGGGTGAAAACATAAACCTGATCGCCCTCGAACAACTGGTCGCCGGGTTCGGGCGCAAACAGCTTGCCGCCGCGCCGCACGCCGGTCACGAGCGCGCTGAGGCTGATGAACATGTCGTTGAGCTGGCGCAACGGGGTGTTCAGAACCGGGCTGTCGGGCTCCAGCGAGATCCCCAGAAGATGCAACCTGCCCTCGAGAAACGTCTCGGCATCAAATGTTGACGGGGCCGACAGCCGCTGCATCGCCGCCCGCGCCACTTCGCGCTCGGGGCTGATGACGACATCGATCGGCAGGTGATCGGTGCGGTAAAGATCGGAATAGATGGCATCCAGATAGGCAGAACTGCGCAACCGGGCGATCTTGCGCGGCACCTGAAAGACGGAGTGCGCGACCTGGCAGGTGACCATGTTCACCTCGTCCGAATGGGTCGCGGCAATGATCAGGTCGGCATCCCGGGCGCCCGCCCGGTCCAGTACATCGGGATGGCTGGCAAAACCGGTCACCCCCTGCACATCCAGCGCGTCGGTGGCACGCCGGATCAGCTCGGCATTGGTGTCGATGATGGTGACATCGTTGCGCTCGCCTGCAAGATGGCGCGCGATATGCCAGCCGACCTGCCCCGCCCCGCAGATGATGATCTTCATTCCGGCCCCGGTTCCATCCTCTTGGTAAGACGCGATCCTAGCGCGAGGCAGATGCGACCGATACAGGAAAACACCGGCGCGAAACCGGCTCCCCTATCGCATGTGGCACCGTCGGATGGGTATTTAGACAACGAAGAAACGACAGGTCATGCAGAAAGGGCGATGACGGGCGGACTTCTTTGTTGTTCAAATACCCAAAAGACGTTGTCGTCCGAGCTGCTATTTACCCACGAGTTCTTCCTCGACGCGGATGCCGCCGACGACCCCCAGCGACTTGAGCTTGCGATGCAAGGCCGACCTTTCCATGCCGACGAATTGCGCGGTGCGGCTGATATTGCCGCCGAAACGGTTGATCTGTGCCAGCAGATATTCCCGCTCAAAAAGTTCGCGCGCCTCACGCAGCGCAAGGCTGGTGATCTGCGGGCCAAGCGCCAAAGCGTCGCTGGTGGTGGCGCTGCCGTTCTGGCCTTCCAGTTCCGAGGGCTGGATCGGCCCGACCCCATCTCCCAGGATCAGCACGCGTTCGATCACATTGCGCAACTGGCGGATATTGCCTGGCCAATTCATCGCTTGCAGCGCGGCGCAGGTTTCCTCGGGGAGGGCGCGCTGTGGCAAGCCCTGGCTGGCGTGGAACTGTTCGATGAAATGCATAGCCAGCAGCGGAATATCGTCGCGTCGGTCGGCAAGCGAGGGCACGGCGACCGGCACGACATTCAACCGGTCGTAAAGCTCTTGCCGGAAACGGCCGGATGCGATTTCGACCGACAGGTCGCGATTGGTCGAAGAGATTACGCGCAAATCCACCCGGACCTTGTCCGTGCCGCCCGCACGCTGGAACTGTTGTTCAGTCAGCACGCGCAGGATCTTGGGCTGGGTGCCCAGCGGCATATCCGCGACCTCGTCGAAATAGATCACGCCGCCATGCGCCTGCTCCAGCAGGCCCGGCTCGATGCCGCGCTCAGGGGTTTCACGACCGAAGAGGACTTCTTCCATGTGCTCGGGCTCGATCGTCGCACAGGACACGGTGACAAAAGGCTCGCGCGCACGCGGGCTTTGGCCATGAACGTAGCGCGCGGCGATTTCCTTGCCTGCCCCCGGCTCACCGGTCAGCATGACCCGACCGTTCGATTTCGCCACCTTGTCGAGTTGTTCGCGCAGCCGCCGGAAGGGGGCGGAGTTGCCAAGCATCTCGGCCGCCTTCGCCTCGCCGCGTTTCAACGTCGAATTCTCGCGGCGCAGGCGCGCGGTCTCCATGGCGCGGCGGATCACCACCAGAAGCTGGTCGATGTTGAAGGGCTTTTCGATGAAATCATAGGCGCCCTGCTTGATCGCCGCCACCGCGATTTCGATATTGCCATGGCCCGAGATGATGACCACGGGCACTTCGGGGTTGTTGCGCTTGACCTGTTTCAGGATGTCGATCCCGTCCATCTTGCTGTCCTTGAGCCAGATATCGAGGATCATCAGCGTCGGCTCGGCCGCGTTCAGTTCGGCCACGGCCTGGTCGGAGTTGGCGGCGAGACGGGTCGAGAACCCCTCGTCGCGCAGGATATCGGAAATCAGTTCACGGATGTCCCGCTCGTCATCGACAATCAGAATATCGCTCATTTCATTGCTTCCTGCTCGTGTTTGTGGCGGCGCGCGGACAGGCGCACCGGCTGGCGTTCGCGCGGCAGCCGGATCTGGGCCATGGCGCCGCGTCCTTCGGGGGCGTCGGTCAGCATCAGGCTGCCGCCGTGCTCTTCGACGATCTTCTTGACGATGGGCAGGCCAAGCCCGGTGCCGCCCGGTTTCATGGTCACATAGGGCTCGAACAGCCGGGTGCGGTCCTGGGGCAACCCGGGGCCATTGTCGGTGATGCGGATGGTGACCGCATCCGGGGCCACACGCAATTCGACCCTGACCTGTGGAGTCCAGTTTTCAGGTGGATTTTCTATAAGTTCATCAATCGCTTCTCCGGCATTCTTCAACAGGTTTGTAAAGACCTGCCGCATCATGCCGGCATCGGCATCCACGATCACCGGCTCGTCGGGGATGTCCGAGATCAGCGCGCCACGCAACGCGTCGCGCTGCATCAGTTCCGCATCGCGCAAGAGCTTGGCGATGTCGGTTTCCTTGCGGTCCGGTTCGGGCATCCGGGCGAAGCGCGAGAATTCGTCCACGATCCGGCGCAGATCGTTGGTTTGCCGGATGATGACCTCGGTATACTGCTCCAGCGCCTCGCGTTCGTCACCGGCGATGGGACCGAATTTGCGCTTCAGCCGTTCCGCCGAAAGCTGGATCGGGGTCAGGGGGTTCTTGATCTCATGCGCCACGCGGCGTGCCACATCGCCCCAGGCCGCCATACGCTGCGCCGAGACAAGGTCGGTGACATCGTCCAGCGCCACCACATAGCCTTCCAACCCACCGGCCGCACCGCGCCGGATCGCCATGCGCACAAGCAGGCTTTCCACCCTGCCCTCGCGCGTCAGGCGAATTTCGTCCTGCACCGATTCATTGACGGTTTGCGACAGGCGCTCGAACAGAGGGGCGAGTTCGGGCACCGCCTCGGACAGCAGGCGGTCATGGGCGGTCGCCGGATCAAGGTCCAGCAGCCGCGTGGCGGAACGGTTGAGAAAGTCGATCTCGCCCGCCGCGTCCAGGCCGATCACCCCGGAAGTGACCGAAGACAGCACGGAATCGAACAACCGCCGCTGGTCGTCGGCGGCGCGATAGCTTTCGACCAGTTCTTCGCGTTGCTGCTTGAGCTGGCGGGTCATGCGGTTGAAGCTTTCGCCCAGCGTCTGGATTTCGTCCCCGGTGTCGGGTTCGGGGATCTGAAAATCCAGATTGCCCTTACCGACCTGTTCCGATGCCTCGGCCAACCGCCCGATCGGACGTGAAAGCCGGTCGGCGAACCACAGGCCCAGCCACATCGCACCCGCGACGAGAAGCAGCGCGAAACCCAGATAAAGCAGCGAAAACTCGAACAGCACCCGGCCGCGTTCCTGTTCCAGCCGCTGGTAGTCGCCGACGGTCTGGCGGGTATCGTCCAGAAGGCCCAAGAGACTGCCGTCCACGTCGCGCGTGACGTAAAGATAGCGGTCGGCAAGCGGCGCCAGCGGCACGAGGGCGCGGAATTCGTTGTTCTGCCAATCCTCGATCAGCACCAGACCCCGGGTCGCGGCCTCGTCGAACTGGGCAGGGGAAGGCTCTTCATACCAGAACTGATAGCTGCGCTCGCCCCGCGCGCGGATCGTGCCGCGACCGTCGATGACATAGGCTTCCCGCAAGCCGCGCTGGATCAGCACCTGGCCCTGTCCCAGCAACAGCCGCAACTCGCCATCGTCCAACATCGGGTTTTGCCGCGCGGCCTGGGTCAGCGCCCCGGCCAGCAGTTTGGCGTCATTGGTCAGGTCCCGGCGATGTTCGTCCTGATAGGCCTCAGCCGCCGCCAGCGAGGTCGAGACCACCTGCTGCACCCGGTTCGAAAACCAGCCTTCAAGGCCGATGTTGACCGTCAATCCGGCAAACAACGCGACCAGCACCGTCGGCACCAGCGCAATGGTGGCAAAGACCCCCACAAGCCGCATGTGCAAGCGCGAGCCCGCTGCCGATTTTCGCCGTGCCGCCACGATCTTGGCCATCCGTGCCGCGACCAGACCGGTCAGCACGATCAGGTAGATCAGGTCCGCCAGCAGCACCAACCGCAGGACCGAGCCACCGGCAGCCGCATCGGCAAAGGGTCCCATGACGGCAAAGGTCAGCGCGGCCAGCGCCGGTCCCAGCAAGGCAAGACCGAGCGTCGCAACATTGCGATAAAGCCGAACCCGCCGCAAACGCGCGACGCGTTCCCATGTACCCTTGGACAGTGCTCCGGCCACCTTGCCCGTCCTCACGGTTTCGCCGCTGTGCCGCGGCCGTTCTGTGGCCTTTCAGCGACTCTCGCAAGGCCATCTGTGGCCGTTTTACATCAGTTTGCGCCGCCGTGTCACCTCGATATTAAGGTCAGTCAGCTTCTTGCGCAGAGTATTGCGGTTAATGCCCAGAAGATCGGCACAACGCAGCTGGTTTCCGCCTGTCGCGTCCAGTGCGATCTCAAGAAGCGGCTTCTCGATCTCGCGCAGGATGCGGTCGTAAAGGCCCGGTGGCGGCAGGTCATCGCCATGCAGGTCGAAATAGCGCTGCAGGTGCATCTCGACCGATTGTGCAAGACGCATGTTCGCCGGCTCGCCCAAGGACGTCGTCGGGGTTGCTGGGCCGGCGATGACAGGGGCGCCAGGCGTCGTGCCGGGGGTTTGCGGCACGATCGGGCTGGATTCTGCCAGAGCGGTGCCGGCCTCGGCCTCGGTGATCTCGGAGGCCGAGGCGGTCAGCGCAAGCCGGCGCATCATGTTTTCCAGCTCACGCACGTTGCCGGGAAAGGGATAGGTGCGGATCAGGGCGGTCGCGCCATCGGACAGGCTGCGCTGGGGCAATCCCTGCCCGGCTGCACGCGCCAGCAGGTGCCGTGCAAGCGGCGGGATGTCGTCCACCCGTGCGCGCAGCGGCGGCACGGTGATCGTCACCCCTGCCAGCCGGTAATAAAGATCGGCGCGCAGTCGGCCCAAGGCGACATCGGCCTGCGGATCGGGGCCGGTGGTCGAGATAAGCCGCGGCATCAGGTTACGGCCGGGCCCGACCTCCCACGCCTCGATCATGCCGATCAGCCGGGCCTGCGCAGCGGTGTCGAAACCGGCGGGATCCTCAATCAGCAAGGTGCCGCCCTGTGCGCGTTCGGCAGCATGATGCAGCGTCTCTTCGGACAGATCGGCCGAGGTCAGCACGACGAACCCCGCCTCGCGCCGGTCCGACAGATCGTGAAAGGATCGCGCGACCACGGTTTTGCCCACCCCCGCCTCGCCCGCGATCATCACCGGCAGATCGGCGTTGAGCACCCGCGCCACCATGCGAAACAGGTTCTGCATGGCCGGGGCATGGCCGATCAGCGGCAGGGCCGGATCGGCGCCAGCCTCGGCCAGGGGGGCAGGTATGGCGGGCGACGGGTCGGACTTGCGCACCCGGCGCGACAGGGCCTGCCCCGCCCGGGTCATCAGATCGGGCAGGTCGAAGGGCTTGGGCAGATAGTCGAAAGCATCGGCCTCGGTCGCGCGGATCGCGGTGACAATGGTGTTTTGGGCCGAGATCACGATCACCGGCAGATCTGGTCGCGCCTTGCGGATTGCCGGGATCATGTCGATGCCATTGCCGTCGGGCATCATCACGTCGGTGATGACCAGATCCCCGCGCCCCTCTTCGACCCAGCGAAGCAGTTGCGACAGCGAGCCAGTGGCATGAACCCTGCAGCCTGCGCGGGTCAGCGCCTGCGTCAGGACCGTGCGGATGGTGCGGTCGTCGTCAGCGATCAGAACGGTGCCGTCCATGGGAAAACCTCAGGCTTTGGGCAGGGAAATGCGGAAAATCGTACGGCCGGGGCGGGAATCCAGCGCAATCCATGCGCCGTGGTCGGTGATGATCTTGGACACCAGCGCAAGGCCAAGGCCGGTGCCGTTCTCGCGCCCGGACACGAATGGCTCGAAAACCTCGCCCATGATGGTCTCGGGGATGCCGGGGCCGTCGTCCTCGATCTCGATCTGCAAGGGCAGGTTGCGGCCCTGCGGCTCGGCCTCGGTGGGTGCCAGACGCAGGGTGCCGTCGTAAAAGCTGCGGATACGAATGGTGCCGGTTTCACGCCCGGCCCTGCGGATCGCCTCGGCGGCGTTCTTGACCAGATTCAGGCACACCTGCACCAACTGGTCGGGATCGACCAGCGCCGGCGGCAGCGATGGGTCGTAATCGGGTACGATGCGCAGCCCCTGGCCAAAGCCCACCGCGGCCGAGCGGCGCACGCGTTCCAGCACATCATGGATGTTGACGGCGGAAAGCCGGGGAATCGAAGTGTCGCCAAAGCGTTCCACGCGATCCAGCAGTTCCACGATGCGGCGCGATTCCGCAACGATCAGGTCGGCAAGGTCGCGGTCCTCGGCCGTCAGGTTCATGCCGATCAGTTGCGCCGCCCCGCGGATGCCGGCCAGCGGGTTTTTGATCTCATGCGCGAGCATCTCGGCCATGCCGATGGCCGAGCGCGCGGCCGAGCGGGCGGCCTGCCCCTGCCCCAGCCGCCCGGCCCCGTCCAGCGGCGAGATCAGGATGACCGTCCCGCCTGTGGGACTGGGCGCGGGTCCGGCATGAATGGTGCCGATGCGGTCGGAATGGCCACCCGAGCGGTCGCCTATCTCGAAGCGCACCCCGGCGCGGTTCAGCGCGTCATGGCCTTCGCGCATGCGCCCCAGGATCGAACCCAGCGCGGGCACGATCCGCAGTCGCTTGAGCATCTCGGCCCCCTCCAGCGCCTGCCCCAGAGAGGAGCGGCAGGAGATGTTCAGGAAAGCCTCGGCCAGATCATTCATTGCCGCAATGCGCCCCTGCGCATCCAGAATGATCGCCGGCAGGGGAAGCGCTGACCAGTTCGGTCCGACTTCTGCCGGGATGAAACCGCCGCCTGCCTCGACCTCGGGATCGGGCAATATGTCAGACCCGGCCCGGCTGGTCATGAAGGCACCTCGGTCGCTTGCGCATTGCCATGCAGGTCATCGGCCAGCGCAGCACCGGCATCCCCGAAACCGGCGCGAATCGCCGCCAGCGCGGCAGCAGGGGTGGGCGCGCGCAAAAGTTCGGCGCGGTTCGGGGCTCCGTTCGCCCCGGCATACCAGCCCAGATGCTTGCGGGCGACGCGCAGGCCCAGTTCGTGCCCGTAAAGCGACAGGATGTCGTCGTAATGCTCGGCCACCGCCTCGGCCAATGCCGCACCTTGCGGGATACGGGGCGTGGGCGTGCCCCAAAGCTCATGCGCGATCTGTGCCAGTTTCCACGGCGCACCCTGCGCCCCTCGCCCGACCATCACCGCATCGGCGCCCGATAGCCGCAAGGCCGCGCGGGCCGAGGCTGCGTCCACCACATCGCCATTGGCGACCAGCGGCGGCCGGCCGGGCAGGTTCGCAACCTCGCGGATGGCGGCCCAGTCGGCGATGCCGGTATAGAACTGCGCCCGGGTGCGGCCGTGCACGGTCAGCATCCTGATCCCGGCCCCTGCCGCGCGGCGGGCCAGTTCAGCCGCGTTCAGGCAGTCGTGGTCCCATCCCAGACGCATTTTCAGCGTTACCGGCAGGCCGGGCACGGCCTCGACCACCGCCTCGATCAGCCGCAAGGCGTGGTCGAGGTCGCGCATCAGCGCCGCGCCCGACAGCCCGCCCGTCACCTTTTTGGCCGGGCAACCCATGTTGATATCGACAATCCGCGCGCCCATCCCGGCGACGATCCGCGCCGTCTCGGCCATGGCGCCGGCCTCGCGCCCGGCGATCTGGACGCTGACGGGCAGCAGCCCTTCGGTCAGCGCCTTGGCGCGCACGGCCGCGCGGGTCGAGGGGCGCGGCGTCACCATCTCGGTCGAGGCAACCATCTCGCTGACCATCAGCCCTGCCCCGCCATGGCGGGCGACGGCGCGACGGAACGGCAGGTCGGTGATCCCGGCCATGGGGGCCAGAAAGACCGGCGGGCCCAGTCGCGTCGCGCCAAGGGTGATGGGCTTAGTGGTGATAGGTTCGGACAATGTCATGGGAAACTCGTATGCCAGCAGGCGGGGATGCGAAAGAAAACGGCGTCTGCCTGATCGAAAGGCTTTCCTGCCGCGCCGGATTTTGCCGCTTTTTCGTGCTTCATGCCTAAATAGGTAGCATATCCGGCTTCGTCAAATGTCGCGGAGCTTCAGGCCGGCTGTCGCAACCGCTCTGGTTTGTGGGTGGCGCGGCAGCTAGGCTTTCCCCGCAAGCTGGGAGTGCGCGCGATGTTTCTTTCCGTCTTCGACATATTCAAGATCGGAGTCGGCCCCTCTTCGTCCCATACCATGGGGCCAATGGTGGCCGGAGGGCGCTTTCTTGACGCGCTGCGCGCGCAACCCTTTCGCGCCCACGGGCTGCGGGCCAGCCTGCACGGCAGCCTGGCGTTTACCGGCAAGGGCCATGCCACCGACCGCGCCACCATTCTGGGTCTCGCCGGTTTCCTGCCCGAAACCATGGATCAGGAAAGGGCCGAGGCCGCGTTGGCGCAAAACCGCGAAACCGGGCTTTTGTCCCCGCAAGGTCTGGGCGATCTGGCGTTCGACCCGACGCGCGAGCTGATCTTTGATTATGACCGCGCTTTGCCCGGCCATGCCAACGGCATGATCCTGATGGCGACCGACGCGCAGGGCGACGTGATTTTTCGCGAAACCTATTATTCCATTGGCGGCGGCTTCGTGCTGACCGAGGCAGAACTGGCCGCGCGCGGCGACGAGACCCGGACCGACGCCGCACCCAAGGTGCCCTACCCCTTTGCCTTGGCCGCCGAGATGCTGGAAATGGCCGAGAAATCCGGCAAATCCATCGCAGCCATGAAACGCGAGAACGAGCGCATCTTTCGCGGCGATGCCCAGATTTCAGCCGGTATCCACAACATCTGGCAAGTCATGCGCGACTGCATGGACCGGGGTCTGGCCACGCGCGGCATCTTGCCCGGCGGATTGTCGATCCGCCGCCGCGCCGCAGCCATTCATGAGGCGCTGAAGGCCGAGGCAGGGATGAACCTGACCGCGCCGCATGTCATCAACGACTGGATGTCGATCTATGCCATGGCCGTGAACGAGGAAAACGCCGCTGGCGGACAGGTCGTCACCGCACCGACCAATGGCGCGGCAGGCGTGGTCCCGGCGGTAATCCGCTATTGGCTGGACCATGTGCCCGGCGCCTCGGAACGCCAGCTCGACGAATTCATGCTGACTGCGGCGGCCATCGGCGGGCTGATCAAGCACAATGCCTCGATCTCAGGTGCGGAATGCGGCTGCCAGGCCGAGGTCGGATCGGCCAGCGCCATGGCGGCGGCCGGGATCTGCGCCGTCATGGGCGGCACCCCGCAGCAAGTTGAAAATGCCGCTGAAATCGCGCTTGAGCATCATCTTGGCATGACCTGCGACCCCGTGAAGGGGCTGGTGCAGGTGCCCTGCATCGAGCGTAACGGCTTGGGCGCGATCAAGGCGGTTTCGGCGGCATCGCTGGCGCTGCGCGGCGACGGCCAGCATTTCGTGCCGCTGGACGCCGCCATCGAAACCATGCGCCAGACCGGCCGCGACATGAGCGACAAATATAAAGAGACCTCGTTGGGCGGGCTGGCCGTCAATGTCCCCAACTGCTGAGCGGCGTGCAAAGAATCGCGCAAACCCCGGCTTTGACCATGGCCGGGGCGTGTCGGTGCTTGCCCAAACCCCGGCCTTCCTGTAGCCAATCAGCATAAGCAAAACCCAAGGAACCGGGACAGAGCAGATGAAATTTCGTTCGGCATTCGCCGTCCTTTCGATGACTGTGGCCCTCGCCGCCTGCGGTGAATTGCCCTTCCAGAAATCGGCCGAGTCCGAGACCCCCTCCCATTCTGGCCCGCCCAGCGTTTCACCGCTGGAACAACCGATCGAAACCGGGACTGAGGGCAAGGCCGTGGCCACCGCCGAGGCCAGCACCCTTAACACCGCCATTTTCCGTGCCACCGGCAGCGGCTGGACCGTAACAGCATCCGACAACACCGCCGTCTACGAACGCCCCGGTGCGAAATCGGTCGGCGTCACCGTGCGGCGCATGGCCTATGGTCGCGGCGTGGAATTCATCGGCACCATGAACGGTTCGGTCTTCGCACTGAACATTCAAGCGGCGGAATGCCAGATGGGCGACCAGAAAACGCCCTTCACCGCGCGCCTGCGCGTGGGCAGCCAACGTCTGAGCGGTTGTGCTGCGCCCACCGACACGATGCCCAAGGCGCAAGTGCGCGCCTCGTCGGCGACACCGAAGCCCAAGACCACGCCGAAACCCACAGCGCCGGCCGCCAAGCCCGAGGCCGCGCCTGCGGATGAAACCCCGACGACGACTCCGACGACCGGAACGACGCAGGGAACGGCGCCCGAGGCGATGCCGGCCCCGCCGACAGTGACGGCGCCGGAAACAGGCACGCCGGCCGAAACGCCCTCCTCCGGCAGCAGCAACACGACCGAAGGCACGGTGACCGAGAGCCCGGCGGTGGAAACCCCTGCCCCTTCGGCCGCGCCCTCGACGACGCCCGCCCCGGCTGCCGAAACCCCGACCCCGGACAGCCCCTCGGCAAGCGGCGGCGGGTCTGATGCGACGGATGCCGTGCCGGTGCCCGCTCCGATCCTGCCCGAACCGCCCGCCCCGAGCGAATGAAGCCAAGCGAACCGGGCGCCGCAGGGCCAACCGCGGCGCCCCGTCCACAACCCGCCACCCCCGCTGCGGGCCACGACCTGAGAGGAGCCGCGATGCGCGCCCATACGATCCTTACCCGCCGCCTGCTGGCCTCGACCGTGCCGGTGGCGTTGCTTCTGGGTCTCGGCATCAGCCCGGCCCATACCGACCCGATGATTGGCAATGTGCTCAACAGCTACGGCCTGCCGGGTGGTGTCGAAACACCGACCGCAGAGATGCTGCCCGACGGAACCTTGGGCGGCACTTTGTCCTATAACGGTTTGGGACGGCGTCATAACATCATCTTCCAGCTTCATCCCCGCATCACGACCGCCTTCCGTTATGCGCGGGTCGAGGGAATGGAAGACCATATTGATGCCCTCGATAACCATATCTGGGACCGCTCCTTCGACATCCGCTTCCAGGTTCTGGATGAATCGGGTTGGCGGCCCGCAGTCGCAGTCGGGCTTCAGGACTTTCTGGGCACCGGGGTCTATTCCGGCGAATACATCGTCGCCAGCAAGACCATTACCCCGAAGATTCGTGCCAGTCTTGGCGTTGGCTGGGGTCGTCTGGCCGGCAAGCTTCGCGAATCGGATGACGATTTGGGGGGTAAACCAAATGTCGACCAATGGTTTTCGGGCAGTCCCAAGCCTTTCGGCTCGGTCGCGTGGCAGGTCAACGAAAAGCTGAGCCTGGTCGCCGAATACTCCAGCGACAAATACGCACCCGAGACGCGGAGGGGGACCGAAGAGGCACCCGGCAGCCATTTCAACCTTGGCGCGTATTACACCTTCAACCCCAGCTACCAGCTTGGGCTTTATACACTGGGCGGGGACGTTTTTGGTGCTCAGTTCAGTTTTGCGCTGAATCCGCGCAATGCTCCCTTCCCTTCGGGGTTGGAAAAGGCGCCGGCGCCGGTTCGGACGCGCCCCGCACCCTCGGCTGATCCCGAGGGTTGGGCGGGCGCATGGTCCGCAGATCCGACCGCACAGCCCGCGATCCAGACTGTCCTGGCCAATGCACTGGCTGATGAGGGGCAGGTGCTGGAATCGATGTCGCTGTCGGCAAACCGGGCCGAGGTGCGCATCCGCAACACCCGCTATATCCAGCAGGCCGAGGCCGTCGGCCGCACCGCACGACTGATGACGCGGGCTCTGCCCCCATCCGTCGAGACATTGGTCATCACCTCGAATTCCGAGGGGATGGCGACATCGTCGGTCGTGCTGCGCCGTTCGGATGTCGAGCGGTTGGAAAATACCGAGGCCGGCAAGATTGCCGCGGCATCGCAACTGGTAGATGCGACGCCGCGTCCGGGCGATCTGGTGACCACACCGGACCTGTTCCCGCGCTTCCGCTGGAGCCTTGGCCCCTATCTCGACATCGGCTTGTTCGATCCCGAGGATCCCTTGCGTTACGAAGTCGGCGCCGAGGCAAGAGCCAGCTACGAGATCATGCCGGGCTTGATTGTAACGGGTAGCGTGCGTCAGCGCGCTTTCGGAAATATGGATCAAAGCGGGCCTGCCATCCCACCTGAGCTTAACGGTGGGAAAAGAGGCGATCACTACAGCGCGGACGAATATAAAGCCGATCCCAGTCTCGAGACATCTCCTGGCGGGATCCCGCGCGTCCGCTCTGACACCAGAATGTACACCGGTCGCACTTCGCCAACCATCCCCGAGCTTACGCTGGCTTGGTATGCTCAGCCCACATCGCAGATTTATACCCGGGTGACGGTAGGCCTGCTGGAGCGCGCCTATGGCGGCGTTTCGGGCGAAGTGCTGTGGAAACCCGCGACCTCGCCGCTGGCTTTCGGGGCAGAGATCAACCGCGTGCGCAAGCGTGATTTCGACGATGTTTTCGGCTTCCGCGATTACGAAGTTACGACCGGGCACCTGTCGGCTTACTATGAGTTTGCCAACGGTTTCACCGCACAGTTGGATGTCGGAAAATACCTGGCGGGTGACAAAGGTGCGACTTTCACTCTGACGCGGGAATTCGCCAACGGCTGGCGCGTTGGTGCTTATGCAACCAAAACCGATATGAGCGATGAAGATTTCGGAAACGGCTCGTTCGACAAGGGCATCTCTGTCTCGATACCCATTTCATGGGCAGCGGGCACGCCCTCTCGTGATCGCGCGGGCACGACCCTGCGGTCGCTGTCGCGCGATGGCGGGTCGCGGGTGGACGTCAACGGCCGACTTTTCGACAAGGTCCGCGACGCGCAATCCGTCAAACTTTATCAAGGCTGGGGGAGCTTCTGGCGATGATCACGACCCGCATTCACAAGGCGGTGCTGCCGGTGCTGCTGATCGCGGGCCTCGCTGCCTGCGGCAATGACGACACCGGCAGGGACGCCAATCCCCTGCTGATCGCCGCCAAGACCGCAACGGGCGCCATGTCCGGGTTGCGCGGCGACAAGACGGAAAATGCCCCGGCAGCCCCGCGCACGCCCGAACAGATGGCAGCCGAGGCGCTGCGGGTGAATCCCGCGCCGCTGATCCTGGTGAATTTCGAATCTCTGGGTCGGTCGCAGGTTATGGCGATGACCGGGCAGAACGGCTCTATGCGCACCTATATGGCACCCTCGAAAGAGGCCCTGATAATGCGCGACGGCATGCTGATCGGGACACGCGGATTTGGAAACGACCTGTCGGTGGTCGAGCCGGGCACAGAACCGCTGATCCGCGCCGACCGTTCGGGTTCGGCCCAGCGGGTCATGCGCTACTACAGCGGGGATGGGCTGGAGAGGCCGCTGAGCTTCAACTGCACCACCTCTCCAGGCCCCAAGCCGGGCGTGATCCTGGAAAGCTGTGAAGGTCATGGCGCGCGCTTCCAGAACAGCTTCATGCCGCAGAGCGGGCAACTGCCGGTCTCTCGGCAATGGGCCGGGCCCAAGCTGGGATATATGACCATCCAGACGCTGCGGCCCTGAGGGCGCTGGTAAAGTGCAATGAAAAAAAAACCGGCCTTGTATGGCCGGTTTTTTTCTGGGCCGCCTATGGGCAGCGACGAAAGCGTTACGGTCGAGAATGAACCATCAAAAAGAAGAGGCTGACCAATGGTCAGCCTCTTTGAAACCTCAACGAATTGAAGTTCCGCTTAGCTTAGTGGTCGTCGTCATCCGAAGCCACGGCAGCGATAACGCCGAGCAGCAGCAGTGCGGGAACGACGAGGCCAGCGTTGGTGGAAGCGGGACGCTCGTCAACGACAACCGGCTCGACTTCCACGATCGGGGCAACATAGCCACCGGCGAGAGCGGTCGAAGCCGACAGGCCCAGGGCCAGGGCGAAGGTAGCGAATTTGGTCATGATCATGCTCCGTTCAGTACTTTGACGGCTGCCGTCTCCGGCAACATCGATGAGACAGTCGCATAATCCCAAGGACTTGGAAAGCGGTCTTGATCGGGAAATCACACGCGTCTGGGGCAACTGTTGCATAATAGCCAACACGCATAACGTTAGGCGGGATGCTGCCAGCGGATCGGCGGAAACCTGCGGGCCATTACCTGCCTGGATCAGCCGCTCATTTCCTGTAAAATACTAATGTTGCTACATAAATCAATGCCGAAATCGCCACGATCGAAGGCCCTGCCGGGGTATCGAACCACAGGCTGGCCCAAAGTCCGCCAAAGACCGCAATGG
The DNA here is from genome assembly GCF_016919705.1 of Paracoccus methylovorus. NCBI lineage: Bacteria > Pseudomonadati > Pseudomonadota > Alphaproteobacteria > Rhodobacterales > Paracoccaceae > Paracoccus > Paracoccus methylovorus. The sequence goes on from NZ_CP070371.1 coordinate 963,131, forward strand.
CCCCGATCAGAGTGGCGGAACCTGCCATCTGTTCGGGCGTTGAAGAGAATCCCCGCGCGGCGGCCGCGGGCACGATCAGCATGGCCGAAATCAGCAGCGCCCCCACGATGCGAATCGCAATGGCCACCACCAGTGCCAATGCCAGCGACAGGATCAGCCGCTCGCGCGCCGGATCGATCCCCGCTGCCATGGCCAGTTCCTCGTTCACCGAGGCCGTCACCAGCCGCTGCCAGCGCCAGATCAGCAGACCCAGAACCGCCGCCGCGCCGGCCCAGATCCAGGCAAGATCGGTGCGTGTGACCGCAAGAATATCCCCGAACAAAAATGCGTCCAGCCCCACCCGCAACGAAGGTACGAAACTGACGCCGACCAGAGCAAAGGCCAGCGCGCTGTGCGCCAGCACCCCCAGCACCGTATCCATGGATTGTCCACGCCTTGTCAGATGGGTCACGGCCAGCGCCATGGCGACCGCCACGGCCAGAGTGCCGAGATAGATCGGCAGTGACAGCGCAAAGCTGAGCGCCACGCCCAGGATCGCCGCATGCGCGGTGGAATCGCCGAAATAGGCCATGCGCCGCCAGACCACAAAAGACCCCAGCGATCCCGTCGCCAGCACAAGGCCCAGCCCCGCAAGAGCGGCTCGGGTCAGGAAATCGTCAAGCATGGGGCCTCAATGTGTATGGGCGCAGGCCGGGCCGTGCGAATGGCCCTCTGCGACATGGTCGTGATCATGGTCGTGGTGGTGCTGGTAAAGCGCCAGCGTGCCCTGCGATTCCGCGCCGAACATGGCACGATAGGCGGGCGCGGCACTGACCACCTGCGGCGTGCCTTCGCAGCACACATGGCCGTTGAGGCAAACCACCCGGTCCGAGGCGCGCATGACGACCAGCAGATCGTGGCTGACCATCAGCACGGCGACCCCGGTTTCGGCGCGCACCTCTTCGATAAGCTTGTAAAAGGCGACGATGCCGGGCTGGTCCAGGCCCTGCGTCGGCTCGTCCAGCACCAGAAGCTGCGGGTCGTTCAGCAAGGCGCGGGCCAGCAGCACCCGCTGGAATTGCCCGCCAGACAGCGCGGTGATCTGCCGACCCTCCAACCCCGGAACGCCCGTACGCTCCAGCGCGGCGCTGGCCTGTGCGTCGCTGACCCGGCGTGGCAGCGACAGAAAACGGCGCACCGTCATCGGCATGGCCCGCTCGATATGCACGCGCTGGGGAACATAGCCGATGCGCAAAGCCGGCGCCCGCTGGACGCGGCCGGTGGCAAGCGCGACATGGCCCAAAAGCGCCCGCACCAGCGTGGACTTGCCCGAACCGTTCGGACCAACCACGGTGACAATCTCGGCCGGGACGATATGGAAATCGACGTGGCTCAGCACCGGCAGATCGGCATCGGCGTGGCTGACCGAAACGTCGGTGGCGCAAATCAGCGACGTCACAGGCCGGCCTCGGTGCAGCGCGCGCAAAGGCCCAGCAACTCGACGGTGCTGCGCTCGATATGAAAGCCGGTCGCTTTGCCCAAATCGTCCACCGCCGCCCGCAGGTCCGGCGCGTCCGCCTCGGCCACCTGTTCGCAGCCGCGACAGATCAGGAAGACCGGGGAATGGTCGCGCTCGACCGAAAGACAGGCGGCATAGGCATTCAGACGCTGGACCCGGTGGGCCAACCCCTGCTCGACCAGAAAATCCAGCGCGCGGTAGGCAACGGGAGGCTGTTTGCCGAAACCCTCGGCTGACAGCCGCTCCAGCACGTCATAGGCCCCCATCGCGCGATGCGATTCCAGCAGGATTTCCAGCGCACGGCGGCGCACCGGAGTCAGGCGCACGCCTTCGGTCCGGGCCTGCTCTTCGGCGCGCTGCAGCACCGCTGCTGCGCAATGGTCGTGGTCATGCTCGTGGAAAGGATCGGACGTGGGATCTGATGTTGCCATGATGTTATATCGTTACATTTGCGCTTGACAGGTTACGATATAACATAAACAACGCTCGGGTTTCCGCAAGTGAGTATGCCATGATCCGATATTCTTCGCTTATTCTTGCCACCGCGCTTGGTACAGCAGCCCTGCCCGCCCTTGCCGAGGCGCCCAAGGTGGTGACCGACATTCCCGTCGTCGGCGCCCTGGTCCAACAGGTCATGGGCGATCTGGGCCAGCCCGAGGTCCTGCTGCAAGCCGGCGGAGATCCGCACAGCTATCAACTACGCCCCAGTCAGGCGCGCAGCTTGCAGGATGCCGACCTGCTGATCTGGGTCGGTCCCGAACTGACCCCTTGGCTGGAGCGGGCCAAAGCGGGTCTCTCGGCGCAGGGTGAGATGCTGACCCTGCTGGATCTGCCGGGCACGCACCGCCGGACCTATGCCGAGGACGGGCACGGGCATGACCACGAACATGAGCATGAGCATGAGCATGACGATCATGCCGGGGATGAAGGGCACGACCACAGTGGCGCCGACCCTCACGCTTGGCTGGATCCTGCAAACGGACGGGCCTGGCTTGCTGCCATCGCCGATACCCTGTCCCTGCGCGACCCGGACAACGCCCCTGTCTATGCCGCCAATGCCGCCATCGCAATAAATGAAATCAGTGCATTGGACGATGAACTTAAGGAAAGTTTGAGGTCTGCCCAAGGCAAACGGTTTGTCGTCTTCCATGATGCCTATGGCTATTTCACCGAGCATTATGGGTTGGAGCCGGCGATTGCGGTCAGCCTTGGCGATGCCTCGACGCCTTCAGCCGCGCGGCTCAAGGCCATTCGCGATGAGATCGTCGAACAAAATGCGGTTTGCGCCTTTCCCGAGGCGAATCATGACCCGAAACTGATCGTCGCCGCAGTCGAGAGCTCCAGTGTTCGCCAAGGCGCTGCGCTTGATCCTGAGGGCGCGGGCTTGCCACTTGGCCCCGGGCTTTACGCAGAAATTCTGCGCGGCACGGGACAAGCTCTGGCCGATTGCCTTGGTGCCGAATAAACGAGACTTTTTCCGAATTATAAAGGCGGACACCTGCGTGGTTCCCGCCTTTTTTATTTTAAATCAGTTTATTATGCGGAATCCATATTCCCGACTATTTTCCTTTGACAACTCTTAGGAAATTTGTCAGGTTACAGTCACCGCGACAGAAACGAGGAACTGGACATGACCGCGACCCGCCCCGCCGAATTCACGCGTCCCGGCGTGACCGCCCTGCAAAGACTTCCTGAATACGATGCCGAATTGCTGACCGCCGGTGGCAATCAGGCGCTGATCGTCCTGGGCGATCAGGTGTATAACCTGCGCATCACCCGTGCAGGAAAGCTGATCCTGACGAAGTAAATTGCCCAAGGGCGGCGTGAACTAGTCGCGCCGCGGCCCTTTTCCCTCTGGTCGCGCTCCCTTTCCGGGGGCGCGACTTGTTTTTCCAAAGCCCGGCTTCGGGCCCGGTTTGCCCGCCGGCTTTCCCGAAGCCTTTCCGGGTTTGAAATCACGGGCCGGCTTGCCGTCGCCACGGGGCTTGAAGCCGCCCTCCCCGCGCGGCTTGAAGCTGCGCTCACCCTCGGTCGCCCTGCTCTTGAAAGCCGGCTTGCCTGCGCGCACGGGACGGTCGCCGTCACGGCGCGTCTCATCCCTCGGTCCTTTGTTGAACGGCTTGTGCGCACCGCCGTGTGCGGCGGACTTGCCATTGCCGTCTTCGCGCCGCGCATAAGGCTTGCGGTCGCCGTCCTCGCGCTTGGCAAAGGGTTTGCGGTCACCTTCGGGGCGCTTGCCAAAGGGTTTGCGCTCGCCATCTTCGCGCCGCGCATAAGGCTTGCGATCGCCGTCCTCGCGTTTGGCGAAGGGTTTGCGGTCACCTTCGGGGCGCTTGCCAAAGGGTTTGCGCTCGCCATCTTCGCGCCGCGCATAAGGCTTGCGATCGCCGTCCTCGCGTTTGGCGAAGGGTTTGCGGTCACCTTCGGGGCGCTTGCCAAACGGCTTGCGTTCGCCGTCTTCGCGCCGCGCATAAGGCTTGCGGTCGCCTTCTGCGCGGGGCGGGCGCGTATCGTCCTCGGCCGGCCTGGCAGAGCCGCGTTCGCGGAAACTGCGGGGTTTTTCTTCGACATCACCGGTCAACAACCCGCCCAACTGATCGCGCAGCATCTTGCGCTTGACCTCGCGCACCTCGTTCGCCTCTAGCCCGGTCAGCTTGAACGGGCCATAGCCGATGCGGATCAGCCGGTTCACGATCAGCCCGACATGGGACATGGCACGGCGGATCTCGCGGTTCCTGCCCTCGCGGATGCCGACGGTCAGCCAGGCGTTCGCCCCCTGCTGGCTGTCCAGATTGATTTCCATCGGGGCGAATTCCTCACCGTCGATGGTGACGCCGCGGCGCAGCGATGCAAAGGTCAGGTCGTTGGGCTGGCCGTTCACCCGCACACGATAGCGGCGCAGCCAGCCGGTGGTCGGCAATTCCAGCCGGCGCTTGAGTTCGCCGTCATTGGTCAGCAGCAGCAACCCTTCCGAATTCAGGTCCAGCCGACCCACGGTCATCACCCGCGGCAGATCGCGCGGCAGGGCGTCGAACACCGTCTGCCGCCCCTTTTCGTCCGAGGCCGAGGTCACAAGCCCGATCGGTTTGTAATAAAGCCAAAGCCGGGTTTCCTGCGGCTCGTCCAGCGGCTTGCCATCGACGCGAATCTTGTCCGAGGTCAGCACGTCCAGCGCCGGGCTGTCGATCTTGGTGCCGTTCACCGACACGCGCCCTTCCAGGATCATGCGTTCGGCATCACGGCGCGAGGCCACGCCGGCACGGGCCATCACCTTGGCGATGCGTTCGGCCTTGGCGGCAATGGGTTTCGGGTTGGATTGGGGGGTGTCGGTCATAGCGATCTCCTTCGCATCCCTGCGGTGGCAAACGCGCAATCTACGCTTAATGCATGAGGATGGAAAGCAGTTCTTGCGCGCAAGGCAAGCCCGCGCGAAAAGCGCGCATGGTTTTCGCCTCGCATATGCCTGCCGCTCTTGAAGAAGCCCGCGCCGCCGCGCAGCGCGGAGAGGTGCCGGTCGGTGCCGTGCTGATCGGTGCTGACGGACATGTGCTGGCCCGGGCGGGCAATCGCACGCGCGAACTGGCCGATCCCACGGCCCATGCCGAGATCCTGGCGATCCGGCAGGCCTGCGCGGCGGTCGGGTCCGAGCGGCTGCCCGGCGCGCGGCTGTGGGTGACGCTGGAACCCTGCCCGATGTGCGCCGCCGCCATCTCGGCCGCGCGGATCGCGGTGCTGTATTACGGCGCCGAGGATGCACGCATGGGCGGCGTGCGTCACGGTGCGCGAGTCTTTGACCATCCGCAATGTCACCACAGGCCGGAAATCATCGACGGCATTTCGGCGGAAGAATCGCGTCACTTGCTGCTGGAATTCTTTCAAGAAAGGCGCTGAAACAAGTAATTCAGTGTCCCAAAACCGTTACGAAGAATGCTTGCGCCGCACCGCAGCATAGGTAGGATGCCGACCGAGCGAACATGGGGGGACTGAATGTTCCGTAAGATATTGGTAGCGAATCGTGGCGAGATTGCGATCCGTGTGATGCGGGCAGCGAACGAGCTTGGGAAGAAGACGGTCGCGGTCTATGCCGAGGAAGACAAGCTTAGCCTGCACCGCTTCAAGGCCGACGAGGCTTACCGCATCGGCGGCGGACTGGGGCCGGTCGCAGCCTATCTGAGCATCCCCGAGATCATCCGGGTGGCCAGGGAATCGGGCGCCGACGCGATCCATCCCGGCTACGGGCTTTTGTCGGAAAACCCCGATTTCGTCGATGCCTGCAACGCGGCGGGGATCACCTTTATCGGGCCCTCCGCGGACACCATGCGCGCGCTTGGCGACAAGGCCAGCGCCCGGCGCGTCGCCATCGAGGCCGGCGTTCCCGTCATCCCCGCCACCGAGGTGCTGGGCGAGGACATGGAGGCGATCAAGCGCGAGGCTGCCGAAGTCGGCTATCCCCTGATGCTGAAGGCCAGTTGGGGCGGCGGCGGTCGCGGCATGCGGCCGATCATGGGTCCGGACGAATTGCCCGAAAAGGTGCGCGAGGGCCGGCGCGAGGCCGAGGCCGCCTTTGGCAATGGCGAGGGCTATCTGGAAAAGATGATCCTGCGCGCGCGCCACGTCGAGGTGCAGCTTCTGGGCGACAGCCACGGCGGGCTTTATCACCTTTATGAACGCGACTGCACCGTGCAGCGCCGCAACCAGAAGGTCGTCGAGCGCGCGCCCGCCCCCTATCTGACCGAGGCGCAGCGCGCCGAGGTCTGCGAACTGGCGCTGAGGATCGGCTGCGCGGTAGGCTATCAGAACGCCGGCACCGTCGAATTCCTGATGGATATGGACAGCCAGCAGTTCTATTTCATCGAGGTGAACCCGCGCGTCCAGGTCGAGCACACCGTGACCGAAGAGGTCACCGGCATCGACATCGTGCAAAGCCAGATCATGATCGCAGAGGGCGCGACTCTGGCCGAGGCCACCGGCGTCCCTGCCCAAGAGGGCGTGCACCTGAACGGCCACGCCCTGCAATGCCGGGTGACGACCGAGGACCCGCTGAACAACTTCATCCCCGATTACGGCCGCATCACCGCCTATCGCTCGGCCACCGGCAACGGCATCCGGCTGGACGGCGGCACCGCCTATTCCGGCGGCGTCATCACCCGCTATTACGACAGCCTGCTGGTCAAGGTCACCGCCCACGCCCAGACCCCGGAAAAGGCCATCGCCCGAATGGACCGGGCCTTGCGCGAATTCCGGGTGCGCGGCGTGGCGACGAATATCGAATTCGTCATCAACCTGCTGAAACACCCGACCTTCCTCGATGACAGCTATACGACCAAGTTCATCGACACGACGCCGGGCCTGTTCGCCTTCCGCAAGCGCCGGGACCGGGCGACGAAGCTGTTGGTCTATATCGCCGACATCACCGTGAACGGCCACCCCGAGACGGCGGGTCGCCCGCTGCCTCCGGCCGAATTGCGCAACCTCGTGGCGCCCGCGGCAAAGGCCGATCCTGCCGCACAGGCACTGCGGGGCACAACGCAGCTTCTGGAGGAAAACGGTGCCAAGGCCGTCGCCGACTGGATGCTAGAGCAAAAGCGGCTCTTGATCACCGACACCTCGATGCGGGACGGGCACCAGTCGCTTCTGGCCACCCGGATGCGCTCGATCGACATGGTGCGTGTCGCGCCGGCCTATGCCGCGAACCTGCCGGGACTGTTCAGCGTCGAATGTTGGGGCGGCGCGACTTTCGACGTCGCCTATCGCTTCTTGCAGGAATGTCCCTGGCAGCGGCTGCGCGACATCCGTGCGCGCATGCCGAACCTGATGACGCAGATGCTGCTGCGGGCCAGCAACGGTGTCGGCTATACCAACTATCCCGACAATGTGGTGCAAGAGTTCGTCCGTCAGGCGGCCAAGACCGGGGTCGACGTGTTCCGGGTCTTTGACAGCCTGAACTGGGTCGAGAACATGCGCGTCGCCATGGATGCGGTGATCGAGTCGGGCAAGATCTGCGAAGGCACCATCTGCTATACCGGCGACCTGCTGGACCCGGCACGCGCGAAATACGACCTGCAATACTACCTGAAGATGGCGCGCGAACTGCGCGACGCAGGCGCGCATGTGCTGGGGCTCAAGGACATGGCGGGACTGCTGAAGCCTGCCTCGGCCAGCATTCTCGTGCGGGCGCTGAAAGAGGAAATCGGTCTGCCGGTGCATTTCCATACCCATGACACGGGCGGCATCGCCGGAGCCTCGATCCTTGCGGCCGCCGCGGCGGGCGTCGATGCGGTCGATTGCGCCATGGACGCGTTCTCGGGCAATACCTCGCAACCCTGCCTGGGTTCGGTGGTCGAGGCGCTGCGCCACACCGATCGCGACACCGGGCTGGATATCAAGGCGATCCGCGAGATCTCGAACTACTGGGAAGCCGTGCGCGAACATTACGCCGCCTTCGAGAGCGGGTTGCAGGCCCCGGCATCCGAGGTCTGGCTGCACGAGATGCCCGGAGGCCAGTTCACCAACCTGAAAGCGCAGGCGCGCAGCCTGGGCCTTGAGGATCGCTGGCACGAGGTCGCCCAGGCCTATGCCGAGGTGAACCGGATGTTCGGCGATATCGTCAAGGTCACGCCCTCGTCCAAGGTGGTAGGCGACATGGCGCTGATGATGGTGGCGCAGGGCCTGACACGTGCGCAGGTCGAGGACCCGAATGTCGAGGTGGCCTTCCCCGACTCGGTCGTGGACATGCTGAAGGGCAACCTTGGCCAGCCCCCCGGCGGCTGGCCCGAGGCGCTGCAACGCAAGGTGCTCAAGGGAGAGGCTCCGCTGACCACCCGCCCCGGCGCGGCGATGGCGCCCGTGGATCTGGAGGCCACGCGCGCCGATGTGATCCGCCAGTTGGAAGGCAAGGCGGTGGATGACGAGGACCTGAACGGTTATCTGATGTATCCCAAGGTCTTTCTGGACTACATGGGCCGGCACCGCCAATACGGCCCGGTGCGGGTGCTGCCGACGCGGACTTTCTTTTACGGCATGGAGCCGGGCGAAGAGATCGAGGCCGAGATCGACCCCGGCAAAACGCTGGAGGTACGGCTGCTGACCCTGGGCGAGACGGACGATGCCGGCGAGGTCAAGGTGTTCTTCGAGCTGAACGGCCAGCCGCGGGTGATCCGGGTGCCGAACCGTCTGGTCAAGTCGCAGACTGCCGCCCGACCCAAGGCCGACCCCGCGAACGACGGTCATCTGGGCGCGCCGATGCCCGGCGTCGTGGCCTCGGTCGCAGTGTCACAGGGCCAAAAGGTCAACCCCGGCGATCTGCTTCTGACCATCGAGGCGATGAAGATGGAAACCGGCATCCACGCCGACCGCGCCGGCACCGTCAAGGCCCTGCATGTCGTCCCAGGCCAGCAGATCGACGCAAAAGATCTCATGATCGAGGTGGAATAGCGCCCTATTCAAACAGGGCGGCCCTGCTGCAAAAAAGCGACCGGGCCGCCAGACAAATTAATCATATCCATGATATGACACCGTCCTGACGGCCCAGCGGATAAAGATACCCGCAAAGTTCTTTTATACAATTTGGACATTATTCTTTCTTCATCGCCGCTGGTACCAAGAATTTTATTCTCAATACATGTCTTGCTGAATTTTTTGATCGCAAAGCCACCACCTCGATTCCATTGATCCGACCGAGAGATTTCCGAGACCGCATATGGGTTCATTATCCCCGCCCCGGAAAACTTAGCTCCTAAAGACAGCGGTGGATATATGGACATATCGCATTATTCCGTTGACGGAACGCAACCATGGCGCGAATATATCTAGGGCGTGTTGACAAAAGGGATTCACCGGGCGCGGTGATCGTGATTCAAGCTGGTATCTGCAATGGAGACCAGCGTGGCACGAAACCTGATGTCGAACGACGAGTGGGCGTTCTTTGAACGCTTCATCCTGGCTGTCCGTTCTCCGAACGGCCGCAAGCCCACGAACCATCGGCTTGTTCTGGATGGGATTTTCTGGATCGCCCGAACGGGGTCGCCCTGGCGCGACCTGCCGGAAGAGTTCGGCAAATGGTCGTCTGTCTATCGGCAGTTCCGGCGCTGGACGTTGGCGGGGCTGTGGGAACAGATCCTGGAGGCGCTGAACGAGAGCCGGATCGTGCCGGATGCGCTGCAGATGATCGACAGCACCGTGGTTCGCGCTCATCATCAGGCAGCGGGCGCAAAAGGGGGACTCCGCGCCAAGGTTTCGGCCGCTCGCGAGGTGGCTTCACGACCAAGATCCATCTGCGGGTCAATGCGGCAGGCCTGCCCATGAGAACCGAGATCACGGCCGGGCAGACATCGGACTACCTCGGCTTCGATCTGGTCATGGCTGACAACCTGCCCGAGCCAAGCGTTCTGCTCGCAGACCGCGGCTACGACTCCGACAACATCCGCAAGACCATGGAGGTGCGCGACGTGGTGCCGGTCATCCCCATGCGCAAAACCCGGAAGCTACGGGTCGCCGTTGACCGCAGGCTCTACCGCCTGCGCAATCTCGTTGAGCGGTGCTTCAACAAGCTCAAGAATGCCCGTCGCGTCGCCACCCGCTACGACAAGACCGCCGAAAGCTTCCTGGGCTTCATCGACATCACGTCGATCCGCCTCTGGCTCCGCCATTTGTCAACATGACCTAGTAGGGAACGCATTGCATTAGTCTGCTGCAGAACAGCCCATCTTGAAACCCGCCGTGATTAATGGCTATTTCAAACAATCTGAGCGCCACATCGACCGGAATCGATAATATGCCGATGTTGGATCGCCATCTTGAAAGGGCAAAAATGAACGATCTTGATCTGAATGCAATGTCGCTGACCGAATTGAAGCAGTTGTTCAAGGATGTCGAAAAGGCAATTGACGGTTTTGAATCGCGCCGCAAAGCCGAAGCCCGTGCAAAAGCCGAGGAAGCCGCGAAACAATACGGCTATTCTCTGTCGCAATTGATCGAGGCGGCAGCGCAACGGCCCGCGACTGCGCCGAAATATGCCCATCCCGAGAATCCCGAACTGACCTGGAGCGGGCGGGGCCGCAAACCGTCATGGATCATCGAAGGGCTGGATGCCGGTAAATCTCTGGAAGATTTCGCCATCTGAACAAAGCTTTGAACGGGTGAGCGAAAAGGTAGATCCATCTAGACCTTTTCGCCATTCGCCCGGTCGAAGCGCGTCTGGGACGTATGGATCACGTCGATATTTGCCATCGCCCATTCGGCCAAGGCACAAACAGGTTTGCGCAGCGATTGACCAAGCTGCGTCAGTTCATAATCCACCCGAGGCGGGATGCTGGGCGTTACGGTGCGCGACACCAGACCGTCACGTTCCAGCCCCCGCAAGGTCAGCGTCAGCATGCGCTGGGATATGCTGGGAATTTCGCGCCTCAACTCGCTGAACCGTTTAGGTCCGTCAGCCAGCACCGAAACAATCAGCAGGCTCCACTTGTCACCGATCCGCTGAAGAACGGCCGTGAAGGCTCTGCATCCAAAGCTGTCGGGGTCATGCATGCGGTTTCTCCGGTTCCCTTGCTGTGACCAAGTCACAGCCATGTAAGTGTGGCACAGGATTGTGCCTTCTTGCGGTCGGTTCCGCATTGGTTACTTAAGCATCCTCAGTATATATTCCATACCAAGGAGACAAGAGTGACCATCCTGCATATCGACAGCAGCATCACCGGCGATAACAGCGTAAGCCGCATCGTCAGCCAGGCAATCATCGACAGGCTCTCGGCCGCGCAACCCGGGGTCGGTGTCGTCCGTCGCGATCTGGCCAGCGAGCCTTTGCCGCATCTGACGCTGGATGCGCTTGCCGACACCTCGGTGCTGGATCAGTTTCTGGCCGCCGATACGGTCGTGATCGGTGCGCCGATGTATAATTTCACCCTGCCCAGCCAGCTCAAGGCATGGATCGACCGCGTTCTCGTGGCCGGAAAGACCTTTCGCTATACGGCTGAAGGTCCCGAGGGCCTTGCCAGCGGCAAGCGCGTGATCATCGCCTTGGCGCGCGGCGGTTTTTACAGCGAGAATCCCGCCGTCGCGCTGGAGCATCTGGAGACCTATCTGCGTTCGGTCTTTGGTTTTATCGGCATCACGCCAGAATTCGTGACGGCCGATGGATTGAGCATTGGGCCCGAGCAGCGGCAGGTGGCAATCGATCAGGCACTTGGCCAGACGCAGCATCTTGCCGCGTAAGATTGCCGCACCGACAGGTGCCGCCACCCGGCGGCACCCGTTATGCGACGGATAGCCGGGACGATCCGCTCCGGCCTTCCCCAGTTCAGGACAGGCGTTTTATTGCGGGCCAGTAATCGATCAGCCACAGCAGAAACGCTGCTGCCCACAGGATGGCCGCGACCAGATGCAGGGGACCGGGTGGCCATGGCATCAAGCCCATCTCGGGCAGCGCGCGCAGTAAAACAGCCGCCGCAGCCAACACGAACGCCAACCGGGTCGCAAGGCTCAGGCCAAGCCCCTGTCCGGTATGGAACCGCCCGGCAATAGCCAGTACCGCCAGCACGCCCAGCCCCAGCCCGCCCATCAGCGCCAGATGCAGCGGCCCGGCCTCGGCCCACGGGGCACCTAGCGCCGAGGCCCCCAGCGTCAGCAATCCGACCCCCGGAAAACCCGCCGCCGCCATCAGCACCATGATCTCGGCGCGGAACGCCTCGGGACCGACGAACCCTTCGGCCATGCGGTCCATATAGGCGGCCCCGGCAGCGATCCAAAGAAATCCCCCGACCGAGGGCGACAGGCCGGCCACTTGTCCCATCAAGGCCAGCGCCACCAGACCGGCCGACAGATGCAACCGGCCCGGATGCGGCCGAAAGGGCGAGGTTCTTTCACTGGGGTCCAGCACGATATTGGTCACCGGCACGGTGATGCGCGCCAGAACAAGACCCAGCAGGCCCAGAAACAGCAGACCCGAGATCCGCAGCCACTCTGTCGCCGTCTCGACCTGTCCCGCCAGCATTGCCATGCGCGCCATCAGGCAGGCCAGCGTCAGGGCGAAAAGCCATCCCACAAAACTAAGCACCCGGGTCGTGCGCTGCTCGATCGACAGTTTCAGCAGATAGGTGACCAGCAGGACCAACCACGCCAGATCGGCCAGCATCGCCAGCAGGATCAGCCCGTCGGCCCCCAGAAGCCCCGCAACCCGCGCCAGCGCCCAAAGCGCGGCCAGCCCCCAAAGCGCCCCTCCACGCAGGCGGGGCGAGTCGGTCCATTCCGGCGCGGCTGTTGTCAGGAACCCCAAAAGGGCCGCACCCCACGCCCCGAAAATCATCTCGTTGGCGTGCCAGATCCCCGGGGGAATCCGCTGTGCCAAAGGCAGGTCAAAAGACCACAACGCCACCCAGACCAGCGGCCACAACGCGGCATGAAGCGCGGTCAGCGGAAAGAACAGGCGAAAGCCTTCGTCGGAAAGCACGCGATGCAAAGGGGGCTTCATGGGCGCAGCCGTTCGTCGATGTCGTGGATATGCGCAAACAGCGGATCGGCGGTCAGGTAATGCTGGCGCAAGGCGAAGATCGCATTCTCGTCTCGGGAGCCCGGACTGCCGGGGGGTATCTGCTCGCCCGCAACGCCGCGTCCGTTGGGATCCAGCACAAGGATCCGATGGCTGATGCGGATTGCCTCCAGCAAGTCATGGGTGATGAACAGCGCCGCGAAACTGGCCGTCGCGGCTGCCTCGATCACCAGATCCTGCATCCGGCGTTTCAGCGCGACGTCCAGCGCCGTAAACGGCTCGTCGAAATAGATGAAGTCCGGGTTCGTCACCAGCGCGCGGGCGATGGCGGCCCGCTGACGCATGCCGCCGGATAATTCCGAGGGGTATTTCTCCATATCCTCGGGCAACAGCCCGGCGCGCAGCGCGGCATCGGTGATCATTTGGCCCCGCATCCGGCGCGGCGCACGCGACAGGCGCAGCGGAAAGCCGATATTGCCGGCGGCAGTGGCCCAAGGCATCAGGCGCGGGTCCTGAAAGATCATCGCGTGGCGATGATAGCGGCGTAATATCCGCCCCTCTCGCGGCTCGACCAGCCCGGCAGCGATATGGGCCAGCGTCGATTTACCCGAACCTGACGGCCCGACCAGCGCCACGATCTCCTGACGCGCGACGCTGAGCGTGATCCCCTCCAGCACGGTGCGGCCAAAGAACGAATGACCGATCCGGTTCAGTTCCAGCAGGCTCATCGCTTGACGCCCCAGGGTGCGGCGGCCTCGCGCCAGCGTTCCAGTTCGGCCCTGACCGGGCGGATCAGGATATATTCGACTACGATCAATGCAGCCACGGCCAGGCTGACCCAGGCCAGCGCCTCGGCGATGTCCAGCATGGCGCGCGCCCGCGCCAGCGCCCCGCCGATTCCCCCGGCATTGGCCAGAAGCTCGGCCATGATCGCCACCTTGAAGGCCGAGCCAAGCGCAAGGATCAGCGCCGGGAACAGTTGCGCCGAGATTTGCCGCGCCGAGACATACAGGAACCGCCGCAGCGGCCCGGCGCCGAAAACCTGCGCCATGTCATCAAGGCCGCGGTCGCGCGTCGTCACGCCCTCGACCGCGCCGACAAAGACCACCGGCGTCGATGAGATCAGGATCGTCACAGCCACGGTCATGTCCGACGCGCCGAACCAGATCATCGCCAGCACGATCCAGGCGATGGGCGGCACGCCCAAAAGCAGGGTCAGGATCGGACGCGACAGCCGCAGCACGGCCGGAGAGTAGCCCGCCACCACGCCGGCCAGCGTGCCGATCACCGCGCAAAGCGCAAAGCCGGTCAGTGCCCGCGCAGTCGTGAGTGCCAGCAACTCTTGTGCCTGTCCTTCGCGCAAAAGCCGTGTCGCCGCTTTCATGGTGTCCAGCGGCGCGGTCAGGATGAAATCGCCATAAGCTTCGTGCCCGGCCTGCCAGACGGCCGCGATCAGGGCCAAACCCGCCAGCCCGGCCCAGGCCGACCACAGAAACCGGCCCAGCCGGGCCAAGCGGTCAAGACATGCCGCAAGCCAATTCACAGCAGATAGAACCCATCGTCAGGCAATTTGCCGCCGATGATCGCCACATCTGTTTCGGCCATCAGGGAAAGGATCGCCTCGACCGCGGGTCGTGCCTCGGATGCGGGACGGACGGCCAGCCGGGAATGTGGCACCGACAGCGCCAGAACCGGCGCAGGCATGTCCAAAGGTCCGGCGGCTGCGGTCGCGGCTTGCACCGGATCGGCCAGAACCTCTTCGTTGGCGCGCGCAAGCGCGGCCTGCAAAGGGGCCAGCAGTTCGGCGCCATTGGTCATGAAGGCCTTGGTCGCCGCCAGCCCGGCCTGCGGCAGCACCGGCCCGACTGTGCCATGCCTGCCCCATTCCTCTTGCAGGTCGATCACCCGGGCAAAGCTTTTGCCCGCCATCCCGCCCCGCATGATGGCGACGCTGGAGGCCGGCTCGCTGAGCAGCGCCGCGTCGATCTGGCCGGCAAGCAGCATCTGCGCAGCCTCGATGGGGCTGCCGACCGGAAGCAGTTGGACCTTATCCGCGATGCCATGCCGCGCCAGCAGCGCGCGCAGCACGAAATCGGGGGTGTCGTTGACAAAAGGCAGCGCCACGCGCCGACCTTCCAGCGCGGGGAAATCCGCGGCCGTACCGGTCTCGGCCACGATGAACAAAAGCCCGTCGGTCATGGTGTTGACCAGCCCCAGCCCCATGCCGCGATTGTAGAGGTTCGCGGCGACCTGAACCGGCACGACCGACAGGTCTATCGTGCCCGAGGTCAGCCCGGCACGCAGCTCATCCGGGGTGCGCCAGACGGTCAGCGACACATCGTCCGACAGCTCCTTCAGCGCGCCGCTGGCAACGGCATGGGCCAAGGTGATGCTGGGGCCGGCGGGTGGTCCAAACAGCGCCAACCGCGCAAGCGGTGCTGCGCGCAGGGTGCGGGGCGCTGCCAGCGTGACGGCCAAGGCGCCCGCCCCGGCAAGCAAGGCGCGGCGCGAGGGATGGCAAAGGGAATGGGACATGGCTGCCCTCCTGACGATCAAAAGGTAGGACGGGATGGCTGGCACAAGGCTGGCTTAGTTGACAAAGTCTTATGGCGTGAGAAAGCGCTCTTCTTTGATTTTGATCAGGTCCTTGGCGGTGAATCGCCCGGCCGGACGCAAAACTCGACAAAAAAGCGCACCGAGCCAAGGATTGCAACCTCGTGCAACCGCTGCGGATGGATCAGCGGATGAATCCCCGGCTCCAGCACCAGTTCGGCCCCATCGATCAGATCGCGAAAGATCAGCCGCCCGTCCAGCACATGCAGCCGCGCCCAGGTTTTGTCCCGCGTGGAATGGGCGCGTAGCAGGCCTTTGGGCACGGTGGTCTCGTCGAATTCCGGCGTGCGCCGATAAGGGACGGCATCAACGGGCCAGTCCGGGCGTTTCATGCCACCGGCCAGTCGTAAAGATGGATCAGCTTGGGATCATCCGCCGCCGCGAACATCCGTCGGACACGATCCTGAAACAGCTCTGAAAAACGGGCCTGCTGGGCCTTGTCGGCAAGCCCTTGCACGGCCCGCGACATCAAATCGGCCATGGCAGGATCATGCGGAACGTAGCCGGTGTCGATATCGACGACCACGCCTGCGCCGCTGTCGCGCCGGCGCAAGCCCATGATACCATCGACGGGCGCCTCGAACCGCAATAGCCCGCGACGCGAGAACAGATGCCTCGCGCCAATGCCGTGAAAGCCGCCCTCGGCCGCCGCACCCGTCACCAACCCCGCGACCGAGGCAGTCACGCCGGTTGTGCCCTGTGTCGCCCCATCGCGCATGTGAACCTCGATACCGCCACGTTCGGGCAGATCGCCGCCATAAAGCCATTCAAGGCCGGCCAGAACCATCAGCCATGCGCCGGCGACCACGGGACAGGAGTGACCGCAAAGCCGCACGGCATCCTGATAGCGATAGGTCAGCGCCCCGTCCTCGACCGAGCCGAGAAAGCCCGCCAGCGGATCGTGGACCCGGACCTGTGGCGCATCGTCAAAGAACGCGGGGAAATTCATCGCCTACTCCTGTCCATCTGCCAGCAGGTCGGCCAGCGTGCGGTGGTCCATCACTTGCAAAAACGCGCCAAGCGCGTCCCTGATCGCCGCGTCCAGCGCGCCGGGGCGGTTGGGATCGCGGATTTCCTCGGGGCCGAAACATTCGGCCGCGGCCATGTCCGGCTCGGTCACGCGCAGCACTTCGCCCAAGGGCAACGAAACCGGGTCGCGCCCCAGTTCCAGCCCGCCCGAGCGCCCGCGAACCGAATTCAGAAACCCCGCCCGCGTCAGCACGTTGGCCACCTTGGTCAGATGGCTGCGCGAGATATCATAGGCCGCCGCCGCCTCTTCGATGGTCACCAGCCGGTCGGGATGCCGCGCCGCATAGATCAGCAGGCGCAGGGCATAGTCTGAAAAGCTGGTCAGTCGCATGAACACGGCTTCCTTGATCCGCCCGCAAAAAAAGCATGGCGCGCGCCAGATGGTCAATGGCGCACGCCGGGATAGTGACCGCCCGGCCCGCCGTCACGGCAAATGACAAGCCAGACGGCACGGTTCGGGCAAGTGCGGCCCCGTCATCAGAACCGCAGCCGGGTGCCCAGATAGAAGGCCCGCCCCTCTCCCGGGATAAAGGCCGCCTGCCCGGCCGAAGCCTGATCCACGACCAGCGTCGAGGCTGCATAGCGTTCATCCGTCAGGTTGGTGACCTGAACATGGACCGAGGCGTTCGGGGTCAGCGCATATTCGGCCCCCAGATCGACCAGTGCATAAGACTCGTTGAAGACCGTGTTCATGTTGTCCACCGGCGTCTCTCCCGGCACCCAATGCAGCTTGCCGCTGATGGTCAGGCGCTCGACCGGGCGCCAGTCCAGCGCAAGCGAGATCACGTTGCGGGGGGCGCCGGCGATGCGGTTGTCGCCACGCACCGGGTCGTTGTCAAAGCGGAAATCCTGCCATGTCCATGCCAGCCGCCCCGACAGCGTCTCAGTCAACTCGCCCGACAGGCCAAGCTCGACCCCGGTATGGAGCGTGCGCCCGGCGTTGACCGAGGCCAGCGTGGCGCCGGTCACATCGCGCAGGGACAGGAGTTCGTTGTTCAGCCGCGAATGATAGGCGGTCGCGTCCCATGACAGTGGCTGCCATGTCCCGCGCCAGCCCAGTTCCAGCGTGGTCGAGGTCTGCGCCTTCAGATCGGGTGTAGCGAACATGGCCGCCGGGACGGTCGGATCGGCGGGGTTCGGCCGGCCCGGCCCACTGTTCGGCGTGCCGCCCACCGTGCCCAGCAGGTCGTCATGGGTCGGCGGCTCGAACCCGCGCGACAGCGAGACCCAGGCGAATTGCCCCTCGGCCGGGGCCCAGGACAGCGCCAGCGCGGGCGTGAAGCCGCTATAGCTGCGATCGTAGCTGGTCGAGCCCGCCGGCACCGCGCCGTCAGGCAGGCGCATATCGGGGAACATCGGGTGATAGGCCACCGTGGGCCGGGTCGCCGCGCCCCAGCGGTCCTCGCTTTCCCGATTGGCATGGTTGAACGCGATCGAGGGCGACAGGGTAAAACCGCCCACCGGCAGATTTGCCCCGGCAAAGATCGACAGGGTATCGGCCTTCAGCCGGTTCCTGCCAAAGGCCGGACCGCGCTCTCCGCCCAGATTGTGGAAATAGTCGCGGTCAGCCTCGCCAAAGGACCACGTCAGACCGGTCTCGAACAAAGGCAGATCGCCCTCGCCCATACGGCTGTAGCGGGCGGTGACCGTCGCGTCGGTGCTGTCGGTGTCACGGAAGCCCGCAGAGATCGGGAAGGCGAATGTGTCCTTGGTATGCGACAGGCTTACGCCAAGGTCATAGATGTCCGCGCCGCGCTCCAGCGTCGTGCGGGCGCCGGCCAGCGTCTGGCGCGTGTCGCGTCGCGGCTGGTCGCGCCATACGTTCGGTCCCGGCCCGACCGGCACGCCCCCGACGATCACAGGGCCCGAGTGGTTGCTTTCGGGGTTGTTCTGGATCGCATCCCAGGTCAGCGGCCCGGCCACGTCGAATTCCAGATCGGTGTGGCTTAGAAACAGCCGCGTTACCGCCTCGCCCGTCTGCAGCGTGACATTGCCGCCGATCGCCGTCCGGCGCGAGCTGTTGTAATCGCGATAGCCGTCCTTTTGCGTATGCTCAAAGCGCAGCAGGACATCGGCATTCTCGGTGTCGATGCCATAGCTGCCCGCAACCTCGCCCCGCCCGAAACTGCCGCCACCGAACGAGAGCCGCGTGCCCGGCGCCGACGCCCCCGAGGGCGACGCAAAGTTGATCGCTCCGCCCAACACGTTCGCGCCGATGCGGTTGGCGGAGGCACCCCGGAACACCTCGATACTTTCCGCCTGTCCGGGCGCAGCAAGGCCAACCACATAAGACCCGTCGGCGCGATTCACCGGCATCCCGTCCTGCAACACGAGAAGGCCGCGTTCCGCCGGGTTCTGTTGCAGGCCCGAGCCACGGATCTGGATGCGCGGCTGGTCGTTGCCGCCAAAGAATTCCTGCACCACGACGCCGGGCACCTGCGACAGCGTATCGGCCAGCGTCGGCGCGGCCTGTCCCTGCGCCTCGCTGCGGTCGATCAGTGTCGCCGCGCCGGGCGTCACCTCAAAGCGTCTTGCGGTGGTATCGGCGCGGACCTCGATCTCATCCAGGATAATGACCGCGCCGGGGGCCGCCGATTGCGCCAGGGCGACGCCTGCTTGCAGGGACAGGCCCGCGGCCAGCCCGGTCAGGACGGGGGCCATCCGGGGAAAGGGTTTGATCTTGTTGTCAGCGTCCATGTAGGCACATCCTTCAGTTTCCCCGACGGGAAAGTGCGACCGGCGATGCGGCGCGCGGGTGTCAATGAGGAGGCTGGCGACATGGCTTGCTACGGCATATCGGCGGCTGGAACGCCCAAGCCGACATGACAGCGCCTGCATAGGCGAATCAAACATGAATACGAAGGTCACATTTTAGACTGCGCGCTTTTGACGCAGTCACATACAGCCGGCAGACCGTTCGCACTAGCGGCGTCGATGCCCAACCCGGTGCTGGACAGCAGGATTGCCGGCAAGCTAGACACGGGAGGCAAGCACAGCGATCAGTTCAAGCGCGAAAGACGGAAAGCCACATCCCATGTCGAACCAGGGCCGAAAACTGGAACAGGCGGCCAAGGCAGCGTGGCTTTCCCATGTCGCGGGCAAGACCCAGGACGAAATCGCGGGGATCATGGGTATCTCGCGCCAGACCGCGCAGCGTCTTGTCGCGCAGGCCATGGCCGAAGGCATCGTCAAGATCCGCATCGATCACCCCTTTGCGCATTGCATGGACCTTGCGGCCGGCCTGCAGCGGAAATGGCGGCTGGATTTCTGCCAGATCGCCCCTTCGGATGCCCCCGAGGCCGGCGTGGCGTTGATGCTGGCCGATGTGATCGAGCAGTGGCTGCGCCGGCCCGATCCGATGACCCTGGCCATCGGGACTGGCCGCACCTTGCGCAGCGCCGTCGCGCAATTGCCGCATGTCGACTGCCCGCAGCACCGCATCGTGTCACTGACCGGCAATATCGCGCCGGACGGGTCGACAGCCTATTACAACGTGTTGTTCACACTGTCCGATCTGGTCAGCGCGCGCAGCTTTCCCCTGCCCCTGCCGGTCATCGCGCCCAGCGTCCGCGAGCGGCAGGCCTTCAACAGCCAGCCCAGCATCGAGCGGCTGATCCGTATGTCCACCGAGGCTGCCGTGGCCTTTGTCGGCATCGGCACGGTGGGCGAGCGCGCACCGCTGATGCTTGACGGATTTCTGTCGCAACCGGATGTCGAGGCACTGGTCGCGGCCGGCGCGGTGGGCGAGATCACCGGCTGGGCCTATGACGTAGAGGGCACATTGGTATCCGGGCTAAGCAATGACCGTGTGGCCTCGGCCCCGATCCCTCCGCGCGAAACCACGCTTGTCATCGGTGCCGCCCATGGCATCGAGAAGGTGCCGGCGATCCGCGGTGCGCTACGGGGCGGGCTGATCAGCGGCCTGATCACCGATGCCGCGACGGGGGCCGCGCTGCTGGCGGATTGACCCTTACATGGCGGCGATCTCGGCCCGCTGCTGTTGCATGCGCAGATAGATGCGCCAGTCCCGCTCGCGTCGCGTGCCTGCGGCCGGATCGGGGCGGGTGATCTGGATCGGTCTGGCGAAACGCGCGCGTGCCTCGCCGATCCCGCCGACCAAAGGCGAGGCCGCCGCGATGGCGGTGCCGCGCAACACTGCGTCCTCGGGCTGCCAGTGAATTTCGATACCGGTCGCATCGGCATAAAGCTGGCGCAGCAGGACCGAGCGCGCCTGCCCCCCGGCCATGGCAAGCGCGGCGGGCACCAGCCCCATATGCGCCACGACCTGCCGCGTTCCCAGCGCAATCCCCACCGCCGCGCGCCAATAAAGCGCATCCAGCGCATCGGGGCTGCGCTCCAGCGACAGGCCATGAACCGCACCGCGCAACAACGGATCGGCAAAGGGTGTACGACTGCCCTTGATATCGGGCAGGACATGCAGGTCCGGGGCCGGTTCGGGGTTGGCGGCGATTCGCGCGAGGATTTCATCATGCGTGGCCGGGTTCGGGTAAAGCCCGCGCACCTGCTCAAGCAATGCGCCCGTCGCGGACTGGCCGCCCTCGCTGACGCTTTCGCCGGGCAGGATCGCACCGGGATAGGGTCCCCACAGGGCCGCGCGCGGGGCCAGCCCGCCCGCCATGACGCAGTTCGAGGTCCCGGCGATCAGCGCCGGTATACCGGGTGCCGCACCAAGCGCGCCGGCAAAGGCGTCGATCAGACCCGCGGCAACCAGCGTCTCGCGCTCAAGCCCCAGTTCGGCTGCTCCCTGCTGCGAAAGCCGGCCGATCTGCGTGCCGGGCGGCAGCACCGGCTCCGGGCGGGGGAAATCCGCGATACCGGCCTGCACCAGCAAATCATCCTGCCAGCCGCCCCGGTCGGGCAGATAGGCCCATTTTGCCGCCGCCGCGCAAAGCGAACGCGCCTCGATCCCGGTGGCGCGAAAGGCCAGATGATCGCAAAGATCGCGCACCCCTGCCAGAACCGCCCAGATCTCGGGGCGATGGCGGCGAAGCCACATCAGTTTCGGCGTCTGCATCTCGGGGGAAACCGAGCCCCCTGCCCGCGCCACGACCTCATGCGGGATGCGGCTTAGCTCGGCGGCCTCGGCAATGGCACGATGATCATGCCAAGCGATCACGTCGGGCGTAAAACCCGGCGCATCGACCACCAGCGAACAGGTGGCGTCAAAGGACAGGGCGCGAAGTTGTGCGGGGCTGGCGCCGGCCTGACGCCGCGCCTCGGCCAAAGCCTCGGCCACCGCCTGCCAGATCTCAGCGAATTCGTGCATGGACTGCCGGTCAGGCCCGGAAATGGTGGCGAAACCGCGACTGGCACGGGCGATCAGCCGGCCATCAAGGGTAAACAGCCCTGCCCGAGCACGGGCCGAGCCCACATCCACGGCCCCGATCAGCACGCCGATTCCCCTTACCTAGCCCAGTCCGGCCAGAGTCTTGGGCAAATCCCGCGCGTGGTCAATCAGCGCGTCGGGGGACAGCGCCGCCAACTTCTGGGCCAGATGCGCGGGCGCGGCATGGCTGCCGCCCAGAAAACCGATCACGCGCATCCCCGCTGCGCGCGCGGCACGCAGACCGGCAGGGCTGTCCTCGATCACCACGCAGTCGGCGGGGGCGATGCCCAGATGCCGGGCGGCGAACAGGAACAGGTCTGGTTCGGGCTTTCCGCGCGCAACCTGCGTCGCGGAATAGACATGCGGCCCGAAAAGCGGCGCGAGCCCGGTCAGCGACAAGGACAGGCGCAGCCGATCCGGTGCGCTGGAGGACGCCACCGCGCGCGGCCCCGACAGTTCCGCCAAAGCCTCGACCATACCGGGCACCGGGCGCAATTCGCGGCGCAGACGCAGCGCCAGAGCTTCGGCATAGCTTGGCAGGGCCGGTTGCAGGTCGACGCCATGGCGCTGTGCGGCGTCGATGATGGTCGTGAACGAGCGGCCCAGAAACTCGTCGTAAATGCGGTCGCGGGTGATCGGTGCGCCCAGCCTTTGCATCAGCGCTTCGATCTCGACCGCGGCCAGGGGCTCGGAATCGACCAGCACCCCGTCGCAATCAAAGATCAGCCCCCGCGCCACCCCTAGCCCTTCAGATAGGCGTCAAGCGTGGCGCGTGTGCCCTTGTCCCACAGCATCGCCAGCCAGCGGGCGAACGGCTGGGCCAGACGCGGATCGGTGCCTGTCGCGCCATAGATCTCGGCCATGCCCAGCCAGGCGGAGGGATCAGTTTTCGCAGCCTGCGCCCGGCCGGTCAGCAGATCCCAGTTCGGGTCGTTGGGCGCAATCACCGTGCCACTGTCGCTGTGGCCTTCGCAGTAACGGCACCACAGCGCCGATTCCAGCGCCAGCCCCTCGACCGACAGGCCACGTTCCAATCGGTGCGCGATGGTCGGCACGATGAATTTCGGCTGCCGGTTCGAGCCGTCAAGGCAAAGCCGGCGCACGGTGTCGCCGATCTTGGGATTGGCGCAACGCTCGGCCACCTTGGCAAAATAGGCGTGCAGGTCGGTGCCGGGCACCGGGGGCACGGCAGGGATGATCTCATCCGCCTCGATCTTTTCCAGAAAGGCGCGGACCTGCGCATCCTGCATCGCCTCATGCACGAAATGGATATCGAGCAACCCCGCAGGATAGGCGATTACCGCATGTCCGCCGTTCAGGATGCGGATCTTCATCAGCTCCCATGGGGTCACATCCTCGACGAATTCGACTCCGGCCCGCTCCAATGGCGGGCGGCCGGCAGGAAAATTGTCCTCAAGCACCCATTGGATGAAATCCTCGCAAAAGACCGGAGCCTCGTCGTTGATGCCGAAATCCTCGCGCACCATCTGCCGCTCGCGATCCGAGGTGGCGGGCGTGATCCGGTCCACCATGGCATTCGGAAAGGCGACATGGGCGGCAATCCAGTCAGCAAGCCCGGGATTGCTGAGCCGCGCAGTCCCGACCACCGCCTCGCGGGTGACGTTGCCGTTATGCGGGATATTGTCGCAACACATGACGGTAAAGGGCGCGTGCCCTGCCGCCCGGCGCGCAGCAAGCCCGGCAACGATCAGGCCAAAGACGGTTTGCGGCACGGCTGGGTTTTGCGCATCGGCTGCGATGGCGGGATGGGTCGGATCGAAATGCCCCGTGGCGGCATCGATGAAATAGCCGCCTTCGGTAATGGTCAGCGCCACGATGCGGATCGCGGGATCGGCAAGCGTGGCGATGATGCGCAGATGATCGCCCGGTGCGATATAATCCACAATGGGACCCAGCACGCGGGCATCCGAACTTTCGGCCGATTGCTCGACCAGCGTGTAAAGATAATCCTGCGCGGCCAATGTCTCGCGCATGCGCGCATCCCCGGACATCACGCCGGCGCCGATGATGGCGAAATCATCCGCCAGCCCCATGTTCATCAGCCGGTCCAGATAGGCCGCCTGATGGGCGCGAAAGAAGTTGCCGACGCCGAAATGCACGATACCGGCGCGCAAACCGTGCCGGTCATAACCCGGCACCGGCTGGGCGATGCGGTCAAGGGTCTGATTGGAAAGCCTGTCCATCCGAAGTCATCCCGGTTCTGAAATGCGAAAAGCGCGGTGCTCTAAAGCGCCAGCCCTTGTTGGTCAAAGCGATATACCCGGCCCTCCTGCGGGGTCAGATAGATGCGATCACCGTGATGGACCGGGAACTCGCCCGCCCCGCGCGCAACGATATGGGGCCCCCCATCCAGATCGACATGCAGGAAGGTGTCCGAGCCCAGATGCTCGGCCACGCCCACCGTGCCGGCGAACTGGCCCTCGGTCGTGGACATGGCGAAATGTTCGGGGCGCACGCCGATAGCATGGGCGCCCAACCGGGCTGCGGCCTCGCCCTCGATGAAGTTCATGTTCGGACTGCCGATGAAACCCGCGACAAAACGGTTCTGCGGTGTGCGGTAAAGCTCCAGCGGGCTGCCCACCTGCTCGACCCGGCCGGCGCGCAGAACGACGATCTTGTCAGCCATGGTCATCGCCTCGACCTGATCATGTGTCACATAGACCATGGTGGTCGTCAGTTTCTTGTGCAGTTCGGAAATCTCGACCCGCATGTTCACCCGCAGCGCCGCGTCGAGGTTCGACAGCGGCTCATCGAACAGAAACGCAGAAGGCTCGCGCACGATGGCCCGCCCGATGGCGACCCGCTGGCGCTGGCCGCCCGACAACTGGCCCGGGCGGCGATCCAGATAATCCGTCAGGTTCAGGATCCCGGCCGCATGCTTGACGCGCCGGTCTTGCTCATCCGCCGCCATCCCCGCCATCTTCAACGGAAAGGCGATGTTCTTTCTGACGGACATATGCGGGTAAAGCGCATAGGACTGGAACACCATGGCCAGCTTACGCTTTGCCGGTGCGGCCTGCGTCACGTCCTGACCGTCGATCAGGATCCGGCCCGAGGTCACGTCCTCAAGCCCCGCAATCAGGCGCAAAAGCGTGGATTTTCCGCAGCCCGAGGGGCCGACGAAGACGACGAATTCCCCGTCCTTGATCTCCAGATCGACGCCCGGGATGACCTCGATGTCGCCGAAGCTTTTGCGGACCTGTTGAAGCGTGATGCTACCCATCGTTCCCCCCTTATTTCACCGCGCCAAAGGTCAGGCCGCGCACGAGTTGCTTTTGGCTGAACCAGCCAAGGATCAGGATCGGGGCGATGGCCATGGTGCTCGCCGCCGAAAGTTTTGCGTAGAAAAGCCCTTCGGGACTGGAAAAGCTGGCAATGAACGTCGTCAGCGGCGCCGCCTTCGAGGTGGTCAGGTTCAGCGTCCAGAACGCTTCGTTCCAGGCCAGGATGACGTTCAGCAGCAAGGTCGATGCGATGCCGGGCACCGCCATCGGCGTCAGCACATGGATGATTTCGCTGCTCAGCGTTGCCCCGTCCATCCGCGCGGCCTCAAGTATTTCCGAAGGGATCTCGCGGAAATAGGTATAAAGCATCCAGGTGATGATCGGCAGGTTGATGAACATCAGCACCACGGTGATGCCGATCCGCGTGTCCAGCAGGCCCCAGTCGCGAAACAGCAGATACATCGGGATCAGCACGCCCGCTGCCGGCATCATCTTGGTGGACAGCATCCACATCAGCAGGTCCTTGGTCCGCCTGGCCGGCTGGAAGGCCATCGACCATGCGGCCGGAATGGCGATCAGCAGACCCAAAAGCGTCGAGCCGACCGAGATGATGACCGAGTTCATGAAATGCCGGAAATAGGGCGAGCGCGCCCGCACCTCGGTATAATTCTCGGTCGTCCAGTCGAAGAACAGGAACTTCGGCGGGCTGGCGATGGCGTCGGCCTCGGATTTGAAGCTGGTCAGGATCGTCCACAGGATCGGGAAAAAGATCAGCAGCGCCACGCCCCAGGCCAGGATCGTAAAGCCCCAGCGGCGGGCATTGGAAGTTTTGCGGGCCATGGTTCTTACTCCAGCGTCTTGCCGATCATCCGCATCAGGAAGATCGCGACGATATTGGCAAGGATGACGGCAATGATGCCCCCGGCGGATGCGCCCCCCACATCGAACTGCAAAAGCGCCTGGCTATAGACCAGAAAGGTCAGGTTGGTAGACTGATAGCCGGGGCCTCCGTTGGTGGTGACGAGGATCTCGGCAAAGACCGAAAGCAGGAAGATCGTCTCGATCAGGATCACCACGGTAATGGCGCGCGACATGTGCGGCAGGATCAGGTGGGTGAACTTGGCCCACGCCCCCGCGCCGTCCATCTCGGCCGCCTCCATCTGCTCGCTGTCCAGCGATTGCAGGGCGGTCAGCAGGATCAGCGTGGCAAAGGGCAGCCATTGCCATGCGACGATCACGATGATCGACATCAGCGGATATTGCGCAAGAAAGTCGATGGGCTGCGCCCCCACTGACTTGGCGAGCCAGGCGAAAAGCCCGTTCACCGGGTTCATGAACATGTTCTTCCACACCAGTGCCGAAACTGTCGGCATGATGAAGAAGGGCGCAATCATCAGGATGCGCACCAGACCCTGCCCGAACATCGGCTGATCCAGCAGCAGCGCCAGCAGGACGCCGCCGCCTACGGTGATGACCAGCACCCCGCCGACCAGCAGCAGCGTATTCTGCATCGCGGTCCAGAAAGCGGGATCGGACAGGAAATACTTATAGTTGGTCCAGCCGATGAATTGCTCCATGCCCGGCGAAAGCAGGTTGAAGCTTTGGAAGCTGAACCACAGGGTCATGGCCAGCGGCACGACCATCCAGCCCAGCAGCAGCAGGACCGAGGGCGCGACCATCAGGCGCGCCAGTGTTTTCTGATGTCGGGTAGCCATCGGCGCGCCTCCCCACGCGAGCGATAAGGGGTCGGATTTCGGCAGGGGCCGGGCGGGCCGCCCCCTGCCCGGTTCAGGACCGGGTTACAGGCAAACCGCCCGTTATTTCGGATAGCCCGCCTTGGTCATCTCGCGCTCGGCGATCTGCTGGGCCATCTGCAACGCCTGATCGACGCTCGCCTGCCCGGCCAGCGCGGCCGAGAACTGCTGGCCGACGGTGGTGCCAAGCGCCTGGAACTCGGGGATGCCCACCCATTGCGTGCCGATATAGGGCACTTCCACACTGGTCGGGTTCTTGAGGTCCGCCGCCATGATGCTGTCCAGCGTCGGCTTGGCGAAGGGCGCCGCATCCAGATATTCCTGGTTCTCGTAAAGCGAGGTGCGGGTGCCCGGAGGAACGTTCGCCCAGCCCTCGGCGGCCGCTACCTGCTCGGTATAGGCTTTCGAGGTCGCCCAAGCGACGAACTTCTTGGCAGCCTCCGGCGCGTCGGTCGAAGACGGGACGGCCAGCGTCCAGGCCCACAACCACATTTGCGGCTTCTCGCCCTCGGGGGCCAAAGCATAGCCGACCTTGTCGGCCACGGTGGAATCCTTGGGATTGGATACAAAGCTTGCCGCCACGGTGGCGTCGATCCACATGCCGCATTTGCCGGTCTGGAACAGGGCGAGGTTCTCGTTGAAACCATTGGACGAGGCACCGGGCGGGCCGGCTTCGTTCATGATGGTGACGTAATCGGTCAGCGCCTTTTTCCACTGCTCGCTCGCAAACTGCGGCTTCCATTCGGTGTCGAACCAAGGCGCGCCATAACTGTGACCCATCGAGGTCAGGAAGGCCATGTTTTCGCCCCAGCCAGCTTTGCCGCGCAGGCAGATTCCATACACCTCGGCCGATTTGTCGGTCATCTTGCGCGCCGCATCGAAGACAAAGTCCCAGGTCGGGCGCTCGGGCATTTCCAGACCGGCTTTTTCCATCAGATCCGTGCGATACATGATCATCGCGGATTCGCCATAGAAGGGCGCGGCGTAAAGCTTGCCGTCCAGCGACAGCCCGTCCGCGATCGGAGGCAGGATGTCGTCGGCGTCGTAATCCTCGCCCATGTCCTCAAGCGCCAGCAGCCAGCCCTGTTTCGCCCAGATTGGCACCTCGTAGTTGCCGACCGTCACAATGTCATATTGGCCGCCTTTAGTGGCGATATCGGTGGTAACACGCTGGCGCAGCACGTTTTCTTCCAGAGTGACCCATTCCAGCACGATGTCCGGGTTCGCGTCGGTGAACGGCTTGGTCATCTTTTGCATGCGGATCATGTCGCCGTTGTTCACGGTGGCGATGGTCAGCGTCTCGGCCATTGCGGGCGCGGCCAGCGCCGTTATGGCGCAGGCCCCCATCAGGCCGCGCAGCATCATGGTCATTCGATTTCCTCCCCTGCATATCATCATTTGCCAATGCGATGGGCAAATGCTCACATATCTGTCACAGAACTGTCAAGTTAAATCCGCGCCATCCGATACTGGATGTCGTTCACGTCGATGATTTCTTGCGCTGGATGCTGCGAAATCTACCGTGCCGCAGGACAAGATAAGCCTGTCGTTTGGGTGCCTTCCGACCCCGTGCAGCGCTATGGGCAAGAGCGATATTGAGGGGTCAGATCACGGAGCCGCACCGAAATTCCTATGACGTGCTTTGGTTTGCAGGCAGGGCAGAGTTTTACCGGATCGCACTATGCCAAGGACCAATCAGCTTGGCTAAACGCTTGGGATAAATATGCGGAGATCTGCGGCCCAATGCATCGCGTGATGGCCACGCATTCATTTCCCATCGGCCTGACATGTTGAGGTTCTAGGATCAGCAGATACCGCATAGCGAGACCAAACCCGCGATAGCCTTCCCATCCGGCTATGCAATCAACGCCTGCATGGCGTCCGCGTTCCTGCCGAATGGATCGAGAAGCGAGATAGCCTTAACATGCTGTCGTGCTACGTAGAGGAGAATCACTCTCAGTTTAAGGACAATGGCGGTTGTGGAATTTTTGTTTGCGTCATTCCGAAAAATTCTCCGAATAGGGCGCATGACCTCAAGAAATTCAAAGCCCCGCATGCGTGCGGAACATCCGTGCAGCTCTGGCTGACCCTGAAAATGTCCACGACCTGCCGCATTGGTGATGCGATAAAGTTTGATCGTGATTGCGAGGCTCACAAGTGTTCTCTGGTGAAGCGACGCAGGCTTAGGTGAATCTGGATTGGTAAAGGTGCCCCGCACTCCAATTTTACGGGGCACTGCACCTAGCAGCATCTAGGTGAGGGAAAGGCCATGGTACCCGAGGTCGGACTCGAACCGACATGCCTTGCGGCGGCGGATTTTGAATCCGCTGCGTCTACCATTCCGCCACTCGGGCCTTTCTGCGTTCCGCCTAATTCGCTGCGCAGGTTTTTGCAACCCCCGACTTAAGCCCGGCCCAGCTTCTCCAGACGTGCCTCGCGCAGACGGGCGAAATCGTCACCCGCGTGATAGGACGAACGCGTCAGGGGCGTGGCCGAAACCATCAGGAAACCCTTGCCGAAAGCTGCCTTCTCATAGCTCTTGAACTCTTCGGGCGTCACAAAGCGATCCACGCGGTGGTGCTTGGGCGTGGGCTGCAAATATTGACCGATGGTCATGAAATCAACATCGGCGGCCCGCATGTCGTCCATCACCTGCAAGACGCCCTGCCGATCCTCGCCCAGGCCAACCATGATGCCGGATTTGGTGAACATGGTGGGGTCAAGTTCCTTTACCCGCTGCAGCAGGCGCAGGCTGTGGAAATAACGCGCGCCGGGGCGGACGGTGGGATAAAGGCCGGGGACGGTTTCAAGGTTGTGGTTGAACACATCGGGCCGCGCCTCGACCACGGTTTCAAGCGTGCCGGGCTTGGACTTGAGAAAGTCCGGCGTCAGCACTTCGATGGTGGATGCGGGCGCGCGGTGGCGGATGGCGCGGATGGTCTGGGCGAAATGCTCGGCCCCGCCATCGTCCAGATCGTCGCGGTCCACCGAGGTGATGACGACATGCTTCAGCCCCAGCTTTTGCACGGCATGGGCGACGCGGCCCGGCTCGAACACGTCCAGCGCATTCGGCTTGCCGGTCATCACGTTGCAAAAGGAACAGCCGCGCGTGCAGATCTCGCCCATGATCATCATGGTGGCGTGACCCTGGCTCCAGCATTCGCCGACGTTGGGACAGCCGGCTTCTTCGCAGACAGTGGACAGGCGGTTGTTGCGCAGGATGTCGCGGGTGTCCTTGTAGCCCTGGCTCGTCGGCGCCTTGACACGAATCCACTCGGGTTTCTTCGGTTGGGGCTGGTCGGGACGATGGGCTTTTTCTGGGTGGCGCAGAACCGGGGGCATATCCGCCATGTCGGCATCCTTTGCTGGGAGTCGGGCGAAACTTACGGGTTTTTCAAGGCTTGATCAACGCCAATACAAGGTGCATCTAACGCCCTCGATGCTGCGATGCGGCATCGGAAAGGGAGGAGCAGGTGATGAAAGGACGAATAATGAAACAAGGCGATCTGCTTCCGCTGGTGACTTTCCAGACTCGTGTGCGCGACGAATCGGTAGAGGGACCCAATCCCTATCGCTGGCAGCCGATGACCACCCAGGACTATTTCAAGGGCAAGCGCGTGGTGTTGTTCTCGCTGCCCGGTGCATTCACCCCGACCTGCTCGACCTATCAACTGCCCGGCTTTGAAAAGGCGGCGGATGAAATGGCTGAACTGGGGGTCGATGCGATATATTGCCTGTCGGTCAACGACAGCTTCGTGATGAACCAATGGGCCAAGGCGCAGAATCTTAGCCATGTTCAGGTGATTCCAGACGGTTCGGGCGAGTTCACCGAAAAGGTCGGCATGTTGGTGCGCAAGGACAACCTGGGTTTTGGCGCCCGCAGCTGGCGTTATGCCGCCATCGTCAATGACGGCCGCATCGAGGCTTGGTTCGAAGAGCCCGGACGGACGGACGACTGCCCCGAGGACCCCTATGGCGCCAGCTCTCCGGAAACGGTGCTGGATTGGCTGCGGGCCAATCCGGTCAAGGCCGCGGCCTGATCGGCCAACCCAAAGACCACCAACAGGAAAGGGCACCGCTTGGGTGCCCTTTTTCATGCTTGTGTCCGAGGCATCTAGCCGATCAACGGCGCGCCTGAACCATAGGTTTCGCCGTAGTGCCGCTCCAGCCGCATCAGACCCAGCCGCAACACGATCTTGCCCGAGCGCGCAGACCAACCCAAGCGCCGCTCCGTCATCTCGATCCCTTCCAGAAAGCAGCAGATCCGCAGGCACACATCCCCCATCCCCGGACCAAGCTCGCGCAATGCGGCGGCAACCCGGTTCCGCGCCCCTTCCGAGCCGCCGCCATAACTGGTCGAGATGCCCAAGACGTCTATGCCTGCGGTCAGGAAACGGTCCCAGTTCTGCGTGATGCGAGGTCCCATCTGCGCCAGTTCGAAATCCTCGCGCAGGCGCTCACCGGCAGCGACCAGTTCGGGCGCAAGAAAGGGCCGCCCATTGGGTTCGCGCCGCCGCGCCAGCATCATGAGGGGGCTTTCGGCGATATTGACCCGGGCGCGGCGGCGGCAACCGTCTTCGGGGTCGGTGATTTCACGCTCTTCCCATTGCCGGTGCCGGTCGGCATGACCGGAGGCCGGCTTTTCGGAATGATCGCTGCTTCGGGCCATGACCGGGGTGGCGGGAACAAAATCCTCGCCCCGCGGCAAGGGGCCGCCGCGCCGGGCTGCCAGAATCGTCCGCAATACCTCGCGCCCCTGGGCCGAGATTGCATAGCGGCTGACCCTGCCCTGTCCCATAAGCCGGACCCAGGCGCGGATCGCCATATGCTCGGCCAATTCACGGTCGAGGATCGCGGTGCGGATGTCGTCGCGCACGACGATGGCCTTGTCCATGCCCTCTGCCACGACCAATTGGGCGCCCGGCTCGGCCAGACGGCGCAGGATGCGGGCGATCTGCTTCATCCCTGTCTGACCGGGCGAGACCGCGCCCGTTCCCCTGCCCCTATCCCCAGCACGTTCGATTCCGCGGTCGACCAGCGGATCGTCCCGGCGGGCCTCGAAGCGGCGAATGCGGCGCAGGATGGTGGATGCGTGGCACCCCACCTCACGGGCCAGCGAGCGGATCGTTTCCCCGCCTTCGACATGGCGCAGGTAAAGCTTAAGATCACTGTCCTGAGCTTGGCCTACATGCGGGGGTTCGGGCGGATTGCCGTCCGTGGACCCGACACCGGCTGGCAGGGCGGCAATCAGGGCGTCCGGGCCGAAATCTCCCGTTAAAATCGTCATGGTCATTCCTTCGCTTCCTGCAGACGAGCGGGCACAACTCGCCATGGGTTGTTCTCGTCCCTGTCCACCGAAACAGGATCAAGTCGAGATGCGGCAATATTTGCTAAGAATTCCTAAAGATTTCTTGCCGAAGCGCGCGCAGCTTCGGGCGACGCCGCAACACACCCTTGGGTTGAGGTTAATTCCCCGGATACGACCGACAGAGGGAAGCGCCATGATCGTGACAAGCAATGTGATCGCCTTTCAGCCACGCCCGGAACAGCCACAGCTTCGCCGCCCGCGCCTGTTGGTACAGGCGGCCAGAGCCGGCCTGACAAGCTGGAACCGCGCGCGCGATCTGCGCCGGGTGCTGAAATGCGATCCTCTGCCACCTGCCGGCAAGACACTGGCTAGATTGCTTGCCGAGGAAGAACGGCTCGACCTGATCCGACGCGCGGGTCAGGCCGGTTACAACATCCACCGCCACATCATGCTGCTGATCGCGATTATGGCTGAGACCGCCGAAGCTGCGCCCTGCTCCGCGCCCGGTGCGACCCTGCTTACCGTCCCCTGAACAGAGAGCCCAGAACGCCGCGCACCAGCGCCTGACCGGTCTTGGTGCCCAGTTGTCGCGCCAGACTCTTGCCAAAGGTGGTGGCAATCGAATCGCTGCCTGAACTCCGCGCAGAGCGGGGCTTGGGATCGGCGGGGATCTGGAGGCCCGGATCATAGCGGCGCCCGCGGTTATGCTCGCGGTCCATCTTCCACAGGTCTTCGTCCGAACCGTTGCCGGTGACCGCCCCACCGGTCGCCGCTGCCTCGGCCCGTTTCGCCAGGATCTCGGCGGCAGACTCGCGATCCAGCGTCTGGCCATATTTCAGCGCCATGGGCGAAGCCGCGACCAGCGCCGCACGTTCAGCATCGGAAATCGGGCCAAGCTGCGACAGCGGCGGGCGTATTACCGTGCGCTGCACGATCCCGGGCACGCCCTTGACCTCAAGCAGCGATGTCACCGCCTCGCCTGTCCCGACTGACTGGATCGCCTCGGCGGTGTCGAAATCCGGGTTCGGGCGATAATTCTGCGCCGCAAGCCGCAGCGCCTTTTGATCCTTGGCGGTAAAGGCGCGCAGTGCGTGCTGCACCCGGTTGCCCAACTGACCCAGCACCGATTCCGGCAGGTCCGCCGGGTTCTGGCTGATGAACCACAGGCTGACCCCCTTGGAGCGGATCAGCCGCGCCACCTGCTCGATCTTGGCCACCAGCGCCGGGGGCGCATCGTCAAACAACAGATGGGCCTCGTCGAAGAAAAAGACGATGCGCGGCTTGTCGGGGTCGCCCACCTCGGGCAACTGCTCGAATAGGTCCGACATCAGCCAAAGCAAAAAGGTCGCATAAAGTCGCGGCGAGTTCATCAGCCTCTCGGCCGAAAGGATGTTCACCATCCCCTTGCCCGAGGCATCCAGCCGCATCATATCGGCAAGCTCCAATGCCGGCTCGCCGAACAGCAGGTTGCCGCCCTCGTTCTCCAGCACCATCAGCGCGCGCTGGATCGCGCCGACCGAGGCGGTCGAGACATTGCCGTATTTCAGGCTAAGCTCCTTGGCATTCTGCCCGACCCAGACCAGCATGGCCTGCAAGTCCTTCATGTCCAGAAGCGCCAGCCCCTGCTCGTCAGCGACGCGGAAGGCGATGTTCATCACTCCCTCCTGCGCGTCGGTCAGTCCCATCAGGCGCGACAACAGCAACGGCCCCATCTCGGCCGGAGTGGTGCGGACAGGGTGGCCGCGCTCGCCCCAGATATCCCAGAAGGTGACGGGAAAGTCCTGATAGTCCAGCACCATGCCGATATCCTCGGCCCGTTTCTGGAAGGCGTCATGCATCTTGCCGGCGGGATCGCCTGATTTGGCCATCCCGGCCAGATCGCCCTTAACATCGGCCATAAAGACCGGCACGCCGGCACGCGAAAACGATTCGGCCAGCGTTTGCAGTGTCACCGTCTTGCCGGTTCCGGTCGCCCCCGCAATCAATCCGTGGCGATTGGCATATTTCAACAGCAGCATCTGCGGCAGCGCGTGATCCGCCCCTGCGCCGCCTACAAACACCGTTCCGGCCTCCAGATCGACGATAGCTGTCATATTTCCTCCACGGATCGGCAAAAAAGCGCAAATCTCTGACGAAAGGACAATACAACCGTAAGGATTTTGTGCCAGTCTGTTCCTTACCGGTCCCCGCATCGGCGGATGGCCGGCTTCCTCCCTGTTGGACTGCCGCGCCTTCGGGCGCGGCGCTTTTTTTGCGCGAACTGCCTGCTGTCTGGACAGATCGCGAACGTATCGCACCAATCCCAGAGTTGACCTTTAGGATAGTTGACGGCTCGTTTTGGGACATTTAGCCTTTCGCTCAATGATGACCGGCCAGTCCGGCAGGGAAGGTAAACTGAGGATCCGGGGCAGCCGAAATGCGCCCCGGATCCTTGCATTTCCGGCCCGCCCCTCCTGAATCGCCCATTCGCCAACGCAAAGGTGACGGCCTGCGGCGCGATGCGCCCTGACAAGGCCCGACGCGCGTGTTAGGACCGGAACCGATGCATGGACCAAAGGAAGAGAACATGGTCAACAGGACGTCCGCGGCACTGATTGCCGCCCTCTTCACCCTGGCGGGCACCTCCACCAGCGTGATGGCGCAAGACGCCAGCACCGAGACGCCGGCCCCGCCCGCCGCGGAAGCACCGGCGGCCGAATCGCCAGCCACCGAGGCGCCCGCAACGGATGCGCCTGCGGCCGAGGCACCCGCGGGTGATCCCGCCCCCCAAGCTGAAGCCGCCGGCAATGGCGAGCCTCAGATCGGCCAACCCTATGCCCGCGCGACCCATGGCGACTGGACGCTGCGCTGCATGAAAACGGAGGACGGAAACGATCCCTGCGAGCTTTACCAGCTTCTGCGGGACACGAACAATTCTCCGGTGGCCGAGGCTTCGGTCATCCCGATGACCGGCAACGTCCAGGCCGTCATCACCTTCATCGCGCCGCTTGAAACCGATCTTCAGGCCGGAGTGGGCCTGCAGGTCGATACCAGCAAGGAATCGCGCTATCCGTTCCTGCTTTGCGCGCCGGTCGGTTGCATCTCGCGCGTGGGCCTGACCGATGCCGAAATTGGTCCGCTGAAACGCGGCAAGGTCGCCAACCTTTCGCTTTTGCCCTTCGGTGCCCCCGAGGATCAGATGGTCAAGCTGCCGCTGTCGTTGACCGGCTTTACTGCCGGCATGAACGCGCTGATCGAAGCGAACAAGGACTTGGCCACCACACCCGCGCCGGCAGGCACACCCGCGCCGGCACCTGCTGCGGCCGAAACCCCGGCCGAAGCGCCCCAGCAATAAGCCACGAAAAAGGGGCGCCCAAGAGGGCGCCCCATACCTATCGGGCCGGGTCATCCCCCGGCCCTTTTTCATGCGTTCATTCCACGGGCAGGGCGACAAAGCGCGGCTCGCCCGCACGACGCACCATGACCAGGATGGACTTGCGCCCGGCTTCGCGCGCTTCGTCGATCCGCGCCTCCAGATCAGCCAGCGAGGCGACCGGTTGCTGTCCCGCCTCGGTGATGACATCACCTGCGGCAAGCCCCCTGTCGGCGGCAGCACTGGTCGGCTCCACCGATTGCACCACCAGCCCCTGCATGTCACGCGAGACACCCAGTTCAGCGGCGATTTCCGGCGTCAGCGGCGCCAGCGTCATGCCGATCAGATCGCTTGCCGTCTCTTCTGCGCTGTCAACCTTGCCGCTGCCGGTGCCCTCGGCCAGTTCGCGCCGGCCCAGCGTTACCTTCAATTCGACCGGCTCGCCGTCGCGCTGAACCGTGACATCAACGGCCTCGCCCACGGGCGCATCCGCCACGCGGCGCACCAGATCGCGCGGGTCCTTGACCTCACCACCGTCGAAACCGGTAATCACGTCGCCCGCCTTCATCCCCGCATCGGCTGCGGGACCGGCTGGCACGTCGGTGACCATGGCCCCCTTGGCATCGGCCAACCCCAGCGATTCGGCGATATCCTGCGTCACCGGCTGGATCTTGACGCCCAACCAACCACGGCGGGTTTCGCCAAATTCCTCAAGCTGGTCCACGACCTTGCTGACCACGTTCGAGGCCATCGAGAAGCCGATACCGATCGAGCCGCCGTTGGGCGACAGAATCGCCGTGTTCACCCCGATCACTTCGCCATCCAGATTGAACAACGGCCCGCCCGAGTTGCCCCGGTTGATCGCCGCATCCGTCTGGATGAAGTCGTCGTAGGTGCCCGAAAGCGCCCGGTTGCGGGCCGAGACGATACCGGTCGAGGCAGAGAAGCCCTGCCCCAGCGGGTTGCCAAGTGCCAGCACCCAATCGCCCACGCGCGCCTTGTCGCTGTCGCCGAACTGGACGAAGGGCAAGGGCGTATCGCTTTCGACGCGAAGAATGGCAACGTCGGTCTTATCATCCTTGCCGATCACTTTCGCCGGCAGGCGCTGGCCCGAATAGAACTCGACCTCGATCGCGTCGGCGCCGTCGATGACGTGGTTGTTGGTCACGATCAGCCCGTCGGACGAAACGACAAAGCCCGACCCCAGCGCGTTCGAGCGTTGCTCGCGTTGCGGGCCGCGCTCAAACGGGTTGCCCTCGCTCTGAGGGAAGCCCGGAAAACCGAAGTCGCGGAACAGGTCGCTGAACGGGCTGCCCTCGGGCAGTTGCGGCCCCCGCGCCAGCGGCGACGAAACGGTCGAGGTGGTGGTGATATTGACGACTGCCGGGCTGACCTTTTCGACCAGATCGGCAAAGCTTTCGGGCATGACCTGTTGCTGGCGGGCGTGGCTGTCAGGCGCGACCAGCGGCTGGTTGTTGTTGGCGGCATCCTGCGCGTCCGGCGTCGCCGGCTCTTGCGCGAAAACCGGCGTGAGCGCCACGAGCAATGCAAGCCCCGAGGCGGTCAGTAAATGTCGGGAAGCGGGTCTGTTCATCTGGATTGTCTCCTTCCATACCGGGGCATGGGCTACCCGGCGTCTGGCAATAGGCTCATGTTCAAGGGTATTTTCGCGCCCGTTGCAAATGAACCACGCTCGCAAAGAATGAACTGATCGTGACTTGCGCGCAATAAAAGGCGCAAGTGCCGGAACATGAAAAAAAGTTCCGCCACCCATAAGGTCGCGGAACAGGTTTCATCGCAGCGATGATCTTTCAGTGCAGTTGTGCCGCTGTTCCTGCGCAAAGCAGCGTGACCAGGGTCGATGCGCCACGCATCTCGATGCCGGCCACATCCATGGGCCGGCGATCCATGTCGCCCCCCAGCACCTCGACCCGGCCCGTGCCCCGGAAGGTTTCGTCCAAAAGCGACAGGACGGCCTCGCCGCGCAATTCCGCCTCGATCCCGCCGGGAATCGCGTGAACGGCGGTTGGGGTAATGCGCCGGATGCCGACAATCAGTTCCATGTGATATCCCCTAGGGAAGCCGTCGTTTCGAAAGGTCCGGACGCGACATGCGCCGGGACCGGGATATTGTCAGCTGCAACCGCTGGTCCCGCCGCAGGTATTGCATTTCATGCAGGTGCCGTTCCGCACCAGCGTGTAGTTGCCGCATTCACCGCATGGGTCGCCCTCGTAGCCCTGCATCCGGGCCTGGGCGCGGGCGTCAAGGGTGACGACCCCCACCGCCGCCGTGCCCTCGGCAGTCGAAACCGCCGCGACCGACACACCGCCCTGAAGCGCGATCAGGTCCTGCGGCAAGCGCTTTCTCAGATAGCCGGTCGAGCTGATTTGCTTGAGCATCTCCAGCGAACGCGAGGCGCCTTCGCTGACCGGGGCGACATTGGGCTGGGTTTCGGCCTCACCGCCGCCAAGGTCGTCGAACCGCGCGCCCTGCGGCTGCACATGCGCCAGATCCGTGCGGTCCAGATAGCTGACCGCCAGCTCACGGAACACATAGTCAAGGATCGAGGTCGCGTTCTTGATGCTGTCATTACCCTGCACCATTCCCGCCGGCTCGAAGCGGGTAAAGGTGAATGCATCGACGAATTCCTCAAGCGGCACGCCATATTGCAGGCCCACCGACACCGCGATGGCAAAGTTGTTCATCATCGCGCGGAAGCCTGCGCCTTCCTTATGCATGTCGATGAAGATCTCGCCCAACTGGCCATCGTCATATTCGCCGGTGCGCAGATAGACCTTGTGGCCGCCGATGATCGCCTTCTGGGTATAGCCCTTGCGGCGCTGCGGCAGCTTCTCGCGATGGCTGCGCACGGCCTCTTTGACGATGATCTTCTCGATGATCTTTTCTGCGACGACGACGGCCTTTTCCTGTGCGCTGCCGGTCAGCAGGACCTCTTCGGCATCCTCGTCATCCTCGACCAGCGCCGAGGCCAGCGGCTGCGACAGTTTCGATCCGTCGCGATACAGCGCATTCGCCTTGATACCCAGCGACCACGACAGCTCATAGGCGGCCAGCGCATCGGCGATGGTGGCATTGTTGGGCATGTTGATGGTCTTGGAAATCGCGCCCGAGATAAAGCTTTGCGCCGCCGCCATCATGCGGATGTGGCTGTCGACGGACAGATAGCGCGTGCCCCTCTTGCCGCAAGCGTTGGCACAGTCGAAAACCGGGTAATGCTCGGCCTTCAGATGCGGCGCCCCTTCCAGCGTCATCGAGCCGCAGACATGATCGTTGGCGGCGTCGATCTGCGGCTTGGTAAATCCCAGATGCCGTAGCAGGTCAAAGGTCGGATCGGCCAGCTTCTCGGCCGGAATGCCCAGCGTTTCGCGGCAAAAGCTCTCGCCCAGAGTCCATTGGTTGAAGACGAAGCGGATATCGAAAGCCGAAGCCAGCGCCGAATCGACCTTTTCCAGCTCGCGCGGGCCGAAGCCGTGACCGATCAGGCTGGCATGGTTGATGCCGGGGCAATTGCCCAGGCTCGCATGACCCACGGCATGGGCGATGATCTCTTCGATCTGCGCCGAGCCATAGCCCAAAGCCTCCAGCGCCGCCGGAACCGAACGGTTGATGATCTTGAAATAGCCGCCGCCCGCCAGTTTCTTGAACTTCACCAGCGCAAAATCGGGCTCGATGCCGGTGGTGTCGCAATCCATGACCAGACCGATGGTGCCAGTGGGCGCGATGACCGTGGACTGGGCATTGCGATAGCCATGTTCCTTGCCCAACGTCAGCGCCTCGTCCCAGGCACCCCGGGCCAGGGCCACCAGCCGCTGATCGGGGCAATTGGCGGCATCAAGCTCGACCGGACGCACGTTCACGGCGTCGTAAGCGCCCGTACCATAGGCGGCCGAACGGTGGTTGCGGATCACCCGCAGCATATGCTGCGCGTTCTTGCGATACCCCGGGAACGGCCCGAGTTCCGCCGCCATCTCGGCCGAGGTGGCATAGGCCACGCCGGTCATGATCGCGGTCAGCGCGCCGCAAAGCGCCCGGCCCTGCTCGCTGTCATAGCCCAGCCCCATGGTCATCAGCAGGCCGCCGATATTGGCGTAGCCAAGGCCAAGGGTACGGAAATCATAACTGCGCTGTGCGATTTCCTTGCTGGGAAACTGCGCCATCATCACCGAGATTTCCAGCGTCACGGTCCACAGCCGACAGGCATGGACATAGCCCTCGGCATCGAATTCCCCGCCATTCCAGAAGGTCAGCAGGTTCATCGAGGCCAGGTTGCAGGCGGTGTCGTCCAGGAACATGTATTCGCTGCACGGGTTCGAGCCGCGGATCGCCCCGTCCTCGGGACAGGTATGCCAGGCGTTGACCGTATCGTGGAACTGAATGCCCGGATCGGCGCAGGCCCATGCGGCATGGCCGACCTGATCCCACAATTCGCGCGCCGAGACGGTCTTGGCCGACTTGCCATCGGTGCGCCGGATCAACTCCCAGGGCAGATCTTCGCGCACCGCACGCAGAAAGGCATCCGTCACCCGCACCGAGTTATTCGAATTCTGCCCCGAAACCGAGACATAAGCTTCCGAATCCCAATCCGTATCGTAAACCGGAAACTCAATGGAATCGAAGCCTTGCCGAGCATATTGAAGAATTCGGTTGATATAGGTTTCTGGAATCATCACCCGCTTGGCATCGCGCAGGCTGCGCTTGAGCGCATTGTTCTTGGCGGGATCGGTGGCATCCTCGATGCTGCCATCCCACGAACCGATGGCGGCAAAGATGGCATTCAGCTTTTGCTCATGCATCTTCGAACCCGCCACCAGCGAGGCGACCTTCTGTTCTTCGATCACCTTCCAGTTGATGAACTGCTCGATGTCGGGGTGATCCATGTCGCAGATCACCATCTTTGCCGCGCGCCGGGTCGTTCCGCCCGATTTGATCGCTCCGGCTGCGCGGTCTCCGATCTTCAGAAAGCCCATGAGCCCCGAAGATTTCCCGCCGCCCGACAGTTTCTCGCCCTCCCCTCGAAGGGACGAAAAATTGGTGCCCGTTCCCGAGCCGTATTTGAACAGCCGCGCTTCCCGGACCCACAGGTCCATGATGCCGCCCTCGTTCACCAGATCGTCGGCGACGGACTGGATGAAGCAGGCATGAGGCTGGGGATGTTCATAGGCGCTGGCCGACCGGACCAGCTTGCCCGTCTTGTAATCGACATAGAAATGGCCCTGGCCGGGGCCGTCGATACCATAGGCCCAATGCAAGCCGGTATTGAACCATTGCGGACTGTTGGGCGCCCCCATCTGGGCCGCCAGCATATGGCGCATCTCGTCGTAATAGGCGCGTGCGTCTTCTTCGTTGGAAAAATACCCGCCCTTCCAGCCCCAATAGGCCCAGGCCCCGGCCATCCGGTCGAAAACCTGGCGGGCGCTGGTCTCGCCGCCAAAGCGCGCGTCCTCGGGCAGCTGCGCCAGCGCCTCCTCGTCGGGGACGGAGCGCCACAGGAATTCCGGCACGCCCTTTTCCTTGACGCGCTTGAGCCGCATGGGCACCCCGGCCTTGCGGAAATATTTCTGGGCAATGACGTCCGAGGCGACCTGGCTCCACCCCTGCGGCACCTCGACCGACTCGTTGCGGAAGACGATCTTGCCGTCGGGATTACGAATCTCGCTGGTGGTGGTGGTAAAGGAAAGCGCGCCGTAAGCCCCGCTCTCGGCCGTGGTGAAGCGCCGTTCGATCCGCATACCCTGACTGTCCCCCGTCATCCGCCCGGGCGCGCATCATTCAACCAACCCCCCGCGCCACACAGGCCGGGCCAGGCGGCCGCATGGTTCGGCACCCGAAAGCTTTTCCTGATCTATGCCGCTTGCCGCCTGACCAGATCACATGCCGGAATGACACAATATCTGGTGGCTTTGCGAGCTTGGGACACAAATTGACCCGAGATAGGGAACATTTCAATCAAATTTTTTACTGGACTCTGGCGCTTGCGCCGTCCTTCGCCTCACCCCGAGATTCGCTGCAACTGCACTGTTAATAATCGGTAAATACGGTGGCGAGGCAAAAAGCCAAACGATCTGGCAGGGTTCCTCTGCGCCATTCACCTGTTTTCCACAGACTTACCCCCAACGAACCACCGTTAAGGTTGCGTATTTGTTCCAGTGCTCGCGTCTAAGGATTTTTTCCGCAACGGCTGGATGACACCCGTGTCAGTAACGATCAGATCCAGCGGCTGGTCGGTTTCCTCGGCGGGAATGGTGCGAATCTCTTGCACGGCATAGGCTAGTCCGATCGCCGTAACCGGCCCCATACTGCGCAGGGCATCCAAGGTCCGGTCATAGAAACCACCGCCATATCCCAGCCTGTGGCCAGCAAGATCGAAACCGGCCAGCGGCACGATCAGGACCTCAGGCCGCAGCACCGGCGAATCGGCCAGCGGATGGCTGGTGCCAAAGCGTCCGGGCTCCAGCCGGCCATCATGAAGGCGGAACTCAAGCGGTCGGGCCGGGCCTGTCACCACAGGCAGGCAGACCGGCCCGTCATGCGCCGCCATGGCGGGGCGCGGGTCGGCCTCGTCCCGCATCGGCCAATAGCCTGCCAGCACCTTGCCGCGATGGGGCGCCAGCGCCGCGATCAGATGACGCGTCAGCGCGGCATCGTCGCCGCCCCGCCCGCGTGCCGCCAGCGCCTGCCGCCGCAATGCGGATTTCAGATCAGGATCCACGATGCCAGACCCAGAAATGCAAAAAATCCCATCATGTCCGTCATTGTGGTCACGAAGGTCCCCGAGGCCAGCGCCGGGTCAAGCCCCAGCTTGCTCAGCGTCAGCGGCACCAGAACCCCCCCCATCGCCGCCACCACCTGATTGGCGATCATCGCCATGCCCAGCACCAGACCGATATTCAGGTTGCCCAGGATGACGGCTCCGGCCAGCGTCAGGATCACCGCAAGCCCAAGGCCGTTGAGCAAGCCCGCCACCAGCTCACGCAGGATCACCCGTCGGGCGTTGGTGCTGGTCAGTTCGCGGGTGGCCAGCGCCCGAACCGCCACGGCCAGCGATTGCGTCCCGGCGATCCCGCCGGTCGAGGCCACGATGGGCATCAGCGCCGCAAGAATGACAAGCTGCGCCAGCGTCGATTCGAATTGCGAGATCACCAGCGCCGAAAGCGAGGCGGTGCACAGGTTGATCACCAGCCACGGCAGGCGTTGGCGCGCGGTTTGGAAAGGCCCGTCCGAGACGTGGCTGTCGTCCGAGACGCGCGCCATGCGCAGAAAGTCCTCTTCGTGCTCTTCGTCCAGCACCGACATGGCGTCGTCGATGGTGATGACCCCCACGAGCCGGTCATGGTCATCGACCACCGGGGCCGAGATCAGGTGATACTTGTTAAAGGCGTAAGCCACATCCCCCTCGTCCTGCCGGGCAGAGATGGTGCGGAAACTGTCCTCGGTTATATCGCGAAGCAGCATGTCACGGCGCGAGGCCAGCAGCTTGCCCAGCGTGACATAACCGGTCGGATGACGGCGCGGATCGACCAGCACGACATGATAGAACTGGTCGGGCAGCCGTTCGTCCGAACGCAGGAAGTCGATGGCCTCGCCCACGCTCCAGTGTTCGGGGGCAGTCACCACCTCGGACTGCATCAGGCGGCCTGCCGAATATTCCGGCCAGTTCAGCGAGCGTTCGACGGCGGCCCGGTCGGTTTCGTCCAGCGCCGCCAGAATGGCCTGCTGCTCGGGCGCCTCCATATCCTCGATCAGGTCCACGACGTCGTCGCTGTCCATCTCGCGGACGGCTTCGGTCAGCACCTCGTGCGGCAACTGCTCGATGACCTCATCGCGGATGGATTCGTCGATCTCGGACAGGATCTCGCCGTCGATCTCGCCGGAATAGAGTTGCAGGAACTCGCGCCGGCGCGCGGGCGGCAACTGCTCGATCAGGTCCGCGATATCGGCGGCATGCATCGGCTCCAGCAGCGCATCCAATGCCGGGCCGTCGCCATCGTCCAGGGCTTTGCCAATCATGCCGATATCCTGGCGCGAAAGCTGGAAATCGGTTTCGGGGGTATCCGTCTCGGCTTCGCGCGGCTCGGTCATCGGCTGGCTCCTCGGAGTTCGGGTCTTGCGACGAGGATTGCGGTCAGGGCAAGTCGGTCAGGGCACCATAGGTGTCTTGCCACCGGGTCTCAATCGCCCATCAGCAGGGCTAAGGCCTCGGCATGTAATTCGTGTGACCCGGCGGCAAGAATGGTGCCGCCGCCATGCGCGGGCCTTCCCTGCCAATCCGTCACCACACCACCTGCGGCCTGCACCACGGCAATGGGCGCGACCACGTCATAGGGCTGCAAGCCCGCCTCGATCACCAGATCGACATGGCCCGCAGCCAAAAGCGCGTAGGCATAGCAATCCAGCCCGTAACGGACCAGCCGCACCTGCGCCGAAACACGGGAAAAGGCTGCGTGTTCCGCGGAGCTGCCGACCTCGGGATAGGTGGTCATCAGCGTCGCCTCGGCCAGAGAGACGCCCTGCCGGGCCTTCAGCCGGTGGGTTCCTTCACGCGAGATCAGCCGGGCATGACCCAATCCGCCCTCGAAACGCTCATGCAGATGCGGTTGGTCCACGATGCCATAGATAGGCCCTTGCGCGTCGTTGAGCCCGATCAGCACGCCCCAACTCGGCGCCCCGGCCATGAAGGCGCGGGTGCCGTCGATCGGATCAAGAACCCATGTGAGTCCGCTTCGCCCCTGCTGGACGCCGTATTCTTCGCCCACGATACCATCCTCGGGGCGTTCGGCAGCCAGAATGGCACGCATCGCACGCTCACTGGCCCGGTCGGCCTCGGTCACAGGGTCGAAGCCGGTTGTAGCCTTGTTGTCGGGACGCAACGCCGGGCTGCGAAACAGCTTCAGTGTCTCGGTGCGCGCGGCATCAGCAAGACGATGCGCCACGGCGATGATCTGCTCGGCCCCTTCGACAGGATTGGTCTTGTTCTTGCTTGTCATGACCTGCCCCCATGCATCTGCTTTGGGCGCAGGTTTAGCCGCAGTGTCCCGCAAGCGAAAGCCCCGGAACGGCGGCCTGTCCGTCAGGCCGCGTCCGAGAGCACCCGCGCAA
Source organism: Paracoccus methylovorus (assembly GCF_016919705.1). NCBI lineage: Bacteria > Pseudomonadati > Pseudomonadota > Alphaproteobacteria > Rhodobacterales > Paracoccaceae > Paracoccus > Paracoccus methylovorus. The sequence continues at coordinate 1,007,879 of NZ_CP070371.1, forward strand.
GCTCGAATATCTGGCGCCGCTGCGCCTCGGGCATGGCGTAATAGGCGCGCACCAGTTGCAGCGCTTCCTTGTCGGCCAGGATGTCGCCTTCGACCGTATTCTGCACATGGCCGTCCTCAAGCCCTTCGAAGAAGAAGCTGACCGGCACATCCACCGCCCGCGCGATGTCCCAAAGCCGCGAAGCCGAGACGCGATTCATCCCCGTCTCGTATTTCTGGATTTGCTGGAACTTGATTCCGACTTTCTCGGCCAGCTGCTGTTGCGTCATTCCGATCATCCATCGGCGATGACGAATACGCTTTCCGACATGGACATCCACGTTATGTTTCATGGTAACACCTCACTCAATCTAAAGGCGCGCTACACCAGATTGACGCAATTTTCGAGGTCGATAATGGCCACTTGTCCAAAAAGACAATCGGCCGCAAGCACCGGATTTCTCTGGCCGAACCCTTGGGAAAAACGGAAAAAAGCGGCGCAGACGGGGCGCGCAGAGGAACGAGGGAAACATGCAGACGACTTGGAAAATGATGCAAATCAACGCCGTTTCCGATTCCCCAATCGCGGGTGAGCTGGCACTGCCGGCTCCCGGCCCGGGCGAGGTGCTGGTGGGGATGCGGGCGGCGGCGCTGAACTTCGCCGATCTGCTGATGATGCAAGGCCGCTATCAAGAAACCCCGCCCCTGCCGTTCATCCCGGGACTTGAGGGCGCGGGCAAGGTGCTTGCCTCAGGCGAGGGCGTGACGCTGGCGCCCGGAACCCGCATAGCCGTGCAAAGCCAAGGCACCCTGACGCAAGCCAACCTGTTTCCCGCGAACAGGTGCTACCCGATCCCCGACGCGATGAATTATGAGGAAGCGGCGGGCTTTCTGATCGCCTATGGCACCAGTCATTTCGCGCTGACCCTGCGCGCTGGTCTGCGTCCGGGCGAAACCCTGGTAGTGCTGGGCGCCGCCGGCGGCGTCGGCCTGACGGCCGTCGAGATCGGCGCGGCGCTTGGCGCGCGCGTGGTCGCAGTTGCTCGCGGTGCCGAAAAGCTTGCGGTGGCGCGCGCGGCAGGTGCGACGGATTGCATCGACAGTCAGGGCTGTCCCGACCTGCGTGCCGCATTGCGGGATCTGGGCGGCGTGGACGTGGTCTATGATCCGGTGGGTGATGCGCCCGGCGAGGCAGCCTTTGGCGCGTTGCGTCCCGGCGGCCGCTTTCTGGTCATCGGCTTTGCCGGCGGCAAGCCCCCGGCCCTGCCGCTGAATCACGCCTTGGTCAAGAATATCGCCGTCCACGGGTTTTACTGGGGCGGCTATCACAAGCTGGACCCCGAATTGCTGCAGCAGGATATCGCCGCTCTTTTCGGGCTTTACGATCAGGGCCTTTTGCACCCGCACGCCGGGGTCACCCTGCCGCTGGACCGGCTGGCCGAGGGTTATGAGTTGCTCAGAAGCCGACGCTCGACCGGCAAGGTGATCATTAGCATATGAAATTTTCGTTAAATGCCGCAGAATCTGGCGTCTGCGCATTGAAATATCGACACCCTTCGCCGATATTTGCGTGGATGGTGGGCCGTCCGGGCCGCACCGCGATTTTCGACCGGGGAGAACCTATGCAAGACTATAATTCGATCCGCACGGCCGGGACCGCGACGCGCTCGGCTGCAGTGGACGAGGGCCTGCGCGCCTATATGAATAAAGTCTATGGCCTGATGGCCGTGGGCATGCTGGTCACCGCCGGCACCGCTTGGGGCATGGCCGGCCTGGCCCTGTCCGACACGCCCACGCAATGGGCGCTTGGCAACGGCCATTACCTGACCGAGTTCGGCAGGACCCTCTATCTGTCGCCGTTGAAATGGCTGGTGATGTTCGCGCCGCTGCTCATGGTCTTTGCCTTCGGCGCCGCGCTGAACCGGCTGTCGGTGCAGGGTGCGACGACGCTGTTTTACGCTTTCGCCGCCGTGATGGGCGTGTCGATCAGCTGGATCTTCGCGGCCTATACGACGTTTTCGATCGTGCAGACCTTCCTGATCACCGCGATCGCCTTTGCCGGGTTGTCGCTTTACGGCTACACGACCAAGCGTAGTCTGTCAGGCATGGGCACGTTCCTGATGATGGGTCTGATCGGCCTGATCATCGCGTCTATCGTGAACATCTTCCTGCAATCGGGCGCGATGCAGTTCGCCATCTCGGCAATCGGTGTCCTGATCTTTGCCGGCCTGACCGCCTATGACACGCAGAAAATCAAGAACACCTACCTGCAACTGGCGAATTCCGATCAGGACTTCCTGGGCAAGGCCGCGATCATGGGTGCGTTGCAGTTGTATCTGGACTTCCTGAACCTGTTCATGTTCCTGCTGCAGTTCCTTGGCAATCGCGAATAATCGCTAAGAACCAGAAAAGCACCAAGGCCGGGCATTTGCCCGGCCTTTTTGTTTTCTGCACCTTCCGCGACAATATGTCACTCAATAAGTAAAATACGGGATCAAATTGTTATTAACCCTGCAAAACATACCTTAAAACACATTGCCGCGCCTGCTGATTATCTTAACAATTAATTAACCAATACAATAGGAACAGAACGGTTCGGTTTTTGAACTTGTCATGATCTGCGCAAATTTTAATTAAACCCGCGTCGGCGCCATATGACCCGATATTGAGCGTAGAAACTCCCCGCAGGTTTATTCCGGCCCGCTGGATTTGATGATTTTCCATGCCTGTCCGGGATTCAGGCACACAAAGGCAATTGATACACACAGTTGATGGTGAGTGGTAAAATGGCTTCCAATCATTCCGGCCAAGATAACGGCATCGCTTCTACCGATTGCAGCTGCGGACCTGTCGGACCGAACTGCGAAAATATGATCTTCCTTGGGAAACTGCCCGATATGGATCCCATGGAACTTGTTCCCGGCGCAGAAAAGGCGGCTGCCGTCCTGGGCGGCACAAGCTTTGGCTCATCCACGGACCCGTTGGGGCAGAAACTGGGGTCAGGACCCATTGATTTCAGCCGCGCGGCATGATTCAGGCTCCGCAAGGAGACTGGATCATGAGCAACCTTTTCTGGCTGACGGATGCGCAGATGGCCCGCCTTCAGCCGTTTTTCCCGAAGAGCCACGGCAAGCCGCGCGTCGATGACCGGCGTGTTCTCAGCGGCATTATCTTCATCAATCGCAATGGCTTGCGGTGGTGCGATGCGCCCAAGGAGTATGGTCCACCGAAGACCCTCTATAATCGTTGGAAGCGCTGGGGCGAGAAAGGCGTCTTCGCCCGGATGATGGAAGGCCTGGCCTCCGAGGCGGCCGTTCCGAAGACGGTGATGATAGACGCGACCTATCTGAAGGCGCATCGCACGGCCTCCAGCCTGCGGGCGAAAAAAGGGGGCCCGGCGACCAGAGGGGCCGCCTGATCGGCCGCACCAAAGGCGGCATGAACACCAAACTGCACGCCGTCACCGACGCTGATGGGCGGCCGATCCGGTTCTTCATGACTGCAGGTCAGGTGAGCGACTACAGCGGTGCTGCGGCCCTGTTGGGCAGCTTGCCGGCGGCAGAATGGCTGCTGGGCGACCGTGGCTATGATGCCGATTGGTTCAGAGATGCGTTGAAAGACAAGGGGATTAAGCCCTGCATACCGGGACGGAAGTCCCGTGGAAAACCCGTCAAGTATGACAAGCGCCGCTACAAACGCCGCAACCGGATCGAGATCATGTTCGGGCGGCTGAAGGACTGGCGACGGGTCGCAACCCGTTACGACAGATGCCCGAAGGTCTTCCTCTCAGCCATCGCCCTCGCCGCAACCGTCATGTTCTGGCTATGAATCGAGAACGAGTCCTGACCCTGGTCAAGGTCAGCGGCATCGACACCAACCTCGACGGCACCATCGGGGTTAATGACGGGCTGCTTGGCCTGTTGTCGGAACCTATCCGCCACGATGCAGACGGCAACGGAAGCTCTGAAACCTATAAGGTCGATTCCACATTTATCGTCCACAACACCGCAGTAACCTTTCGCAACCCGGACGGCAGCCTTGAGACCCTGCACCTGCCGGTCCGAATCATGCAGGACACGGTCGGCAATACGTTTCTCATGCCCCCACCCAAGGACGCATCGGCAGCCGAGGTCGAGGCGATCACCGGCCGGCCCATCGTCACGGTCGAATTCCCGACCAACTGGCTGAATTACGATCTTTGTCACGACCGCATCTTTACCGACAGGCACTGCTTCAATTGCTTTGCGCGCGGAACCCTGATCGAAACCGGGCATGGCGCGGTTCCAATCGAGGAACTGGCACCCGGCATGTTGGTCATGACGCGCGACCACGGATTGCAGCCGGTCCGCTGGATCGGCTCGCGCTTCGTGGATGCCGAGGTGCTTGAGGCCAACCCGAACCTGCGGCCAATCCGGATTGCCGCCAGCGCGCTTGGCAAGGACTGTCCCCGGCGCGACCTGATCGTCTCGCCACAGCACCGTATCCTGGTACGTTCGAAAATCGCGCAAAAGATGTTCGGCGCGTCCGAGGTTCTGGTCGCGGCCAAGCAGCTTTTACAGATCACCGGTATCGATATTGCCGAGGATTTGCCGGAGGTTGAGTATTTCCACATTCTTTTCGACCAGCATGAAATCGTGCTTTCCGAAGGCGCCGAAACGGAATCGCTTTATACAGGTCCAGAGGCGCTCAAATCCGTGGGTCGTCCCGCCTTGGTGGAAATATTCGCGCTTTTCCCGGAACTGCGCGAACGACCGCAATACGAATTGCCGCCGGGTGCGCGACTGTTGGCCTCGGGCCGGATGGGCCGCAAACTGGCGGTGCGCCACGCCCAGCATCGAAAAGCTCTGGTGCAGTAAGCGCCTGCCCCCGGCAGGCATTCAGGGTCGGCCTTTGGCCGGCCCTTACTTGCAGGGACCACCATATAGTATCGCATATGGCCTATTGGGCCCGACAGAAATTCATTCAGGGGAAATTCGCGGGCGCCATCGCGTCTAATGCCGCGTCGCGCAGGCGCCGAAACCGCTTCTTGGCTCCGCCCGCCCGAAGGTGAAAATGTCCAGCCATGAAAATCCGGCTGGACCGTTTCCTTTCAGGCCATGCCCAAGGCGGCCTTGTACATATCCAGAATGGCCTCGTGCTCGGCCACCTCGTCACGATCCTTTTTCCTAAGGCTGACGATCGCCCTCAGGGCCTTCTGATCGTAGCCGCGCCCCTTGCTTTCGGCATAGACCTCTTTGATCTGCTCCGAGATGTCTTTCTTTTCCTGTTCCAGGCGTTCGATACGCTCCACGAACTGCCGAAGCTCGCCTGCGGCGACGCTATAGTCAGAACCGGTATTTTCATCAGTGCTCATGATCTTTCCCCCAAGAAGGCAAAAGTGTTTTCCAATACTCACGCCTCGGAACGACTGTTCTTGGCCAAGCCCCTGTTCGATCGCCCAGACAGCAGGTTGCGCGGCCCTGAGACCGCGCCCGAAACGGCGCGTGAACCTCGCCCGCCGGCCATGCCTGTGCATCGGCGGCGGGTCTAGGCGGTCTTGCGGCCGGGTGCAATCGCCGCTAGGCCGTCGCGGGCAAACGGAGACGGGGCATGACGATCTGGGATGGGCTGATCTGGGGCGGCGCGGCGTTGACGGCGCTGGGGCTTGTGGGGCTGGTATGGTGCATCGTGACCGCGGCGCGGGCCAAGGCGCGGATCACCGACGACGCCCAGATGCGCGAGGCGATGCGCAAGGTCGTGGCGGTGAACATGGCGGCGTTGGCCGCCTCGATGCTGGGGCTGATGCTGGTGGTCCTGGGCATCATGCTGGGCAAGTGACATGCGGGCGCTGATCCAACGGGTCTCGACGGCCGAGGTCACGGTCGAAGGCCGCAGCATCGGCAGCATCGGACCGGGGCTGTTGGTGCTGGTCTGCGCCATGCGCGGCGATCCCGACGATGCGGCCGAAAAACTGGCCGCCCGGATCGCGAAACTGCGCATTTTTCGCGACGAAGCGGATAAAATGAACCGCTCGGTCCAGGATATCGGTGGCGCAGTGCTGGTGGTCAGCCAGTTCACGCTCGCCGCCGATACCCGCACCGGAAACCGGCCCGGCTTTTCGACCGCCGAGGCGCCCGAACGCGGCGAGGCCCTGTATCTGCGCTTTGCTGAATCGCTGCGCGAATTGGGCCTTCCGGTCGAGACAGGGGCATTCGGGGCCGATATGAAAGTGTCTCTGGTCAACGACGGGCCGGTAACGATCTGGATGGATTCCGCCGATCGCGCTTGACTTTCGTCGGCCCAGCCCTCATTTGCGACAAGTTGCCGCCCGCTGCCGCGTGAGTAGCCGGCGCGTTTCGCGTCAGGTCGACAACGATTTTCCAGTTTCCCATTCACGCGGGGAGGCTGCGGGCATTACCGTATCACGCCCGCCCCTCGCAACTGCCGCGCGATCTGCGCGGCCCCTGCCATGCACGCCGATACGCGGGCGACCTGGCCGAAAGACGACATGACGAACGAGACCACCCGCCCGAGCCGTTCGGGAAATTTCCGCACCCAACAAGGCGGCAAGCCGCGCTTTCACAGCGACAAGCCCAAGCCCAACACCAGTCACCGCCGGATGCGCGCCGAGCCGGAAGAAAAATTCATCCGCCGTGCGATCCCGGATATCGACACCCCTTTTACCCGCATGGGGATCGACCCGCGCGTGGCGATCAACCTGGAGGGGTTGGGCATCGAGACCCCCTCGCCCATCCAGGAAAAATCCATCCCGGCCATCGTTGCCGGTCGCGATCTTCTGGGCCTTGCCCAGACCGGCACCGGCAAGACGGCGGCCTTCGGCCTGCCCATGCTGACCCGGCTGCTGAACATCGGCCGCAAGCCCGAGCCCAAAACCTGCCGCGCGTTGATTCTGGCGCCGACGCGTGAGCTTGCGACCCAGATCGCCGAGAACATCGACAATTACGCCGTCGGCACGCCGATCCGGCAATTCCGCGTCGTGGGCGGCGCCTCGATCAACGTGCAGGTCATGCGGATGGAACGCGGCGTGGATGTGCTGATCGCCACTCCGGGCCGGCTGATGGACCTGATCGAACGCGGCGCGATCGACCTGTCGCAAACGAAATATCTGGTGCTGGACGAGGCTGACCAGATGCTGGACATCGGTTTCATCCATACCCTGCGCCGTATCGCCAAGATGCTGCCGCGCGAACGGCAGACGCTGCTGTTCTCGGCCACCATGCCGAAGCTGATGGCGGAGCTGGCGGACAGCTATCTGAACGACCCGCTGCGCGTGGCGGTAAACCCGCCCGGTCAGGCCGCGGAAAAGATCGATCAAGGCGTGCATTTCGTTAATCAGGGTGACAAGGCAACGCTGCTGGCCGAGTATCTGTCCAAACATACGGACGAGCTTGCCATCGTCTTCGGCCGCACCAAGCACGGCTCGGAAAAGCTGTCGAAGCTGTTGGAGAAATGGGGCTTCAAGGTCGCCGCGATCCACGGCAACAAAAGCCAGGGCCAGCGCGAGCGGGCACTGAGCAGCTTCCGCGCCGGGGATACCAAGGTGCTAGTTGCCACGGACGTGGCGGCGCGGGGCCTCGACATCCCGCAGGTCGCGCATATCTATAACTACGATTTGCCGAACGTTGCGGAAAACTATGTCCACCGTATCGGTCGCACCGCGCGCGCCGGACGTGATGGCCGGGCCATCGCCTTCTGTTCGCCCACAGAAATCGGCGAGTTGCGCGCAATCGAAAAGGCGATGAAGGCCAAGATCCCGGTTGTCGGCGGCGAGGAGCCCTTCGAGGTGGCCAAGATCCGCGAGCGCGGCGGCCCAGCCGGTCGCGGCGCTGCCCAGCCCGCGCGCAAGCGCCCGGCACGACGGCCCTCGCGTGCGCCGAAAACCGCGCAGCCGGCCTGATACCGACGCAAACGTGAGCCGCCGCCCCTTCGCGGCGGCTTGCCACCTTTCGGACCGCGTGGCTATTTGCCCGCATGACCAAATTTTACTTTCATTCCCCAAAGATAAGCGCCGGCAAGAGCGGGCTTTTGTGGCAAACACCCGTTGAAGGTGGTGAACGTGGCATTGCCGCGCCGGCTTCGGTTCAGATCGCCAGTCATATTCCTCTGCGCCGGTGCGATGGGTGCGTAGCGACGCGAGAAAACCTATGAAGGCGGTGAATACCCCCCGCGCCTATGGTTGGGTCGCGCGCTTTTTCCACTGGACCGTCGCCGTCCTGATCCTTGCCGCCATCGCCATCGGGCTTTACGCAGGCGGCCTGCCGCAAGGTGGGCAATCCCAGATGGAGGCGATTTTCGCCGCTTATTCGGTGCATAAGACCTTGGGCATGGTGGCGCTGATTCTTGTCGCGTTGCGGCTGCTTTGGACGCTGACCCAGACAAAACCGCGCCCCCTGCATCCCCAGCGCCGGCTGGAGAATCTTGCCGCCGAGGTCATGCATGGGGCGCTGTGGATCGGCATGATCGTGATGCCATTAAGCGGCTGGCTGCTGCATTCGGCGGCGCCCGGCGGTTTTGCCCGCATCCTCTGGCCGTTTGGCCAGCGCCTGCCTTTTATCCCCGAGGATGCCGCTTTGTCCGGGCGTTTCGCGGATTTTCACGAGGCCGGCTGGTGGCTGTTGGCCGGGCTGGTCGTCCTGCATGTCGCCGGAGCGCTGAAACATGCGATCATCGACCGCGATGGCGCGATGAGCCGCATGGCCGGCAATCCCGACCGCGCGCCCGAACCACCTTCGGCTATGACCGGCATCATGTCGCATGTGTTGGCCGCGGTCGCAGCCTGCACAATCTGGGTGGGAGCGGCGTTCCTGCCAGGCGGGTCACCGGTGCAGGAAAACGCGCCCACAATCGCCGTATTGCCTCAAGATCCCGGCACCTCGGGTTGGATAGTGGAACAAGGGGTGCTGAATATCGAGGTCACGCAGGCCGGCAATGCGGTCACGGGGCAGTTCGACCAATGGCAGGCGGACATCGCCTATGATCCTGAAAACCGCTCGGGCCGGGTGACGGTGATCGTCGATATCGCCTCGCTTACGCTGGGCGCGGTTGGCGACGCGGCCAAGGGGCCGGATTTCCTGAACGCCGCCACCCATCCGACCGCGCGTTTCGAGGCCGATATCCTGCCCCCCGCGGCGCAAGGCGAACCCCATGTCGCCCATGGTCTTCTGACCATCGCCGGGCAGACCGTCGAAGCGGACCTGCCCTTTGAGTTGACCCTTGAAGGCAATCTGGCGCGCGCCACCGGCCGGATGGGGGTGGACCGTCGCGACTTTGCGATCGGAGCGAATTATACCGATGAAAGCACGGTGGGCTTTTCCGTCGTAATCGGTTTCGATCTCACCGCCAATCGTCAGTAAGGCAAAAGGGCCGCCTTGACAGGCGGTCCTTTTTCTTTGGGTATTTTGGCAACGAAGAAATCGAACTCAGCCGACCAGTTCAAGGCCCGAGAAGTAGAAGGCGATTTCTTCCTTGGCGGTTTCCGGCGCGTCCGAGCCATGGACCGAGTTCTCACCCACGGAAAGCGCGAATTCCTTGCGGATGGTGCCCTCATCGGCCTGGGCGGGGTTGGTGGCGCCCATGACTTCGCGGTTCTTGGCAATGGCGTTTTCGCCTTCGAGCACCTGCACGACGACCGGGCCCGAGGCCATGAAATCGACCAGTTCGCCGTAGAAGGGGCGATCTTTGTGGACGATGTAGAACTGGCCAGCCTGGGCGGGCGACAGCCAGATGCGCTTTTGCGCGACGATGCGCAGGCCGGCATCCTCGAACTTGGCATTGATCTTGCCGGTCAGGTTGCGCTTGGTGGCGTCGGGTTTGATGATCGAAAGGGTGCGTTCGATGGCCATGTGGTCGTCCTTTTTCATGTTCCGGCCGCAATGGCCAGGAAATCCGCGCCCGGTTAGCACGGGCGCGGGCGCTTGAAAAGCGGCGGCGGCATTGACGCCCGCCCCGGCTTGCGCCATGCGGGGCGGCATGCTGCGCATTGATGACATATCCTATTCCATCGCCGGTCGGCCGCTGTTCGAACATGCCTCGGCCACCATTCCCGCCGGACACAAGGTCGGGCTGGTCGGCCCGAACGGTGCCGGCAAGACGACGCTGTTCAGGCTGATCCGGGGCGAGCTTTCGCTGGACGGAGGCGCCATCAGCGTGCCCTCGCGCACCCGCATCGGCGGGGTGGCGCAAGAGGCGCCGGGCACGGCGACCTCGGTGCTGGACACGGTGCTTGCCGCCGATACCGAGCGCGCCTGCCTGATGGCCGAGGCCGAAAGCGCCGCCGATCCGGCACGCATCGCCGATATCCAGACCCGTCTGGCCGATATCGACGCCTGGTCGGCCGAGGCACGGGCCGCCACCATTCTGAAGGGGCTTGGCTTTTCGACCGAGGATCAGGCACGGCCGACCAGCGATTATTCCGGCGGCTGGCGCATGCGCGTTGCTTTGGCGGGTGTATTGTTTTCCCAGCCCGACCTGCTGCTGCTGGACGAGCCGACGAACTATCTGGATCTTGAGGGCGCGCTATGGCTGGAAAGCTATCTGGCGAAATATCCCCATACCGTCATCGTCATCAGCCATGACCGCGATCTGCTGAACCGCGCCGTCGGCCATATCCTGCATCTGGAGGATCGCAGGCTGGTGCTGTATTCCGGCGGCTATGACATCTTTGCCCGGACCCGTGCCGAGAAGCGCGCCTTGCAGGCCGCCGAGGCCAAGAAGCAGGAAACCCGTCGGGCACATCTGCAAAGTTTTGTCGATCGGTTCCGGGCCAAGGCGACCAAGGCCCGGCAGGCGCAGGCCCGTGTCAAGATGCTGGAACGCATGGAACCGATCACCGCCCCCGAAGAGGCAAAGTTCCATCGGTTCAGCTTTCCTCAGCCGGACCAGTTGTCGCCGCCCATCGTTTCGCTGGACGGGGTCTCGGTCGGCTACGACGGGCGCGCGGTCCTGCACCGGCTGAACCTGCGCATCGATCAGGACGACCGCATCGCGCTGTTGGGCCGCAACGGACAGGGCAAGTCGACACTTTCCAAACTGCTTGCCGAGCGGCTGGAGCCGATGGAGGGGCGCACCAACCGCTCGGGCAAGCTGCGCATCGGCTATTTCGCCCAGCATCAGGTCGATGAGTTGGAACTGGGCGACACGCCGCTGGATCACGTCCGCAGGCTGCGCCCGGACGAGCCGCCCGCCAGGCTGCGCGCCAGGCTGGCCGGTTTCGGATTGATGGAGGGGCAGGCCGAAACCAGGGTCGGCCAGCTTTCCGGCGGGCAGAAGGCGCGGCTCTCGCTGCTGCTTGCCACCATAGACGCGCCGCATCTGCTGATTCTGGACGAACCGACAAACCATCTGGACATCGAATCCCGCGAGGCGCTGACCCTGGCGCTGAACGACTATACCGGGGCCGTGGTTCTGGTCAGCCATGACATGCATCTGCTGAACCTGGTGGCCGACCGGTTGTGGCTGGTCGATCAGGGTGGGGTCAGCCCATGGCAGGGTGATCTGGACGACTATCGCCGGATGCTTCTGACCGGCGAGGACAAGCCCGAGCCGAAAACCGAGCCAAAGCCGGCCCCGAAACGCGCCCCCCGCGAAAAGGTTCTGGAGTTGCGCGCCGAGGCCCGGCGGGCCGAGGAACGGGTCGAAAAGCTGACCGCCATGCTGGGCAAGCTTGATACGATCATGGCCGATCCCTCGACCTATGACGATGCGCTGAAAGCCGAGCAATTGGGGCGCAAGCACGCCGAGGCCAGCGAGGCCATGCTGCGGGCCGAAACGCTGTGGATGGAGGCGCTGGACCGGCTGGAAAAGGCCGAGCGGTCGTGAGCGCAACAGCCGCGGATTATTGTTTAATAATCCGGCAGACTCCGCTTGCCCTGCGCAAGCGTTCTGACGCAGGGTCCCGACCAAATCGATAAGGATTCGCCATGACCCGGATTGCCGCGCTTGCGCTTCTCGCCGCCACCGCCCTGAGCTCGCCCGCAATGGCGCAGTCGCTGGAGCTGGGCCGCGGGCTGTCGTTCGATGCCGGGCTGGGCGTGAAATACAGCCCGGAATTCATGGGCTCGGACAATCTGGATGCCTCGCCCTGGTTCATCCTGCGCAGTGCCAATGCCGATCGTGGCAAGCCCGACGGGCTCTCGATCCTGCCCTCGCTGGACTATGTCGGCAAGCGAGATGCCAGTGACTATGACGATCTACGCGGCATGGATGACATCGACCGTGCTGGCGAGATCGGCATGAAACTGTCCTGGCGCATGGGCGAATTGACCAGCTATGGCGCCATTCGCAAGGGTTTTGGCGGGCATCACGGCGTGGTCGGCGAACTGGGCGCGAAATACCGCTTCGAGGCGACCGACAAGTTGACGCTCTGGACCGGGGCCGAACTGGGTCTGGGCAATCAGGATTTCACCGGCACCTACTTTGGGGTCACATCTGGCGAATCCACTGCCAGCGGCAAACCTGTCCATGACCCGGACGGCGGCGCCTATATCGCCCGTATCAGCGTCGAGGCGCGCTATGAATTCATGCCCGATACGGCATTGATGGGGCGGCTGACCTATGGCCGGCTGCTTGGAGATTCGGGAGATTCGCCCTTGGTCGAGACGCGTAGCCAGCCCTCGATCAGCATCGGGGTGGCGCGGCGGCTGAACTTCCGCTTCTAAGCGGCTCTGGACCCCGGATGGCATAAGTCCTATATCTTTGCCAAGATTTTACAGGACACGCCGTATGAGCACCGAAAACCTCACGGAAGGCGATCCGCTGATCGCCCCCTCGACAACCGATCATCCCCTTTACGAAAGCGTGGTCGAAGCCTGCAAAACGGTCTACGACCCCGAAATTCCGGTCAACATCTTTGATCTGGGCCTGATCTATACCATTGATATCAGCGATGAAAACTCCGTGCGCATCATCATGACCCTGACCGCGCCGGGATGCCCGGTCGCAGGCGAGATGCCCGGCTGGGTCGCCGATGCGGTCGAGCCGCTGCCCGGGATCAAGCAGGTCGATGTCGAGATGACCTTCCAGCCGCAATGGGGCATGGATATGATGTCCGAAGAGGCCCGCTTGGAGCTTGGCTTCATTTGACGGCGCGCGAGGACATGCTGGCCGGCCGGCCCTATAACCCCGGCGATGGCGAGTTGGTGGCGATGCGCAAGGCCGCACAGGGGTTGATGCGCGACTACAACGCCACGATCATCGGCGACAAGACCCGCGCCCGCGCCCTGACCCAGTTGCTGGGCACATGGAACGGCGCCGTGGTCCGCACCCCCTTTCATGTCGATTACGGCAAGCACATCCATTTCGGTCCGGGGTGCTTCGTGAATTACGGCTGTTTCTTCATGGATATCTGTGAAATCCGCATTGGCGCGCGCTGCCAGTTCGGCACCGCCGTGCAATTGCTGACCGAGGATCGGCCGCGCGACCGCAAAACCCGCGCCAAAGGTGTCGAATGGGGCAAACCCATTACCATTGGCGACGATGTCTGGGTCGGCGGCGGTGCCGTCATCCTGCCCGGCGTGACCGTGGGCGACGGGGCCATCATCGGCGCCGGTTCGGTGGTGACGCGCGACGTGGCTCCGGGTGCGACGGTCGTGGGCAACCCCGCACGCCCTCTGCCGCGCAAATCCTGATCGCCTAGAAGAACATCCGATGCCGCCCGCGGCTGACCAGATGCAGCCCGCCTTGGGTCACCGGCATCTCGGCCAGACGTTCCAGCGGCAGCCCCATCGCCACCAGCCGCAGCATGCGCAGGGTTATGCCATGGGTAACGATCAACGCCGGACCGGCCAGATCGTCCAGAAACGAACGCACTCTGACCTCAAGCCCGGAAAAATGCTCGCCACCCGGTGCGCGGTCATACCAGTACAAACCGGTATCGCGGAATATCGCGGGATGGGCCGCACGCAGTTCTTCCCAAAGTTGACCACTGAAACTGCCGATATCGATCTCGTGCAGGCGGTCATCAAAGGTGACGCCCTGTCCGGCAAAGACGATCTGCGCGGTTTGCCGGGCCCGGCCTGCAGTGCTGGCATAGTACGACATGCCTGTCAGGTCGCGCACCAACCAAGCCTGCCGTCGGGCCTGTGCTACGCCAAGCGGGGTCAGCGGCGAATCCAGCCGGCCCTGCATCCGCCCTTCGGCGTTCCAGACTGTCTGACCGTGCCGCATCAGATAAAGATCCGGCCAATCCGCCATCAGACCCATTTCGCCAGCGGCGGAAGACTCATCAGCACGGCCTCGGGATCATGGCCGGTGGCTAGACCGAATTTGGTCCCACGGTCATAGACCAGATTGTATTCGGCATAGAGACCGCGATGGATAAGCTGGGCATCCTTTTCGACCTCTCCCCACGGTTGACCCATGTGTTTTTCGGTAAGCGGCAAGAAGGCGGGCAGGAAAGCTTCACCCACCGCCTTGGTAAAGGCGAAATCGGCGCGCCAATCGCCGCTGTTCAGGTCGTCAAAAAAGATGCCGCCCACGCCACGCGCCCGGCCCCGATGCGGGACAAAGAAATACTCATCCGCCCAAGCCTTGAAACGGTCATAGTAATCCGCGCCATGCAGCCCGCAGGCCGTGCGGAGCGTTTCATGAAAATGCGCGGTGTCCTCGGCATATTCCAGGCAAGGGTTCAGGTCCGCGCCACCCCCGAACCACCACGCGCCGGGGGTCCAGAACATGCGCGTGTTCATATGCACGGCAGGCGCATGCGGATTCTGCATATGCGCGACCAGGCTGATGCCGCTGGCCCAGAAACGCGGGTCGGCCTCGATCCCGGGCACGCCGCGCGCCGCCATGGATTGCCGGGCGGCGGCGGATAGTTCGCCGTGCACCGCCGACCAGTTCACGCCGACTTTCTCAAAAACCCGCCCGCCGCGCATGACCGACATCAAACCGCCGCCGCCATCCTCGCCCCGCTTCGTTTCGCGGATATCAAACCGGCCGGGTGCAGCGCCGCCCGGGCCGCGATCCTCAAGCGCCTCGAAGGCGGTCACGATCCGATCACGCAATTCCCGAAACCAGACTGCGGCTTCTTGTCGCTCATCCTGCATTTCCATGGGTTTGCCTTTGCATTCGTGAATTGCCCCGCCCTTGGGACGGGCTTATGCTTTCAGCTGGAACAACTAGAGATACCGGTCATGACCCGCAACATCCTGCTTGCCCTGATGCCTGTTCTGGTTGTCGCCGCCTGCGGCACCCCGCAAGAACAATGTATCAGTCGCAATACCCGCGAATATCGCACCGTCTCGAACCTGCTGACCGAGGTCGAGGCCAATCTGGCGCGGGGTTATGCCTGGGAAGAGCGCATGGTGATGCGCACGCAATGGGAAGATTGCCGCTTTGCCTGGGTGGACAAGGACGGCAATCGCCGGCTGGGTTATCGCCCTTGCCTGCGTGATGTTGCCGATACCGAAAGGTTCCGCGTGCCGATCGACCCCGCGGCCGAAACGCGCAAGCGCGACAACCTTTTGGCCCGCAAACAGGCGCTGGCCCCGGCCGCCCGATCTGCGGTCGAAGCCTGCAAGGCGGCGCATCCCGAGGATTAAGGCTGGCTTTCAGTAAACACCCGGCGCCCGCGGGTCGCCCAGGCTGCGGCCCCCATCGACCCGCAGGATCTGCCCCGTGACAAAGCTTGACGCCTCGCTGGCCAAAAACTGAACCGTTGCCGCCAGTTCATCCGCGCCGGCGATCCGGCCCAAGGGCGTGGCCGCCACCATGCGGTCGCGCAGGCCCGGATCCTCGCGCAGCTTCAGCTGCAGGTTGTTCGACATAATGCTGGCAAAGGCCACGCCGTTCACGCGAATCCGCTTGGGAGCCAGCGCCGAGGCCAACGAGCGCGTGGCCTGCGCCTGCGCCGCGCTGGCGATGGAATAGGCCAGCATCTGCGGCTGCGGCCAGTCGGCGGCCAGCGAAGCGACGTTGACGATCGCACCGTGCTGCAAGGCATTTTCGTCCGCCTCTTCAGCTTGGGCAATCATGCGCTTGGCAACCATCTGCGAAAGCCGCAGCCCTGAACTCATGTTCTGGCGCAGCATATCGCCCAGCAATTCGTCATTCACCGTCAGCGGGTCGCAACCCTGCACCATGCGATGCGCATTGACCAGAATATCGACCCGGTCGAAGGCGTCGATGGTGGCAGAAACCAGATTCGCCAGCGTCAGTTTCTGGCTCAGGTCACCAGAAAAGGCCCGCACGGCCCCCTCTCCCACAGCCTGCTCGCCCAATTCGGTCATCAGCGCCGCTTCGTCGCTGTCGGCGAACATGACATTGGCACCCGCCTCTTCGAAATGGCGGGCGATGGCCAGACCGATACCCCGTGCGGCGCCGGTGACGATGGCGGTCTTGCCCTGGATGGACAGGCTCATCTTCTTCTGCCTTTCGGCTGAGGGCGGCCGGCAGCAGGCCGCCGCGCACCCGAAGCTGTCAGGATCTTGAAGCGTGAATCGCCACCCAGTTCCGAGACTTCGGCAAAGCATTCCCGCAAGGCCTGCTCATAGGGAAGGTGGCGGTTGGCAACCATCCACAGCCGCCCCGCCCCGGTCAGAAGCCCTGCCGCTGCGCGGATGAAACCAGCCCCCAGCCGCGGATCGGCCGCGCGTCCTTCGTGAAAGGGCGGGTTCATGACGATACCGTTCACCGGCTCGGGCAGGTGGAAATCCCGCGCATCCGCCCAGTGAAAATGCGCGCGCAGGTCGCGGACGTTGCGCCGCGCACACTCCAGCGCCGTCGCATCGGCTTCGACCAGATGCAACACCTCGACGCCGGGACGCTTGAGGATTTCGGCAGAAAGCCACCCCCAACCCGCGCCCAGATCGACGATCCGGGTGGGCAGCTTGTCCGGCAGCGCTGCCGCCAACGCCTGCGAAGCTGGGTCCGGCCCATCGGCCGAGAATACGCCCGGCCGCGTCACCATGCCCGGGGCGACCTCATGGTCGCGCGCCGCCCAGCCCTCGGGCAGCCAATCGGCAGGTGGAGGCGTGACGCGGAAAATCTTGCCATGGGCGCGGGACTGGATCTGATCGACGGCAGCCAGACCGCGCATCTCCTTTATCACCGCATCCACGCCGTCGGTCTTTTGCCCATCGATCCAAAGCGAAGCTCCGGGCGTCAGTGATGCAGCAGCCTGGGCGATGCGCGCCCGCGCCTCTGCCCGGGCCCGGGGCAAGAACACCACGGCGCCGTCAAACTTGCCCTCGGCCTGGGTCACGGTGTCATAACCCCGCGCCTTCAATGCCTGATAATCGGGAAAATAGCCCTGAACGATCTGCACTTGTGCAGGATCGAACGGGCCAAGATCGGTCGCAGCGCCTGCGCCGATCAGCAACATACGCCCTTCTGGCGGCGTGCCGCCAAAAATAAGTTCCAGCCGTGATCCAGCCAATTTCTACTCTTTTTCCATGGTGCATTGCAGCGGATGCTGCTGGCGGCGCGCCAGTTCCATGACCTGCGCCACCTTGGTTTCGGCAATTTCGTGCGAAAACACGCCGACGACGGCCAGTCCCCTGCGGTGGACCGTCAGCATGATCTCGATCGCCTGAGCGTGGTTCATATTGAACAAACGCTCAAGCACATGCACGACGAATTCCATTGGAGTGAAATCGTCGTTCAGCAGCAACACCTTATACATCGGAGGCCGCTGCGTGCGGGGTCTGGTCTTGACCCCCAGTTCGACCTCTTCGCGGTCCCCGGGTCGGTTGGTCATCTGCGGATTGGTCACAACGCTTGTAACAGGATATGGACGGTTCTGAGACCGAATATAGAGCCTTTCCCCGCGCTTGATAAGCCCTGCCCCCTCGTTGATGCCCGAAAGCGTGGACAACCTGCGGCAGATTGCGCCGCAGGCCTGCAAACTTGCGGTTCCCGAACGCCGGAATGCATGTTATTGTCATTTTATTAACGAAGGGTCTGCATAACGAATGGACCCTCAGAGGCAGAAGAGACCGGGACAGTGAGCAGATTCGCCAAAAACGTCCGTTTGGGACTGATGATTCTATTCGCTTGGGCGCTGCCCCTGGCGGTCGCCGCAGCCCCGTTTGCGGCCTTCGTCATGGACGCACGATCCGGGCAGGAAATCTATGCGCAGAACGCGGACACGCGGCTTCATCCGGCCTCGCTGACCAAGATGATGACGCTTTACATGGCCTTTACCGCAATCGAACGCGGGCAGGTCCGTCTGGACAGCAAGTTCCTGGTGTCCAGTCACGCGGCCTCGCAACCACCATCGCGGCTGGGGCTAAAGCCGGGCCAGCGGATCGAGCTGCGTTATCTGATCCGCGCGGCAGCGGTGAAATCCGCCAATGACGCGGCAACGGTGATCGGCGAGGGGCTGGCCGGATCCGAGCCAAAATTCGCCCAGCAGATGACCCAGATGGCCAAGGCGCTGGGGATGCGCAACACCAACTTCCGCAACGCAAACGGGCTCACGGCCGAAGGGCATTATTCCACGGCCCGCGACATGAGCACTCTTGGCCGCCGCCTGTTTTATGACTTCCCCCAGTATTATTCGATCTTCTCGCGCCGTTCGGCTGATGCCGGAGTTGCCACGGTTTCCAGCACCAACAAGCGTTTTCTCGACAGCTATGAAGGCGCGGATGGTATCAAGACCGGCTATACCCGCGCGGCAGGCTTCAACCTGACCGCCTCGGCCAAGCGCGGTTCCAAGCGGATCATCGCCACCGTTCTGGGCGGCACATCGACAGCGCATCGCAATCAGGTGATGGCCCAACTGCTGGATACCGGCTTCGGGAAGGCCCCCACCCGTGTGCGAGAGGTAAAACCAGCGCCACCGCAACTGGTGGCCGAAAAGAAAGTGGTGCGCCGCACCGTGCAGGTTGCGCGCGCAGAGCCTGCCCAGACAACATCCAATATTCAGCTTTCCGCTTCGGACCGACCCGTGGCGCGCGCCTCCACCGTCGCAGTGGTGACACCTGCCGCGATTTCGGCCGCAGTCTCGCGGGCACAGGCCGCCGCGGTGCCGGTCCCCGTCAGAAAAGGAGATACGCTTAGCGCCAGTGCCCGCCCGGCGCGCAAACCGGGCACTGGACAGCTTGCCAAGGCAGCGGTGGACCCAGAGTTGCTGGCGCATGCGGCCCGCCCCGAGGCACGTCCGGAAGAGGGTGACGCAGCAGAGACAATCTCTCCGCCGTTGAATGCCGCCCGCCCGGCGCCTGCACCACGTGGCGACCGGGCAGCCAGCCTGCCCGCCCCCGCCGGCTCGCCCTCGCTTTTCATCCAGTCAACCGAACCGCAGCAGGAAAGCATGGCCTTGCTCAACGCCCCTGCTCCGGCGCAACGGTCTGAGACCATCATCCTCGCCTCGCTTGAGCCGGAAGACGAAGCCGCTCCCGAGAATGTCGAGATCGTCGCGCGGGGATCGGGTTCGGGCGGGAAAAGCTGGGGGGTTTCGCTGGGATTGTTTCGGTCCCAGCGCGAGGCCGAGCAGATCCTGCTGAAAACCGCCCTTCAGGAAAGCGGCGCGCTTGGCAGTGCCCTGAGCCGCGTTGCCAATACCAAGCGCGGTTTCGAGGCGAACTTCGTCGGCATGAACCAGGAAACCGCTGAACTTGCCTGCGGCCGGATTTCGGCACGGCAGCAGACCTGCCGCATCATCGGTCCCTGAAGCGGTTCCCGACACCCATCGCCGTAGTCCGTCAGCAATGTCTTCGGCGTCATGCCATGCGACGTCATCCCCCATCACCTGGCGTGTAAACGGCAATCATTTGCCCGGCGGAACGCCGCATGCCGGTGCACCGTCTCAAGGTTCACCGGCATCACGCCACTATTCATTAGTCCGACACGCTAAAGCGGCCCCGGCCGCCGCTCCTCCGATAGCATGACGTTTGCTTCGACCTGTCCGACACCGGGCAGGGTCATAATGCGACGTCGCAGGATGCGCTCAAAATCAGCAATGTCGCGGGCATGGATACGTAGCCGATAGTCGAATTGGCCCAGCACATGTTGCACCGTCTGCACTTCGGGAATTGCAGTCACCGCGCGCTCGAAATCCTCCAGACTTACCCGGCCTTTTGCCGCCAGCCGGATGCCCAGAAACACCGTAACGCCAAAACCCAGTGCTGCTTCGTCCACCACCACGCGGCGGCCAGCGATGACGCCGGTTTCGGTCAGACGGCGGATGCGGCGCCAGGTGGCGGGCTGGGTCAGGCCAAGCCTTCGACCGATTTCAGCCGCACCCAGGGTCGCATCCCCTGCCAGGCACCGCAGAATAGCAAGATCTGTAGCATCCGGTGTCAGCGTAGTCACAACGGCAACTCCTGCAAATCTTTGATGGTCGAGATCAACATCAGCGCATCGCTGTCGGAAACATGCGGCAAAGTCAGGATGCTATCGCGATAGACCTGTTGCCAATGCGCCATGTCGCGGGCAATCACCGACAGCCGCAAGTCCACCGAACCTAAAAAGGTCTGGATCTCGGTCACCTCTGGCACGTCTCTGGCTGCAGCGATGAACTCATCGAAGGCGCGCGGGTGGGTCTTGTCCAATGTGAACCGCAGACTGACCTGCACCTCATAGCCCAGCTTTCGCCAGTCGATCTTTGCCTCGATGGCGCGGATAATACCGGTTTGCTGCAAACGCTCCAG
Organism: Paracoccus methylovorus; assembly: GCF_016919705.1. Classification (NCBI taxonomy): domain Bacteria; kingdom Pseudomonadati; phylum Pseudomonadota; class Alphaproteobacteria; order Rhodobacterales; family Paracoccaceae; genus Paracoccus; species Paracoccus methylovorus. Next base: position 1,028,448 of record NZ_CP070371.1, read on the forward strand.
CCTGCGCCAGAGGCTTGCAGGCGTCACCCCAGCCCGCTCCGCCAGTTGCGCGTTAGTAATCTCGGGATCAGCCAAAAGCTGGCGCAGAATGCGGCGATCTGTGGCATCAGGCATGAATATCTCGATTTATTGCCAATTATGACATGATCTTTTCTAAAGTGCCAGAGATTCCGCGAAAATTGCACAGAACTGAGATCCTGCTCCTGCTAATACTCTTGCATCGAAAATGAGGGAGACTCCGATGCGTGTCTATTATGATCGCGACTGCGATGTGAACCTGATCAAGGACAAAAAGATCGCCATGCTGGGCTATGGCAGCCAAGGCCATGCCCACGCGCTGAACCTGCGCGATTCCGGCGCGAAGAATGTCGTGGTCGCTCTGCGCGAAGGCTCGGCCTCGGCCAAGAAAGCCGAAGCCGAAGGGCTGAAGGTCATGGGCATCGCCGAAGCAGCCGCTTGGGCTGACCTCATCATGTTTACCATGCCCGACGAACTGCAGGCCGAGACCTATAAGAAATACGTCCATGACAACCTGCGCGAAGGTGCCGCAATCGCCTTTGCCCACGGGCTGAATGTGCATTTTGGTCTGATCGAGCCGAAACCGGGCGTCGATGTCATCATGATGGCGCCGAAAGGTCCCGGTCATACCGTGCGCGGCGAATACACCAAGGGCGGCGGCGTGCCCTGTCTGGTTGCGATCCATCAGGACGCGACCGGCAAGGCGATGGATCTGGCGCTCAGCTATTGCTCGGCCATCGGCGGCGGCCGCTCGGGCATCATCGAGACCAATTTCCGTCAGGAATGCGAAACCGACCTGTTCGGTGAGCAGGCCGTGCTGTGTGGTGGTCTGGTCGAACTGATCCGCATGGGCTTTGAAACCCTGGTCGAGGCTGGCTACGAGCCGGAAATGGCCTATTTCGAATGCCTGCACGAGGTGAAGCTGATCGTGGACCTGATCTACGAAGGCGGTATCGCCAACATGAACTACTCGATCTCGAACACCGCCGAATACGGCGAATATGTCAGCGGCCCGCGCATCCTGCCTTACGAGGAAACCAAGCGCCGCATGAAGGAAGTTCTGAGCGACATCCAGACCGGCAAGTTCGTGCGCGATTTCATGCAGGAAAACACCGTCGGCCAGCCCTTCTTCAAGGCGACCCGCCGCATGAACGACGAACATCAGATCGAAAAAGTCGGCGAAAAGCTGCGCGCCATGATGCCTTGGATCTCCAAGGGCAAGATGGTGGACAAAGAGCGCAACTAAGCGCGTCTCAAGGAAAGCCCCGCCATCGTGCGGGGCTTTTTCCTTGGCGACATGCACCACATCCTTTCATGAGGATACGCCCGCGAAATCATCCGCGGGGGTGGCGGATCACTCCTCCAGCACCTCCAGCACGCCGGGTATGACGCGCAAGGCCTGGCGGGCCGGTGTAGTCAGCGGCGCATCTTCGGTAATCTCGATATCCACCAGATCCGCACCATCCTTGAGCCGCAACGCGATGGGTCCGCGGGCACGGGCAGGCGCGTTGAATTCGGACTGGATACGCGCCAGCGCCTCGGCGATGGCGGGCACGGCATCCAGCCCCGCGATCTCGACCGCCAGACGGTTCGCGCCGGCATCGGCCACCGCCTGATCCAGCGGCATCACCGAACGCGCAAGCAGCTTGACCTGATCGCCAGACGGTTCCACCTGCACCTGCAATACCACGTTTTCGCCCGGTTCCAGATGCTGGCGATGCGCGTCCAGCGTGTCCGAGAACACCGTGACCTCGTAAAGCCCGGTCGGATCGGAAAGACCGACAAAGGCGAAACGGGTCCCGCGCGCCGATTTCTTCTCCTGCCGTTGCGACACCGTGCCCGCAAGCTGCGCCACCAGCGCACCTTCCTGAGCTGCCAGCGTCACCTCGGCCAAGGTCTGCACCCCTTTGCGGCGAAGCGCCGGCTGATAATCATCCAGCGGATGACCAGAGAGATAGAACCCCACCGCGGCATGTTCCTCAGCCAGCTTTTCCGTGGGCATCCAGACAGGCGCTGCGACCGGGCGCGGCGGGGGCAAATCCTCCCCCCCTCCGAAAAGCGAGGTCTGGCTGGAGGCCGCGGCTTCCTGCACCGCCGCCGACCAAGCCACCAACCCATCCAGCGCCTTCAATACCCTCGCCCGGTTTGAATCCAGCATGTCGAAGGCGCCGGCGCGGGCCAGCATTTCAAGCGGGCGCTTGCCCACGCGCCGCATATCAACGCGACGGGCAAAGTCGTGCATATCGACAAAGGGGCGTTCGCCACGTGCCTGGACAATCAGCTTCATCGCCTCGATACCGACGCCCTTCAGCGCACCCAGTGCATAGAGAACCTTGCCGTCCCGCACGCTGAAACTCGCATCGGACCGGTTCACGCAGGGCGGCACCGTCTCGATCCCCATCCGGTCGGCTTCGCGTTTGTAAACAGCAAGCTTGTCGGTCAGATGGATATCGCAGTTCATCACCGCAGCCATGAATTCGACCGGATGGTTCGCCTTCAGCCAGGCGGTCTGGTAGCTGACCACCGCATAGGCTGCCGCATGCGACTTGTTGAAGCCATAATTTGCGAATTTCTCTAGAAGGTCAAATACTTCCCCGGCCTTCTTCGCGTCGATTCCCTGTGCTTTGCACCCCTCGACGAACTTTGGTCGTTCTTTGGCCATTTCTTCGGCGATCTTCTTGCCCATGGCGCGGCGCAGTAGGTCGGCGCCGCCCAGAGAATAGCCCCCCATGACCTGAGCGATCTGCATCACCTGTTCCTGATAGACGATGATGCCCTGGGTTTCAGCCAGAATATCGTCAATAGAAGGGTGAATGGATTCAAGGGGTCGCAGGCCGTTCTTCACCTCGCAATAGGTGGGGATGTTTTCCATCGGGCCCGGGCGATAGAGCGCGACAAGCGCGACGATATCCTCGATGCAGGTGGGCTTCATGCGTCGCAGCGCGTCCATCATGCCCGAGCTTTCAACCTGGAACACCGCTACCGTCCGGGCGCTGGCGAACAGCTCGTAGCTTGCCTTGTCGTCCAGCGGGATGGCGTTGATCTGGTTTTCCGCTCCGCTGGCCGGCTCATAAAGCTGCTTTCCGTCGGCGGTGACATGCAAAGGGCGACCGCCCGCGTTGATCAGATCGACCGCGTTCTGGATGACCGTCAGAGTCTTGAGGCCGAGGAAGTCGAACTTGACCAGACCCGCCTGCTCGACCCATTTCATGTTGTACTGCGTTGCCGGCATGTCCGACGCCGGATCGCGGTAAAGCGGAACCAGCCGGTCCAACGGCCGGTCGCCGATCACCACACCCGCGGCGTGGGTCGAGGCGTTGCGCAGCAACCCTTCGATCTTTGCGGCATAATCCAGCAGGCGACCGACCACCTCTTCCTTGGCGGCTTCGCGCAGGCGCGGCTCATCCGTCAGCGCCTTGATGACGCTGACCGGCTTTACCCCTTCGACAGGGATCATCTTGGACAGCCGGTCCACCTGACCAAAGGGTAGTTGCAGCACGCGGCCCACGTCGCGCACCGCCGCCTTGGACAGCAGCGCACCGAAGGTGATGATCTGGCCCACCTTGTCGCGGCCATATTTCTCTTGCACGTATTGGATCACCTCTTCACGGCGATCCATGCAGAAATCGATGTCAAAGTCCGGCATCGAGACCCGTTCCGGGTTTAGAAACCGCTCGAAGAGCAGGCTGTAACGCATTGGGTCAAGGTCGGTAATCGTCAGTGCATAAGCAACCAGAGAGCCGGCGCCCGAACCCCGGCCCGGCCCGACGGGGATGCCGTGTTCCTTGGCCCATTTGATGAAATCGGCCACGATCAGGAAATAGCCGGGAAAACCCATCTGCTCAATGATGCCCAGTTCAAAGCGCAGCCGCTCTTCATACGCCTCGACCGTGGTCGAATGCGGGATCACCGCCAACCGCGTCCGCAGGCCGTCCCAGGCTTGCCGGCGCAACTCCTCGATCTCGTCATCGGCAAAGCGTGGCAGGATCGGCTTGCGCTTGCTGACGGCAAAGGCACAGCGGCGAGCGATTTCGACGGTGTTCTCGACCGCCTCGGGCAGGTCGGCGAACAGCGTCGCCATTTCGGCGGCGGATTTGAAGTAATGCTGCGGCGTCAGCCGGCGGCGCGGCGCGGTCTGATCGACATAGGCGCGTTCGGAAATGCAGATCAGCGCGTCATGCGCGTCGTAAAGGTCCGGTTTCGGGAAGTAGACGTCATTGGTCGCTACCAGCGGCAGCTCCAGCGCATAGGCGATGTCGATCATGCCGCCTTCCGAGCCCGCCTCATCCGGGACGGGCTGACCCTCGGCGTCGTGATGGCGCTGTAGTTCGACGTAAAGCCGGGTCGGAAAAGCCGCCGCCAATCTTTGCGTCAGATCGCGCGCCTCGGTGGTTCGACCTTGCAGCACCAATTGGCCGATCGGGCCGCCAGCGCCGCCGGTCAGGCAGATCAACCCTTCGGCATGGGCCTCCAACTCCTCGGGCGTCACATGCGGCAAGGCATGATCGTCGCGAAGATAAAGACAGGTCGAAAGCTCCATCAGGTTCAGCCAGCCAGCCTCGTTCTGGGCCAGCAGCACCACGGGACCCGTCGCGTCGGCCTGCAACGTCACCTGGCAGCCGACAATCGGCTGAACGCCTGTGTCCTGCGCCTTGACCGAGAACTCCAACGCTGCGAACAGCGCGTTGCTGTCTGTCAGCGCCACGGCAGGCATGCCGTTTTGTGCCGCAAGATCAGCAAGTTTCTTGACGGGCACCGCGCCTTCCAGCAACGAATGTTCAGAATGTGTGCGCAGATGAATGAATCGGGGGGATTTTTCCAGCATGCGCCCAATCTACGGACGACCTGCCCATCTGTGCAATTGCTCCTCGGCGGAAAACCGCTAATCTTGAAACAAAAAGCAGCGAGGCGCGCGACAGTGACCAATGTTTTCCGGGCCGAGGGCCTGGGCAAGACCTATCCCGGCGTGCGCGCCAACGACGACATCTCTTTCGCGGTCGAGGCCGGCGAAATCCATGCCCTGTTGGGCGAGAACGGCGCGGGCAAGTCAACGCTCGTCAAGACGATCTACGGTCTGGTGCGGCCGGACGAAGGGCGGATGTTCCTGCTGGGCGCCCCGCACGAGCCACAGGACCCGCGTGCGGCCCGGGCGGCCGGTGTGGCCATGGTGTTCCAGCATTTCTCGCTTTTCGATGCGATGACGGTTGCGGAAAACGTCGCGCTGGGAATGGAGAATCCGCCGCCGCGCGCCGAACTGTCGCGCCGAATCGCCGAACTGTCCCAAGGTTATGGCCTGCCCCTGAACCCAGCCCGCCGCATCGCCACGCTTTCGGCAGGCGAGCGGCAGCGGGTCGAGATCCTGCGCTGCCTGCTGCAAAACCCCCGGTTGCTCATCATGGATGAGCCAACCTCGGTACTGACCCCGCAAGAGGCCGAGATCCTGTTCGCCACCCTGCGCCAACTGGCCAAGGGTGGCACGTCGATTCTGTATATCAGCCACAAGCTTGAGGAAATCCGCAGCCATTGCGACCGCGCCACCATCCTGCGTCAGGGCAAGGTTGTCGGCACGGTGCATCCCAACGCCCATTCCGCCCGTGAACTGGCGGCGATGATGGTAGGGGCCGAGATGCGGGTGGTGGATCGTTCGGGCCGTAAGCCGGGCGTCCCGGTGTTGGAGATCCGCGACCTTTCGACCCCACCGGGCGGCGAAAGCGTGGCGCTGAAGAACATCGCGCTGACGCTGCGCAGGGGCGAGATCCTCGGCATCGGCGGCGTCGCCGGAAACGGGCAGGAGGAATTGCTTTCCGCACTCTCGGGCGAGACGATGACAGCCCCCGGCACCATCGCACTGGAGGGCCTCGACCTGTCCGGGCTTGGTCCCGAGGCACGGCGCAAGGCCGGGCTTCTGGCCGCGCCCGAGGATCGGCTGGGTCACGCCGCCGTGCCTGAATTCAGCCTGGCGGAAAACACGCTGCTGACCGCCGGCGCACGTCAGGGTCTGGTCCGCAGCGGCCTGATCGACCGCCGCGCGGCGACCGCTTTCGCGCAGCAGGTGATCAAGGCCTTCGACGTGCGCACTCCCGGCCCGGATACGACTGCCGGCGCGTTGTCGGGCGGGAACCTGCAAAAATTCGTCATCGGCCGCGAGGTGCTGGGCCGGCCGCATGTGCTGGTGGTGAACCAGCCGACCTGGGGCGTCGATGCCGGCGCTGCGGCGGCGATCCGGCAGGCGTTGCTGGACCTTGCCGCGCAGGGAGCGGGGCTGATCGTCATCAGTCAGGACCTCGACGAACTGCTGGAACTGTCGGATCGGTTCTGCGCCCTGAACGAAGGGCGGCTTTCCAGCCCCCGCCCGACCGAGGGGCTGACGGTGGAAGAGATCGGACTGATGCTGGGCGGCGCGCATGGCATGGAGGTGGCGCATGTTCCGGCTTGAACCCCGCGCCTCGGCACCGCTGATCTGGCAGGTGGTCACACCGATCCTCGCCGTCCTTGCCACCATGATCGTCGGCGGCGGGCTTTTCGCCGTCATGGGCTTCGACCCGGTAGCCGCGATCCGCACCATCTTCTGGGACCCGCTTTTCGGACCCGCCGCCAGCTATTCCCGGCCGCAACTGCTAGTCAAGGCCGGCCCGCTGATCCTGATCGCCTCGGGTCTGGCGCTGGGCTTCCGGGCGGGCATCTGGAACATCGGTGCCGAAGGGCAGTACATCATCGGCGCGATCTGCGGTGCGGCGGTCGCGCTGGCCGCCTATCCCATGGACGCCTTCTGGATATTCCCGGCGATGATCCTTGCCGGCGCGGCGGGCGGCTGGGCATGGGGCATGGTCCCCGCGCTGCTGCGCAACTGGTTCGGGGCCTCGGAAATCCTCGTCTCGCTGATGCTGGTCTATGTCGCGCAGCGCATCGCCGCATGGATGGCCTTTGGCCCGATGAAGAACCCCGAGGGCTTCAATTTTCCCGGTTCGCGCAATCTTCAACAATACGAGCCCGCGTCGAACCCGGAACTTTTCGCCAATTCCGGCCTGCATTGGGGCGGCGTCGCCGCAATTCTGGCGCTGGCGGCGATCTGGTTCATCATGTCGCGGCATGTGCTGGGCTTTCACATCCGCACCGCTGGCGCAGCGCCCCGCGCCGCCCGCTTTGCCGGGGTCCGCCCGGAAAGGCTGGTGGCGTTCTGTCTTGGCGTCTCGGGCGCTTTGGCGGGGCTTGCGGGTCTGTTCGAGGTCGCAGGCCCGGCCGGCCAGATCACCGAAAGCTTTGGTTCCGGTTATGGCTTCACGGCGATCATCGTCGCCTTCCTCGGGCGGCTGCATCCGCTGGGCATCCTGCTGGCGGGGCTGTTGCTGGCGCTGACCTATATCGGAGGCGAGCTGGCGCAGATGATGCTGAACCTGCCGGCCGCGACGGTCCAGGTATTTCAAGGGATGCTGCTGTTCTTTCTGCTCGGCTTTGACGTGCTGACCCGCTATCGCATCCGGAGGCGCACATGATCGATCCGATGTCCGTATTCATCCTGCTGCTGGGCGCCGCCACGCCAATCCTGTTCGCGGCACTTGGCGAATTGGTGGTCGAACGCGCGGGCGTGCTGAACCTGGGCGTCGAGGGCATGATGATCACCGGGGCACTGGCCGGCTTTGCCGCCGCCTATGCCACCGGCAGCCCCGCCGTGGGTTTCGCCGCCGCCGCCCTGGCCGGGGCAGCCGTGTCGATGAGCTTTGCCGTGTTGACGCAATTCCTGCTTTCGAACCAGGTGGCTACGGGGCTGGCGCTGACGCTTTTCGGGCTGGGCCTGACCGCGATGTTCGGCAAGCCTTATGAAGGGTTAAAGGCACCGGCCATGATGCCCGGCCCGTTGCGCCTCAACTGGATGATCTGGCTGGGGATCGCCTTGGTCCCGATCGTCTGGTGGTTTCTTGCCCGCACCCGTGCCGGGCTGATCCTGCGCGCCGTGGGTGAAAACCACGATGCCGCGCATGGTCTGGGCTATCCGGTCAGGTGGGTCCGCATCCTTGCCATCGGCTTCGGCGGCGCGCTGGCGGGAATGGGCGGGGCCTATATCTCAATCGCCACGGTGCTGCAATGGACCGAGGGGATGACCGCCGGCGCGGGCTGGATCGCATTGGCCATCGTGGTTTTCGCGCAATGGAACCCATGGGGCGTGCTGGCGGGCGCCTGGCTCTTTGGCGGCGTCACCGTATTGCAGTTGCGGCTGCAAGCGGCCGGCGTTGCGGTGCCGGTGCAACTGCTGTCCATGGCGCCCTATCTGGCCACCATCTTTGTGCTGGTGCTGATCTCGGCCCGCCAGAAATTTGGCCGCTCGGGGGGCGGCGCAGCGCCTGCCAGCCTCGGCCGGCCTTTCTATGCACTGAAATAAGACCCAACCCGCAAGGAGCATGACATGAAACGCAGAACCCTTCTTGGCAGCGCCGCGGCGCTCGTGGCCTGTTCGGCCCTGCCCGCCTTGGCGCAAGAGGAAAAACTGAAGGTGGGCTTCATCTACGTGGGCCCCGTGGGCGATGGCGGCTGGACCTATCAGCACGATCTGGCCCGTCAGGCGGTAGAGCGGGAATACGGCGACCGCGTCGAGACCACCTATATCGAATCCGTGCCCGAAGGGGCGGATGCCGAACGCGCCCTGACCCAGTTGGCACTGGCTGGCAACAAGCTGATCTTTGCCACCAGCTTCGGCTTCATGGATGCGGTGATGAACACCGCCAAGAAGTTCCCCGACGTGAAGTTCGAGCACGCCACCGGCTATAAACGCGCCGACAACGTCGCCACCTATGATGCCCGGTTTTACGAAGGGCGCGCGGTGCTGGGCACCATCGCCGGCCGCATGACCAAATCGAACAAGATCGGCTATATCGGCGCTTTCCCGATCCCCGAGGTCGTGCAGGGCATCAACTCGGCCTATCTTCACGCCAAAAAGGTGAACCCGGATGTCGAGATGAAGGTGGTCTGGGCCTATACTTGGTTCGACCCCGCGAAAGAGGCCGATGCCGCCGCGGCCCTGATCGCCGAGGGCGTCGATGTCTTCATGCAGCACACCGATTCCACCGCGCCGCTGGCCAAGGCGCAGGAAGCCGGCGCCTATGGCTTTGGTCAGGCATCCGACATGGCGAATTTCAAACCGACGCCGCGTATCTCTTCGATCATCGACAACTGGGAACCCTATTACATCCGGCGCGTCGGCGAGGTGCTGGACGGCACATGGGAATCGCATGGCGTCTGGCTTGGGATCGGTGACGGAGAGGTCGTGATCGGCGAAATCACCGATGCGGTGCCGGCTGAGGTCAAGGCAGAGGCCGAGGCGTTGCGCGACAAGATCGCCTCTGGCGAGCACCACCCCTTTACTGGGCCGCTGAACAAGCAGGACGGCTCGGTCTGGCTGGCCGAGGGGCAAACGGCCACCGACGAGGAGCTGTCCTCGATGAACTTCTATGTCGAGGGGATCACGGCGCCGATGCCGAAATAAGCCGCAGGCCGACAAAAAACCGGGGCCTTGGCCCCGGTTTCCTGTTCTAAGCAAAAACCTGCAGCATTTCGGCAATTCGTTGAATCGCAACGGTGTTGCAGATGTTTTTACGCATTTCCCGGCGCAAAACCGGCATGCAGTTTTGCGGGAAGCGCGTTATTCCAGATGGCTTTCCAAGAACCACAGGTCCTTGTCCGCCGTGCGTGACGCGCCGGTGAACAGATCGGCCGTATCGGCATCGCCCGCCTCATCCGTCGCATCAATGGCGGCGCGGACCTTTTCACCATAATCGCGCATGCGTTCGCACACCGCCTTGATGTGATCCTCGGCCTTGGTCAGATCCGTGGGGTATTCCTGCAGCGTGCTGGTCTTGGCGACCTTCTCGACCGTGCCGACAGCAACGCCATCCAGCACCTGCACGCGCTCGGCCATCATGTCCACATGCTCATCCAGCCGCGCCTTGACCGTGTCGAAAAGCTCATGCACCGCGATGAAATTACGTCCCTTGACGTTCCAATGCGCCTGCTTGATCGCCGCCGACAATGCCAAGGCATCGGCCAGACGGGCATTCAGCTCAGCAATCGCGGTCTTGCGGGCATTGTCGCTAAGCCCTTTGACATTCACAGCCATGAAACTCTCCTTCTTCGGGTTCGCAGAGGAAACCAAGGCAGTGCCGCGGCGGTTCCCCACAACGCTGGGTCAAACTGCCGCAGGCAAAGAAAAAGGGCGGCGCTTTCGTTGGAAAGCACCGCCCCGAAACCTCTCAGAGCAGGATCAGACTGCGCCCTGGATGAATTTCACCGCATCGCCAAAGGTCTGGATCGTTTCGGCGGCGTCGTCCGGGATTTCGATACCGAACTCTTCCTCGAACGCCATGACCAGCTCCACGGTATCCAGCGAATCGGCGCCAAGATCGTCGATGAACGAGGCGGTTTCCGTCACCTTCTCCTCATCGACACCCAGGTGCTCGACGACAATTTTCTTCACGCGATCAGCGATATCGCTCATGTCTCTTCCTCGTTTTCGCGGGCAATCCGCCCAGATGTTCCAGCGATTGCCGGTCACAGCCCAGGGCGGTACCCCTGCAGCCTTGCTTGCCGGATATAGCACGCAGACGTGATCTTGCAACCCGCATAAACTGCGATCAGATCATCGCCATGCCGCCGTTGACATGCAGCGTGGCACCTGTGACATAGCCCGACTCCGGGCTGGCCAGATACAGCACAGCCGCGGCGATTTCCTGGGCTGAGCCCATGCGGCCCGCAGGAATCTGCGCCAGGATCCGCCCCTTCTGCTCTTCGTTCAGCTTGTCGGTCATCGCCGTCTCGATAAAGCCCGGGGCCACGCAGTTCACCGTGATACCGCGCGATGCGACTTCATAGGCCAGGCTTTTCGACATGCCGACCAGCCCTGCCTTGGCAGCGGCGTAATTGCCCTGTCCCGGATTTCCGGTGGTGCCGACGATCGAGCTGATATTGACGATCCGTCCCCAGCGCGCCTTCATCATGCCGCGCAGTACCCCCCGGCACAACCGGAAGCTTGACGTCAAATTGACCTCCAGCACCTGTGCCCATTCCTCGTCGGACATGCGCATGAACAGGTTGTCGCGCGTGATCCCGGCATTGTTGACCAGAATATCGACCGAACCCATGGCCTCGACCGCCGCCTTGGGCAAAGCCTCGACGGCTGCCGCATCGCCAAGATTCGCCGTCACCACATGGGCGCGCGCACCAAGCTTGTCGGCCAGTTCCCGCAGCGGCGCCTCGCGCGTGCCCGACAAAGCCACCGTGGCACCGGCCGCATGCAGAGCCTCGGCCACCGCCCCGCCGATCCCGCCAGATGCCCCGGTTACAAGGGCATTCCTGCCCGTCAGATCAAACATGCCAAAGCCCTTCTTTCGTGTCCAAATATCCCGGGGGACGCCTCATCGGCCCGTCTTGGGGCCGGTGAGGCGGGGGGCAGCGCCCCCACCGCCCTCTCAGCCCCTCAGCGCCGCAATATCCGCAGGGGCACCGACATTGCGCACCACGACGTCCTTGGCAATGCGCTTGATCATGCCCGACAAGGCCTTGCCGGCGCCGATCTCCCAGAACTCATCGACACCGGCCGCCGCCAGAAACTCCACCGATTCACGCCAGCGCACAGCGCCGGTCACCTGCTCGACCAATAGCCGCCGGATCGCGCCGGGCTCGGTCACCGGCTCGGCACGGACGTTGGCGACCAGCGGCACCGCCGGCGCAGAGATCTCCACCGCCGCCAGCGCCTCGGCCATCACCGCCGCCGCCGGCTGCATAAGCGCCGAATGGAACGGGGCCGAAACCGGCAGCATCAAAGCCCGCTTGGCGCCGCGCTCCTTGGCCAGCACCGCTGCGCGCTCAACCGCCGCCTTGTGACCCGAGATCACCACTTGCGCCGGATCATTGTCATTGGCGGCCTGACAGACCTCGCCATCGGCCGCATCGCGGGCGATCTGGTCCACCGCGGCGAAATCAAGCCCCAGAATCGCCGCCATCGCGCCTTGCCCCACGGGCACCGCCTCTTGCATGGCCTGGCCGCGCAGGCTCAAAAGCCGTGCGGTGTCGGACAGGCTCAGCGCGCCTGCGGCGCAAAGCGCCGAATATTCCCCCAACGAATGACCGGCGACGAAATCCGCGTCCCCGATGCCGAAACCTTCCGCTTCCAGCGCCCGCAGGGCAGCGATGGAGGTCGCCATCAGTGCCGGCTGGGCATTCCGGGTCAGGGTCAAGGTCTCGATATCCCCGTTCCAGATCAGGTTGGACAGGCTTTCTCCCAGTGCCTCGTCCACCTCGGCAAAGACCTCGCGCGCCGCCGGATAAGCCTCGGCCAGCTCGCGCCCCATGCCGACGACCTGAGCGCCCTGCCCCGGAAATACGAATGCCCGCATCGCGGAATCCCCTTCTGTCTTATGTCTTTGTGACAGCCTTAGCTCGCGACGTTGCGTCCCGCAACCGCGCCGCTCAGCGTGGAATGACGATCTCGGCCCGCAATCCGCCCAGCCGTTCACCCTCTCCCAAGCGAAGCTGGCCGCCATGAGCGCGGGCGATGTCGGCGGCGATGGACAGGCCCAGACCCACGCCTTGCCCGCGGTTCTGGTTGCGCGCGGGGTCCAGTCGGGTAAAGGGCTTCAGCGCCTCTTCACGCTTGGCAGCCGGGATACCCGGACCGTCATCCTCGACCGAGATGCGGAAATAGCTGGGGCCCAATGCCGCCTCGACCTCGGCGCGGTCGCCATAGCGCACGGCGTTGCCGATCAGGTTCTCGACGGCGCGGCGCATGCTGTCACTGCGAAAAGTCGCCCGCCCTGTCTCGTCCCCCGCCACCGAGTGCAACATGACCCTCTGCCCGCCGCGTTGCGCATCCGCGACGATACCGCGCACGAAATCCAGCGCCGGCACCAGTTGGGGGGGCGCATCCTGCGCCGCATCGCGGGCATGATCCAGAAAGGCATCGACCATCGTGCCCATCGCCGCCACATCGCTTTCCAGTGCTGCGATCTCCTCGCGCTCGGGCGGATAATCGGGGCTGAGCATCGACAGCCCCAGCCGCAGCCGGGTCAGGGGTGTCCTCAGGTCGTGACTGACGCCCGAAAGCATCTGCTTGCGCTGTTCGTTCTGACGCTCGATGCGGGCGCGCATCTCAAGAAAGGCGGTGCCGGCGCTGCGGATCTCGATCGCGCCGCCGGGGCGATAGGGAATGATCCGGCCCTTGCCATATTCCTCGGCCGCGCGCGCCAGCCGCCTGATCGGGCGCAACTGGTTGCGCAAAAAGATCGTCGCAATCGCCGTCATCAGCAGCGAGGTGCCGATCATTAGAACCAAAAGCTGGTGCGGGTTCGAGGCACTGACGCGAAGGCGCGGAAAATCCAGCCGATAATCGCCCCACCGCCCCTGCAGCGTCACCCGTACCTCGCGTCGCTGGCTCAGGTCGACGGCGCGGACGGCCGGCACACGGTCGTGCAATTCGGAAATCACAAGGCGCCCCGACAGATCGAAAGGGGCACGCCAGTCGGCACCCGGATCGGCGGGCAGGGTCAGTTCCAATCCCAGTGGCCCGGCGACCTCGCGCGCCGATGCGCGCGCCGTCTCAATATCGGGGGCCGCCTCGATCCGCGCTGCGACCAGCGCAACCTCGCGCGCCATGCCCGAGGTCATCTGCCGCGTCACATCCTCGAAATGGCGTTGCAGGAACATGATGGTGACCACGACGGTCACCACCACGACCGGCAGGAACAGGATCAGCGCCGCCCGTCCGTAAAGCCCGCGCGGCATAACCCGTTTCAACCAGTCGAAATTCATGCCTCTTGCCCCATCCGGCCCTTGGAAACCGGGCCTCATGACGACTAGGTTAGCCTCATGACAAGCGCCAAGAAAGCCCTGCGGATCATCACCGCCGACAATCCCTCGCCCTTTACCGGGCCGGGCACCAATACTTTCCTGCTGGGACACGAACAGGTCGCGGTAATCGACCCCGGCCCCGACCTTGCCGCGCATCGCCACGCGATTCTGGCCGCTGCGGGTCCCGGCCGCATCAGCCATATTTTCGTGACGCATGCGCATCTGGATCATTCCGGCGGCGCCCTCGCGCTTTCGCTCGCGACAGGCGCCCCGGTTCTGGGCTTCGGACCGGCGGAATCGGGCCGCTCTGCGGTAATGGAGCGGCTGGCGCAGGAAGGCGCAATCGACGGTGGCGAGGGGCTGGACCGCGACTTTCTTCCCGATATTTCACTGGGCGACGGCGCGGTGGTCGAAACAGACGAGTGGCGGTTGAGTGCGTTGCATACGCCGGGCCATTTCGCCGGCCACCTGGCCTTTCTCCAGGACGAGACGATCTTTTGCGGCGATGTGGTGATGGGTTGGGCGTCGACCCTTATTTCACCGCCCGACGGCGATCTGGCGGATTATTTCCGCTCACTGGCGCGGCTTGATTCAGCCGGAGCGCAGGTGCTGCTGCCTGCGCATGGCGAAGCGGTGCGCGATCCCGCGGCGCGGCTGGCAGAACTGGCTGCGCATCGGCGCGAGCGCACGGTGCAGATCCTTGCCGCGCTTCGCGACGGCCCCGCCACCGCCGAGGCGCTTGCGCGGCGAATCTACCAGATCCCCGCGGCAATGATTCCTGCCGCCAAGCGCAATGTGCTGGCGCATCTGATCGCGCTCTCCGAGCTTGGCGCGGTCTCGACCCCCGCTCCGATCGTCTCGGATTCGGTCTTTTCCGCCCATTGAGCGCGCCTGCGCACCTGAGCTGCGAGGATTTTCAAAATGGGTGAAAAAAAAGCGATAACCCCTCTGGACGACCCTGAACAGCGAGGCTATACACCGCCCCGTGTTCCGGCGTAGCTCAGCGGTAGAGCAGTTGACTGTTAATCAATTGGTCGTAGGTTCGATCCCTACCGCCGGAGCCAAAAATCCTTAGATTTCAGCTACTTAACGCACAACCGTTGGTTGTGCGTCCGACCGTTGTAGCGTGCCACGCAAATTGGCAGAGTTTGCCACGCAAAATGTCAGCACGACGTTTTCGTTAAACACCCCTTAAACACTCCGTTCAAAGCCGGCTGATGCCGACCGCCGTGGCGGCTCTCGCTGGAGGATCAGCCGGCAATGCGGGCTTCAGTCTGAAGGGTGTGGCAGGCCTCGATCACAGCCAGGGCGCGGCGGGCGGATCCAAGCGCGTATTCCGTTCCTCCATGGGCAATGTTGCCGTGCCCGGCAGCAGCCTCGGCGGCTTCCTGAAGGCTGGCTGCCGCCTCATTCAAAAGCTCCGCAGCGCGGGTCAACGAGGCTTGGAAGATCTGGTCCATGTCGGTCTCCTGGTTGGTGTCAGACAGATGGAGCAGGTGCGCAGGTAGTGAAGTCCTGTGGCACGCGATCCGGGAAAAAATTGCCGCTGGCTATGACGGCCTCTTTTCATGACGCCTGTGGCGGCGGACTAGCTTTGGCAGGATGATGCACTAGCTTTGGCAAGAAAATTTTTCGAGCCATCGCCTCAGATGTCCCTTGATCAGAGCGACCGGTGCTCGAGACGAGGCGACGGCACAAGCACCGGCCAGTCATGACCCTTAACTACGGCATCGATTATGGTCCGGAGATCGCTATATCGCGCGGTGGCGCTCTCGGCGCGGGAGACAGCCACAACCATCGTGTTTCCCGTCGGCACGGTCACCAGCAGAGCGGCGTTGTAGCATTTGCGTCCAAGTGTGCCAGACTTCCCGCCAAGAACATCAGCATTGGAAACCATGGGCACGGTATGCCGAATGGTAATGTGGCGAGCCTTTTTGCCCTGCACTTCGACGACGTAACGGCGTCGGCGCCATGCTTTCATGATCTCCGGCTGCGCTGCCGCTGCAATCATGAGCGCCGAGATATCCTTCATTGTCGTGACCTGGCCAGCTGCGCCAAGCCCGGACGGATTCTTGAACCGCGAGTCGCTCATCCCCAAATCTTCCGCCACGCGATTCATCTCTTTCACAAACCGATCAACTGGTGAGCCGCCACCTTCGAGCAGACCACCGAAGACTCTCGCTATGAGCATGGAAGCATTATTGCTCGACGGCATCAGCATGTACTTCAGTGCGTCACCGAAGGATAGAATGTCGCCATCCACGATGCGGCTTCCAGAACCACCGACCTCATCTTCAGCTTCGATTTTCAAAAGCTCACTCGTGCTGACCCCAGCAGAAGCAGCTACGCGCAAGGCAACTATCGCGGTAAGAACCTTGGTCAGCGAAGCCGGCGCGACCGGTGCCAGCGGGCGCCGTTTGAACAGAACCGTGTTGGGAAATCCGGGCATCGCACCCAAATGCACGCAAATGGCTGCGTATGCTCCAATCTCGGGTGGCGTGTAGGGCGTTGGCAACAGCATATCGCTGGTCACAGCTCGAACGATATCGGCACCATAAAACGTGACGTGCGCATCAGCTGGTCTGGAGACGACCTGCATGGAGACCTTGGCCGTCAAGGCGGAACCCGGTGCCCCGAATATGGCCGTTCGAAAGCTCGGGACCGAACCAATGCAATCTGCGCCGATTTGCTGCGCCTCGATCAGCCTGGTTCCAGCCTGATCGGAATACCAGTTCACCATCAATCTGACTGTGCTGGCATTCGAGCCGGAGATCGCACCACCCCATGCCGATGCTGCATAGGATCGCCCGCAGAGAACCTCGAATGGCTGCCCGAAAACCTCTTTCATCGTCAATTACCTCGCAGACCCGATCATGCCTTAACTCAGTGGTGTAAATTTGCGCAATACTTCAATCGATTGCGTGCGCTACTGTCGCAGTTGCGGGATCAGGACGGGCCAATCGACGCCGTCGGCGGCGGCGGTAAATACCGCATCCGCATCGGCGTAGCGTATGGAATCGGACGAGGCTCCGAAGCCGACATAATAGTACCGGCTGCCTCCGGGCGCGATCACCTGGCACAGCATGCAGTTCTGCGCCCCCGTAGTGGTGCCGGTTTTGCCCCAAGTCACGCGCGGGTCACCGTATTCGATAAAATCAACCGAATGCCCGATGGAGGTGATCCGCGCATTTGGGCCGCCGATTTCCAGATCCCACGTTGGCTGCGACCAGATGCGCTGGAATTCAGGGTGTTCCTGATCGGCGATCTCGCAGAGCAATGCCAGATCCTCGGCGGTCGTCCAGACACCGCCCCCCGGCCCATCCAGACCAGAAGCGTTGCCCCATGTGCTGGCGATCATCCCAACCCGTGCACTCTCGGCGTTCATCGCTGCGATGAAGCGGCTGTAGGCATCGCCCGTTGCAGCCTCGTGGTCGAGGATCATTTGCCCGATGGTGCGCGCCCATACAGTCGTGGTCACATTGCTGGACGGCAACCCCATATTCGCCATCGCTCCATCGACATCCAGCGTATCGCCCGCCGTCAGGTTGTTACCCGATCCGCTTGTGGCGTCGCCCGGCTGGCATTCGAAAACCGTGTCCATTGCATCAAGCTGCTTGAGCCAGCGCAACCCGGTGTAGGCTGTCACAAGCTTGGTCATCGAGCCGGGCCGCAGGACCTCGATGCCCGCTTTCGCCCAGATCACTGCGCCGACCGTGCCCGCTACCGGTTTGGACCGGATCATGGCGGCGACAGAGGAGATCTCCGGCTCAACCCAAGAGGACCCGTCATTTGCTGCTGCACTCGTAAAGCTTTCCCGCAGCCAGGCGCGGATCAGATCGAGCTCACCATCGGCGGCC
This sequence comes from Paracoccus methylovorus, assembly GCF_016919705.1. NCBI lineage: Bacteria > Pseudomonadati > Pseudomonadota > Alphaproteobacteria > Rhodobacterales > Paracoccaceae > Paracoccus > Paracoccus methylovorus. The sequence continues at coordinate 1,046,156 of NZ_CP070371.1, forward strand.
GCCCGATGCAGGCACAGAACCCGCCCCATGGTCTGACCCGCGCCAACGGCCGACGGATGGCGCAGCAGGGTCGTTGTCGTCTGTGCGATTGTGGTCGGGCGGCTAAAGGTGTCGATCAGCACGCCGTTGCGCCAGAACTGGCTTTGCTTTTCGCCGGATCGCAGGATCAGCACGAAGTCAGCCCACTGTCCGATTGGGTGTGGCGCGGCAGCGATCATGCCGCCAGATCCCGCACCATCGACAACGCCGGCGATGAAGACCTGCATCCAGCCGTCAGCCACGACAGGGACAGCCCCATTGAAACGCACATTGGCGGATATCTGCGTCCGCCCCGTAACCCCTACCAGGTGCTGCCAGATCATGGCCTTGTAGCCGGATGTATCCGTCCGTTGGCTCCAGGCCAGAACACAATCGGCCGTTTCAGGGATTAGCGGAACTGGCCTGTTCAGCTGATCGGTGCTGTCGATCGAGCGCAGGGTGAGCCTGCCGCTGGAAAGTGCGGCCTTTGGAGCCGTGCCGCTGACGACAAGGCCTGTCCCGCCGAGCATGTCGGTCACGGCCGAGGGAACACTGGAAACTGACGCAATGCCAAGGGCCTGCCTGTCAGTGAAGTCGTAGATGGCGCCGCCAGAACCGTCGAGGAACAGGGCCGCCGGGTCACCGGCCGCGCGTTGCAGGGCGCTGTCGGCGCGCATGCCCTGCGCGGCGGTCGCGACAGCATCCGAGGCGAGAATTTCCGCCCAGCCCTCCCACTCGCCAGTGGAAGTTCGGTAGCGCCGGAACTCCCGCGAAGGTGTTCCAGAGGCGGTTTGCTGCGTGCGGCCAACCTGCCACGCCCTGCCGCCGCTGCCCTCAATATGCGTCAGGGCGATTTGCAGGTTGGCTACCGGGGTGCCGGTGGCATTATAACCACGATAGGATCCGCTCTCCGTGATTACGTCGAAGTTGCCGATCCCAAGGGCTTCGCGATCCATCTTCGCGGCAAGCTGCGCGGTGGTCAGGGCGGTCTGCGGCAAGGCTGCAAATCGGGACCAGCTTCCACTGCCGGCAGCGCCTGTCTTGCGATACTGCCCGCGCCACGCCTCATTCGGATCACCCCAGACAGTGCCTCTGCTGCCCTCTGGCCAGTCGAGATCGGCATAGAGTTCGGCCCGGGTCTCATAATTCGGCCCGGGTGCCTCAGCCGCCACCCAGGCGGCGAACATCGCCGCCGGAATGCGGCGTGTATTGCCCTGCCAGTTGACGATCACATCGTCGATCAGAGGAGCAACAGGGAGATTTGCGGTCGCAGTCATCAGATCACCTCAAGGATGAAGGGACCTGCCACCGGGCCGGGCAATCCATCGGAGGTCTGCGGTTCGAGCCACAGGTAATGGGTGCCCTGCGCAAGACAGGCCGGGGTTTCGAGAAAGACAGAGATGGCTTCGAGGCTGCCGTCGAAGGATGCGCCGGCGGCGAGCGTGAAGGCGTTGTTGCCGGGGACGGCCTGCAGGCGGGTACTGCGAGGACCATTTCCGGCAACGCTGGGGCCGGAAACCTCCGTGCTGCCAGTCAGGCGCGGTGTCACGCCGCCAGCGGTGCGGCCAGACACAGTATAACCGATGCGATACCAGCGTCCGGCCTGCATGCTGATGGGCTGGGACAGATCGCCCGATTCGCCGGGTGCATGCGTGGCGATGCCACCCGAGACCGACCAGCCCGACCCGGCGGTTTCGACCCAGGCATTGTTCTTGATGAGATTTTGCCGCGTGGTGTCGCCGACGGTGATGGAATGGGACTGCGACGGCGAAACCGCGACCGGCTTGCCGGACTTATCGGTCTCGCGGTCCAGTGTCGCGGACATTGACCGATAGAGCTGCACCTGCGCGGTGCCGGCATCCGGGCCGGTGGCAAAAAGGATCAGCCCGCCGCCGAGCAGTGCGGTGACACTGACGCTGTCGGCATCGAGCGCATCGGGAGGGTTGAACTCCGCGCCCACCGTATAGGTAACGGTCGGGCCGTATGGTCCCGGCACATCGGCCGGTGAGACGGCGCGGGCGCGCATCTCGATCACCTGCCCCTGGATATATCCGGCAATCGTGCCGCCGCCGTTGGCGGCCGGGACGGAAAGCACGGTCCAGCTGGCCGCGCCCTGCAGGCGATGTTCAACCTGATACCGGGAAGTGCGGATGGCGCCGGAACCCGGCTCGAGCAGGTACTCAACGCGCCAGACGGTCAGGTTGATGCGCGATGTGGCGATCTGCGTCCAGCGCGGGGCTGAAGGCTCGATCAGGTCGGCTTCTATCACGGTCCCGACGCGGCTGGACCAGTCCGGGACCCTGGTGGCATCGGTGAGCGTGTCGATCTCGGGCGCGGCATCGACACAGCGCAGGATCGTGCACATGTCCTCGGTCGCCTCGGTCTGGGTGACGATGACGCGGGCGCTCTCCTGGCCGGCGATGCCGAAAAGGATCAGGTCGCCGGCCTCCGGCATCGGCCCGTCGCCGGAAAGTGTCAGGATATTCGTGGTGCCAGCTTCGGTGACGACATTCCTGACATCCGACGAGCCGATGGTGTCGGCTGCCGAAAAGCGGCGGAAGCGGACGCCGTAGGACTTGCCCGCAACCATGGTGACATCGTCATCGAGCAGCACCCGTGGGCCTGTCACGTCCTTGACCCGCGCCGCCTTCTGCACCGTCGAGAGCACGTCATGGCTGATGACGATGGTGTCGCCGCGCGTGGCGACCCGGGCGGCGCCGTCCTGGGTGACCTCGTAGACGTCCGGGCGCAGCATGGCCTCGTACATGCGCCGGGTGGCCTCGCGGAAGATGATGTCGGGGTTGGTGATGCCCGGCAGGTCCAGCATCTCGGTCAGGTCGATAGAGCCCTCATGCCCCGGCCATGGGATGACGCGCTGGTTTTCCTTGAAATCGTCGGTCTCGTCCTGGAAACGGACGATGAAGCCGTGCGGGCGTTCGGCATAGACGCGGCGGCAGGAGAAGTTCCAGCTGTTGCGCGGGCTGACATGGTCGACGATCAGCTCCGAGGGCCGGTCGATGACCACGCCCCATTTCAGGCCGTCATGGCGCGGGGTGGCACGGCCAGCGGCGGCGATTTCGGTCAGCACGTCGCGCAGGCTGGTGCCGGTCTGGTCGAGGACGCGGTTGTAGGCCAGCCCCTTCAGCCGGCAGAAATCGTGCCAGTCCTGAAGCTGCTGCAGGTCGATCCCGCCGTTCGGCACCGCCTTGGGGTTCGAGGGGTGCTGCAGCACCAGCCGATAGAGCGAGGCCGGGTTTGATGTGGCGCGCGTCACCCATGTCCCGGTCTCATGGTTCCAGTCCGGGCAGACCCGGCTGGCCAGCGCAGTAAAGTTGTCGAGCGCCCCGGACAGCTGATGCGTGGCCTTGACGCGCACCGAGACCAGCGTCAGCGGCCGGTCATAGGCGATGGGATATTCGGGACGGATGGTCTGCAGCGCCGCCCAGGCGGTGCGTTGCTGGACCTTGCTGTCCTCGGTCTCGTCGGTGAGCATGGTCAGCCGGATGTCCCAGCGTCCGCGCGCCGGCAGCGCCCATGTGTGCTGGCGGTAGAACGCCTCCTGCCGTTTGGCCGAGATATTGAGGGTGGTGACCGTCTGCCAGTCCCCGCTGCCGGCGCGGCACTGCTCGACGCGGATCCGCACCGTGACCGTATGCCGGTTGCCGTCATCGGTGAACTGGATCAGCCCGGCCGGAAAGGCGAGGATGATCGAGGCGCTTTTGGCATCGCTGCCGGTGGTGCGGGTGATCGGGGTTTCCCGGGCCGGCTGACCGTTGATTACCTCACCCCGGTCATCACGCGGCAGCGGCCGCACCAGATCGACGCCCACCGTCTCCTCGACGATCTGCTGCGGATAGAGGCTGCAGGGCAGATCATCGGCCAGTCCCCGGCGGATCTCGGTCTGCACTTCGTCGAATTCCGACAGCGGCGTGTCGCCGATGCGGAAATCGCTCAGGTTGAGCCGGCCCTCGCCGAACAGGAAGATGCAGCGGAGATACTGCCAGTCGCCGACGATCTCGGTGTAGGGTCGGGCCGCGAAGGGCGGCGCATAGCGCAGCGAGCCCAGCACGAAGGGCACCGCCCCGTCGGGATCGAGCCGGTTGCGCCAGCCGCTGATCGAATAGGTGTTGCGGACCTTCTCGGTGTCGGGCTTCACCGGTGGCACCAGGGCGTTGATCAGCAGGTTGCCGATCAGGTTGACACCCATACCGATCACGCCCATTGCCGCGCCGATGGCAGCGGTACTGGCGCCCCAGCCCAAGGCACCGGCAAGGGCCGGGGCAAAATAATAGGCGAGAGCGACAGCGGCGATGGCAACAACAACGGAAAGCACAGCCCGCAACGCACCCTTACCGGGCACCAGCCGGATCACCACCCGCGCACCCGGTTTCGGGCGCACCGCATGCCAGAGTGCGGGCGCGATGATGCTGGAACCAGCCGGGCTGACCAGTGCAACCCGGATGCGCTTCAGATCCTCCGCCGTCGCCCCCGGCAGCGCCTGACGCACGATCTGCGCCACCGTCAGCCCCTCGGACAGCACGATCTCGACGCGGCCGGCGCCGGGGTCGAACTGCGAGGCAGCAAGAACGGGTATCATACCCTTTTGCGTCATCGCCGGACCTCCGAGACGATCTGAACCGGGTGTTCAACCGCCCGTGAAACGTGCCTGTAATGGCCCTCGAAACGGTGCATCCACGGGCCGGCGGCGTAGCTTTCCACCTTGGCGCAATCGTCCTCGCGCATGTGGATCATCAGCCCGTGGCGGATGGTGATGCCGACATGGGTGTTGAGCCGCCCGCGCCGGAACAGCGCGATGTCAAACGCCACGGCCGGCCCGGCAACCGGGACCCAGAGCGGCGAAACCCGGTCGCGGTCGATCAGCGCCGCGACCTCGCCCAATTCCTCGGGCGAGGCGTAATCGCCAAGGTAGTCCAGCAGCGAGATGCCCAGTTCCTCGCGATAGATGATGCAGGCCAGCCCCCAGCAGTCGCAGCCCTCGCGCGACCTCCCGAAATCCTCGTAGGGGGTGCCGACGTAACGATCCGACCAGCTCATAGGTGCAGCCCCGGAAACCGGTGCCGCGTCAGGCGGCCGGACGGGAACGGCTCCAGCTCGATCTCGTCGCGCGACAGCGACAGGACGATTTCGCCGGCGGTGATCTCGGCCGAGACGATCTGCAGGCCGGTGGCTTCCATCTCGACCTTGTTCGGGGACGAGGCCAGAACCACGGCCATTGAGACCGTGGCCGGATCGGTGAAGGAGCGCACCAGCTCGACCATCCCGGCGTCGAGGTTTTCCAGCACCAGCGTGGCCTGTGCCGGCGCGTCCTCGGCTTCACCCGGCAGCACCACCGAGGCCACGACCCAGAGCCACGGATCCTCTGCATAGCGCGCGCCCTTCCAGGTCGAGAGCGTGCCGTAGATCTCGGGGTCCACGGAGATCCTGACGGCGTTATCGGTGGAAAGCCGGATCGGTGCCTCCAGCTCGGGATGCTCGATCAGGATCAGCGCCACCTCGATCTCGCCGGAATATTCTTCCTCATGCGCAAGGCGGGCATTCATCGACAAACGGCGGCTCATGGCAGCACCCAGATTTGAAAGGATTTCAGAAATTTGACCTGATCGACGACGGTCTCGGTCGGCAGCTGATCGCCCCAGGCGCAGAGCCAGCGCTCGCTGAGCAGCAGCGGCTCTTTGGTCTGGGCATTGACCAGCAGACCGACGCCGGCGGCATTGGTCAGCGCATCGAGCAGATCCAGCTCCATGACCTTGGCCACGCTGAAGGCGACGGCATGTTCCTCGGGTTCGACGTCCTCAAAACTGAAGGCCGGGCGCAGGCCCTTGTTGCGCAGGAACCGGCTCGCCTCTGGCGGCGGGCCGGGGTTGAAACTGTAGCCGGGACGGTCACGCGGATCGCTCACCGCACACCCCCCGGAAATCCGGCGCAGGGGCGGGACAGGCCGGCCAAGGGTGCCCATGGCTGCAAATGGCCGTGACCCCGTTTAAAAATGCCGGAAAACCGTTTAAACGGCGAAGCTTGCCCGACATGCCCGGTGGCAGGTTCAGCCATCGCGCTGATCGCCCAAGACGCGGCCCTTGAACATGCCCTTCACCAGCGTCTGGACCGCCAGACCGGTGGGCATATGCGCCAGCGCCTCGGGCAGGCGCTGCAGCACATCCTCATAGCTGGAAGCGCCATCCATGACGGTGGCGATCGCCGCCTGCAATTCGTCACCGAGTTCCTGCCAGTCCTCCAGCATGTCGCGCGGCAACCGGGAAGGCCGAACCCCAGATCCGGCAGCTGTCAGCATGGAAGGCGAATTCGTCCAGCAGCAAATGCCGCCAAAGCGCGCGCCGCATCGGGAACGGTCACACCCGGCACGGCGGCAGGCAGCGGAATCGGCCCGTCGGAGGGGCCGGTATAGCGACCGCTGCTAATGGCCGCCCGTGGCCGCACGCACCTTCGCGAGGTGTTCAAGTGCATCCGGACCGCGAATCTCAGCCAGCATTTCAGATAGGAACGCCGCGCGCTTGCCCTCGGGCATATCGCCCAAGGCTGAGCGGGCGATTTCACGGAAGTCATAAGCGGGTTTTCATGAAGAGTTCCTCCGGTGAAATATCTGCTGATAGGGATGGCTCAGGCCACCCGACGTTGCCCCCATTGCGGGAAGGGATCGGGCAACTTCGCCCAGGCCTGCGGCGTGAAATCCAATACTTCGACCAAGGCGGCATCCAGCCGTGCGGTCAACGCCGCCTTGTCCATGCCCGCCCCGATAAAGACCAGTTCCTGCCGGCGGTCGCCCCAGGGCTCTTCCCAGTTCATGTCGACTTCGGCGAGGCTGTCGGGATGGGTCGGCCAGCGCTCGCGCGGGACCGACGCCCACCAGCCGCCCAGGGGCGTGACGCTGGACATTGCCCCGGCAAGCGAGAACTCCACCGCCCAGTTCGGGCGGCTCGCGATCCAGAAATGCCCCTTGGCGCGGATCACGCCCGGCAGGTCGCCGTTCAGCAGATCGTGGATCTTCCTCGGGTGGAACGGGCGCCGCGCGCGATAGACGAAAGAGGAAATGCCGTATTCCTCGGTCTCGGGCACATGGTCCTCGAAGCCGTAAAGCTCCTTGGCCCACATCGGATGCAGATGCGCCTTGTCGAAATCGAAGAGGCCGGTGTCGAAGATCGCCTCCGCCTCCACCCGGCTGAAATCGGTCTCGATCAGCTTCGCATCCGGGTTCAGGGCGCGGACGATCTTGCGCGCCTGATCCAGCCGCACCGGACCGGCTTCGGTCGCCTTGTTCAGCACAATGACATCGGCGAATTCCATCTGGTCGGTCAGCAGGTTCACCAGCGTGCGCTCATCCTGCTCGCCAAGGCTCTCGCCACGGTCGGCGATGAAGTCATGGCTGGAGAAATCACGGGTCAGGTTCACCGCATCGACCACGGTCACCATCGTATCCAGCCGCGACACATCCGAGAGGCTTTCGCCGTTGGAGTCGCGGAAATCGAAGGTGGCGGCCACCGGCAGCGGCTCGGCGATGCCAGTCGACTCGATCAGCAGATAGTCGAAGCGACCCTCTTCCGCGAGCCGTCGGACCTCGGTCAGCAGGTCGTCGCGCAGCGTGCAGCAGACGCAGCCGTTGGTCATTTCGACCAGCTTCTCCTCGGAACGCGACAGTTCGGCCCCGTCCCGCACCAGATCGGCGTCGATGTTCACCTCGGACATGTCGTTGACGATGACCGCCACCCGGCGGCCTTCGCGGTTGTTCAGGATATGGTTCAGAAGCGTCGTCTTGCCCGCTCCGAGAAACCCCGAGAGGACGGTGACGGGCAGGCGCTTGTCGCGCGGTTGCTGACTGGCTGGCATGGCATCCTCGAAAATGTAATGTTATTACATCTCCTAATTAGCGAGAATCATGAACAGCCGCAATGCCGAAGTTTTCCCAGGTCTTTCCGCCGCCTAGATCGAGGGGGGCGATAATCTGGCACCGAAGCTCAACACTCCTGGTCTGATGGGGATAAGGCCTGTCACCTTGCCCACATTGACGATTATGCTGAAGAGATTGCCGCCCGCACTGCGACAGGTGGTACGTGCCGCCTTCGTCTCATCCTCAGAGCGTCCAAGTCGGCATTGGGCATTCTGGCCATGGGTAATCTTTTCCTGCAGGGGCCCAGCGAAATGGCACCGCTTGCAATACGCTAGAACTAAAAGTTATTGCGGCGCACCACCCGCCAGAGACCGAAGCGTTAAGAGAGCCTTGTGTTGGACAGCCCTGTGCTGGATATGGTCGGATCAAGTGTTGGTAACAAGTCTGTCAAGTTAGAGAAACGTGATCGAGCATGGTCTCCGAGAATGATGTGTGGCGGCGCTATGCGTCCATGATTCCGGGGGTGCTTGCTGCACGACCCACCTTCCGGCCTGAGCACGGGAACGGCGAGGTCGTCGCGCAACCCGACTATTACACTGAACTGGCGCGCAGCGTTTCTGGTCTGGACCAGCTTCTGGATAGCCTACGGCTTTTTGACGGGCCAGACCTTGCGGACCCGGAACTTGCTGGCATCTCTACTCATCTGCTGTGCGAACTGATGGCCTTGGGCGATCCCGTAGACCGGTTGGTGTCGAACTTCTCGGCTGCCTACTATCTGGAGCAGCACAGCGACATTGCGCGGGCGCAGATGAACCCGCTCGACCACTATCTGCGGTGGGGATACCTTGAAGGGTGGCGGCAAACCCTGTCCCCCCTTCGCCGCCGGCTGGCCCTTGGCGGCGGGCGTAAGCCGAATGTGGCGTCGGCGGTGGCCATACTGGCCGCAGATCCCGATGATGCCGACACATCCGAAGTGCTGGTTGCGCTCGCCGGGGCGCTGGACCGGGACGGGTTCAACGTGATCCTGTTGACCGAACGCAGCGGGGGTACGCGACCACAGTTGAATCGCCTGCTGACCGCGACCCTGCCCCCCGAAGGGGCGAGTTGGATCCTTCGCTACCTTCTGAACCTCGAACTGGCGGCCATCGTCTGTCTCGACACGGACACGGGGGAGTTTGCCGGTGTCCTGCGCCATGCGGATGTGGCGGTGCTAGATGTCCAGTCCGGCTTTCCGGATACGCGGCCGCTGTCCGAGCGGCATTTTGCGCAGGTGCCGCTGTTTGCCTGCTGCCATTTCGCCAGTGCCGATATCGCGGCCGCTTGGGAAAACCTATTCCGGGATCACGGCGTGGAACCCGGCGCCAGCAAGGTCTTTGAATACTTCGCCCTGCCACGCTGGTCCGAGACCCGCGAGGGCACGGGAGACTTGCAGGCAATGCTGGAGCGGCAGTTCGGGTCGGGGCAGCGCACACGCGCACTGGTTCTCTCCAGCGGCCGCACCGACACCGATGCGGGGTTTGGCCTGTTCCGTGCTTTGGCCGCCATTGCCGCGGGCAGGAAACTCCCGGTTGATTTCCTGTGGCTTGCCGATCATGGCGGTGCGTCAATTCCGCCCCTTACCTGGCCGGGCGTCTCCGGGCTCGCCGTCTGGCACCGGACCGCCTCGCTGCCGGGGCTCATCGAGGTTGCCGATTGTTATGTTGATCTCGGCCCTGCGGAACGCCCATCAAAGGAAGCGATTCTAGCCGTTGGCATGGGAGCCACCGCCATCTGCTTTGAGGGCAGCCGGACTCTGTCGGCGCGGGACGCGCATCCCCGCCTGGCCGGACAGTTCATCGCAGTCCCGGACGGTGATCTGAATCAGGTTCTGGCCGCAATCCCACGTCGGGCCGAGAGGGGGCGACGCGTGCGATCCCTCGGGGCCAGCGGTCTCGAAGGGTTCTGCGAAACCATCATGGACAGCGTGACTGCAGCAATCAAAATGCAGCAAGCCCGTGACCTCGATACGCCGGGAAGGCTGCTGCAAGGCCCGCGACAGGCGGGGACTCCGACGGCCTGGTTGAGCATGGGCGAGCTGAAGTCGCGGATCCGGACGTCAGCCCATCCTGCGCACACCGGGATCGAGATCCACGAAGCCCTCGCCAATGTCGACCTGACCAGCGCACCCTTCAGCATCCATTACCACGTCCACGACCCGGGGAACGACATCTGCGAGGACTTCCAAAGCCTAAGCACGGCCTTTCGTTTGGCCCGTGAGACAGTCTTCACTGTCACCAGCCGCACAGGCGCCGAGCTCTTGGCGGCCTTGGCGGAAAAAAGCGAGGGTGTCTTTCGTATCGAGCAGGTTCCCAATCTGGGCCGGGATATCCTGCCGTTCCTGCAGGTCCCGCGCGACGCCTTTCTGGCCGAGCCAGACATGTGGTGGTGCCATGTTCATCAGAAAAAATCACGCCACCTGATCAATGGCGACGATTGGCGCCAACGCCTGTTTCGGTCGCTGCTGGGTGGGGGAGCCGAAGGCACAGCGGGAGTCCGACTGGACAGGGCCGATCTGGGGCTCGTTGCGCCTGTCGACCGGTTCGGACGCCGTTGGAGACGTTCGCACCGGTTGCGGGACCGGATCGCCAGCCCACTAAACCAGCCGCTGCCCGATGAGCCGCTCATGTTCCCGGTGGGCAATATGTTCTTCTGCCGGGCTCGCCTCGCCACCGCGATGCTGGACCTGTTCGGCGCGCATTATCCCTGGCCCGAGGAGCCCATCCCCATCGACGGGACCGAGTATCATCTGATCGAACGGCTTTGGCCGCTGGTTGCACAGCGTTCGGGGCTGCGGTCGGGGTTCTTTGGAAATCTGTCCTGAGCACGGACGAAACGGGATCGCCCGTCCGGGTCTTGCCCCCCGGGGAGTTGCCCGTATCCTTGCCGCTTACAATCGTTTTGGGATTGATCTGGCCAATCCCGTCGTGCCCCGTTCAAAGCTTGCGGCATGGGATTAGAGGGTGTTAAACGGCATCGTCCGCATCGCAAGGGGCACATATCATTTCCATTACCACCGTCGACCAGACCCTTTATCCGGACAGCAAAGGCGATACTCCTGCAGTCTGGACCGGCGTGCAGTGTCCGATGCCGGCACCCCAAAAACCTGAGCGGCGCGTGATCACCCACGGCGCGCCGATGCTGCCGGACCCGATCCGGCTGGCCACCCTGATGCAAGAGGCGATCGCCGTAAGCTGGTTCTCGAATGGCGGTCAGTTGCACCAGCGTCTGGAAAGGGCCCTTGGCGACATGGCCGGAGACGGGGCCCTGGCGCTGGTTTCGTCGGGCACAATGGCGTTGATGCTGGCTTTGCGGCTAGGGGACCTGCCCGAGGGATCCGAGGTCATCACATCTCCGCTTAGCTTTGCCGCCACTGTGCAGGCCATCGCCTGGTGCGGTTTTCGACCGGTTTTCGCCGATGTCGAGCCCGCGACACTGACCCTTTGTCCGCGCGCTGTCGAAGCGGCCATCACGCCACGGACCGCTGCCATTCTGCCGGTGCATTTTCTGGGCGTGCCTTGCGATGTCGCCGGACTGGCGGATGTGGCGCGGCGACACGGGCTGTGGCTGGCCTATGATGCCGCGCATGCTTTCGGGGTAACGCTGGGCAATCAGCCCATTGCGGCATTCGGGGATGCGAGCGCCTTTTCTCTGCATGCGACCAAGGTGCTTCACACTGGCGAGGGGGGCTTTGTCGCGACCGGGGGCGACAAGGTTTTGGCCAAGCTGCGGCGGCTGAAGAACTTTGGGCTTGAGGGCGGGCGCATGACCGGGCTTGGCATCAACGGCAAGCTTTCCGAGGCGCAGGCGGCTATGGGGCTGGCACTGTTGCCGGACCTGCCTGCCGAGATCGCGGCCCGCCATGCCCTGCGCACACGCTATGACGCGGCGCTGGCTGGGCTTCCCGGAATTCGTCCGGGCCCGGGGCGGAAAGGGGCCAGCCCCGCGCTGACGACTTACGCCCTGCGAATGGCCCCGGGCTTGCGCGCCCGTCTGCACTTGGCACTGGCCGAAGAACGCGTGCTGGCGCGGGATCATTTTCCGCTGCTCTGCGGGTCGGGCTCCCCTTGGGCTGATGTGCCGATTGTGACCGCCGATGGTGCGCCGATCGCGCCGCGGGTCGGACCAGAGGTGCTGTGCCTGCCTTTCCATGGCCGAGTCGCAGACGAGGATGCCGACAGGATCTGCATGATCATCCGGCGTGTTGCATACGAGGAGGGACAGGCATGAAATCCACAACCGAATTTAATAAGATAACCGTTTTTGGCGCACGGGGCCACAGCCTGATGATCCTGCGCGGACTGCAGGAATATTGGCGGGGTCGGGTCAAGGTCCGCGCCCTGATCGACGATGTCGATAATGGCCATACCCATCCCGGCTTGGGAATCCCGGTGATTTCATCTGATCAACGGTTAAGCGACTATCCCGATCTGCCGGTTCTGGTGACGCCGGGCAGCGGCAGTCTGCGCGCCCAGGTCATTGCCCGGCTGGCTGGCGAAGGCGCAACACTCGCAACCGCAATCTGCCCCGATCAGGTACATGTCGATCCCGAAGTGACTTACGGATTTGGCAGCATTGTCACAGCCCATACCCGTCTCGGGCCAGCGGTTCGGATCGGCGATGGGGCTCAGGTTCTTGCCACCATGATCGCGCATGATGTCGAAATTGGTGCGTTCAGCAATCTGAATGTACATTCCAGCGTTCTGGGCCATGTAATCATTGGGCGCGAGGTGAATATCGCCCCCTATGCGGTGATAGGCAATGGCACGCGCGAACGTCCGCTGAGGATCGGTGACGGAGCGGTGATCGGTGTCGGCGCGGTCGTCGTTCGCGACGTGCCCGAAGGGGCGCGCATGGTTGGTAATCCGGCAATGAGCGTCGAACGTTGGAAAGCGCTCAACCGTCTGATTGACGGGACATGAAACGCTCCACCAAGGCATCGACATAGGGCGCGAAGGCGGTTTCGGCTTTGATATGGTGCCGTAGCGCGCGCCGACCTGCATTGCTCGCCGATGTTGCCATGCGTAGTGCCGCCGAGACAAAAGCCTCGATATCCCCGGACGCCACAAAATCACCGAACCCTTCGGTCATGCCAATGATACCGATATCCGCCACGTAACCGACAAATGGCGTGCCGACAGCCGCAGCATGGATTGCGGTCGTCGGGCCCGGATCCTGACGCGAGGTCAGCAGATAGACATCCGCCGCCCGATACCAGGCCAGGGAGTCCGCCACGAAACCCGGTAAGGTCAGGTCCAGCCCCTTGGCCAAAGCTTGATCCGCCAACTCGCGCGCCCACCCATCCAGCGCGCCCAACCAGATGAAACGCGCATCTGCATGAGCTTCGCGCAGCCGCGCGGCAGCTTCCAAAAACAGATCGAACCCTTTGCGCCGGTCTGCATGACCTGCGCCGATGAACACCGGCCCGTCTTGTTGCCGTCGCCACTTCTGCGTGCGACGGAAATCCCGCAACGACGTTTCTGGTAGGGTGACGCCAGGGCGCAGCACCTCCAGCGCACCAAAGCCATCTGCGAGTGCCGCGGCCATACGCGGCATGGAGGGGATCAGCCGCGCTCCGTTGGACTGTGCGGCCTTGAGATGAGGCACGAACCCTTGTTCGTGTATGTATTCCGCCATTTCATGGATCAGGACGAGGCAGGGATGCCCCGCGCCGGCAGCAACCGCCGCCATATCCGCTGCGGCGGCAGTGTTCACGATGACCGGGGTTTTTGCGGCAAGCCCTTCGGCCAACCCCTGCCGGTCCCAGCCTTCCGCGATCATCAGGGTGGGGCCCAGCCTGCGAAACCTGTCGATCAGCGGCCCGCCCCGGCCCAAGACGAAAACTGGCTGCCAGCCCTGCTCCACGAAAGCCGCTGCAAGGTCGAGGGTCAGGATCGGGACTCCGGCCTGTTGTGCATCATGAACGCAAAACAAGACCGGCTGCGACAGACCTTTGGTTGCTGCCGCCATCGCAGTTCGAGACTGCTGCCTGTCACGAGGGTTAGGGGTGGGCAGGTATCCAAGACTTTGGCCGGTGGTTACAAAATGCCGGAACGGATGGCGCTGTTCCAGTGCGAGATAGCATCGCTGGTAGAAACCGGCGTCGAACCCGGCCGAGGGGCTGCGTAACTCTGCATCCCCATGGCTAACGAAATGCAGCGCGGCCCGTGACCCAAGTTCGACCAGATCGGGATACCGGGCCAGGTAGAAGTCTGGGTCGATCAGAGGATGAGGCTGGCGGGACTCGCCCCTATGCATTCGGGCCATAAAGTCGCCGACTGCAGTGGTCGCACCCTGTGCGCGCCAATCGGGATACCGGCCCTTGTAGAACTGGGTCGAGAAATAGGGGCTCGGGTCCAGCCCCATGGCGTCACCCACCGCGACGAAATGCGCGGAGGTCGCATCATCCTTCAGGTCATAAACGGTCCGGTAGAAATCTGCATCGAACAGGCTGTCGTTCATTGGATTTTCCTGCCAGCAACGCTGCCCCGAATATCTTTTCTGGCGACGGGCAGTGCAATCCAGATTATGTAGAGACCCCAAACCCGCATGCGCTTGGCATGCACAATGCTGGACGGAGACGTTCCTGAGAAAGCGGAAACGGTGTCGGCCACCTCCGGGTAAGTTGGCCGACCGGCCGCACTCACATCTCGGCATCGTTCAGCAAACAAACGATCAGTGCCGCTATTCCACCTGCGCCAGAATGGCCCGGGCCCGGATGCGTACAGGTTCGTCTACCATTGCCCCGTCCACCAAAACCGCACCCTCGCCCGAGGCAATTACGCGCCGCGCCCAGTCGACTTCACCCTCGCCAAGGGCAAAGGCGCGTTTCACCTCGGCGACCTGCTTGGGATGGATGCAGAGTTTTCCGGTCATACCCAGCGCGCGGGCATGCGCCGCGTCGTCATGGCTGATGATCAAGTCGTCGAGCTGCACTGTCACCCCGTCCATCGGCGCAGGGATCCCGGCAAGGCGCGAGGCCAGCACAAGTTCCGATCTTGCGGGCAACAATACCTCGCGCAGATGCGCACAGGCCAGATCGGCGCAGAAATCGACCGAACCAAAGGCAAGCCGCACTACTCCGGGCGCTGTTGCAATACGCCGGGCATTCGCCAGACCGCGTGCGGTTTCAACCAGCGCAATGACCGGCAGGCGCAGCGCATCCGCCACCTGCGCCACGGTCTCCGGTTCCTCAGCCTTGGGCAGAATCACTGCCGCCGGGCGCAGCGTCATGGCAGCCGCGACATCGGCATCGTGCCACGGTGTGCCATAGGCGTTGATGCGGATAATTACCGGAAGCTGGGTGAAATCGGTGGCAAGCATAGTGCGGGCCTGATCCTTCGCATCCGCCGAAACGGCATCCTCAAGGTCAAGGATCAAGGCATCGGTGCCCGAAGCTGCAGCCTTGGCAAACCGTTCGGGCCGGTTTGCGGGAACGAACAGCGGTGCGCGAATAGCGGCGAGCTTCACCACGAAGCCCGTGCCTCCATCGCGACGGGGCCATCGATATAGGAGGTCCAGAGGCTGAGCCCGTCACCATCCTCGGCGGCGTTCAGCGTAAAGTCCGCGGTGTCGAAAAGCGGCGAAAGGCTGCGGAAATCAAACTTCGCCGGGCGTTTGCCACGGATCTTTTCGGCGAACTGCAAAAGCAGCGTGGCCTGCATCGGGCCATGGACGATCAGGCCGGGATAGCCTTCGTCTTCGCGGGCATAGGGGGCGTCGTAATGAATGCGGTGCCCATTGAAGGTCAGCGCGGAATAGCGAAACAGCAGCGCCGCAGAGGGCACGACGGTCACCCGATGCGCACCATGCAAAGCGGGTTCAGGCGCCTTTTTCGTCCCACCACCGGGCGTATCTATGTCGCGATAGACAATATCCTGACGTTCGCTCAGCACGTGGCGTCCGCCGCTTTCTATCCGGTGATCGACGGTTACGAAACACAATGTGCCGCTGCGACCTTCCTTGATCGCCACGTCGCGGATCGTCGAGTGGCGTAGCACCGTCTCGCCCAAGCGGATATCGTCGTGGAAAGTCATGGCGCCGCCGGCCCACATTCGTCTGGGCAACGGCACGGGCGGCAGGAAACCGCCGCGTGCCGGATGGCCGTCCGGGCCAAGCTCGGAGGTAGGTGCCGCCGGGGGGGCAATGCACAGATGGATCATCGCCGGAGCGGCAGCGCCTTCATGCAAGTCACCCCGACGGTCAAAGGTGGCGTTGAAGCGTTCGACAAGCGCCGGGGTCACGATCTCGGCCTTGCTGTCCTGCCTCCCGATCCACTGGCGAAGATGGTCGATATCGATCATGCGGTACCTTTTCTTTGATCAGCGCCGCGCCATAGACCCACGGCCATGGGATAGGGCAGCATGCATTTTTGAAAATAGTGCATTCAGCGATGGTTCAGCAGATCGGGCCGCAGTCCATCCAAATTCGCCACACCTGAGAAGGTCATCACGCGAGTCAATTCCTCCGACAAAAGCTCGAAGGCGCGAGCGGCCCCTGCCTCTCCTGCAGCGCCCACGCCAAAGAGGGTTGCCTTGCCGATCATCACGCCTCTGGCCCCGAGTGCGATGGCCTTGGCGATATCAGCGCCGCGCATGATGCCACTGTCCAGCAGCACCGTGGTACGCGCCCCGACACGGTCGGCGATCTGCGGCAGGATACGAACTGGCGCGATTGCTGCGTCCAGATTGCGCCCGCCGTGATTGGACACGATAATGCCGTCCACCCCGGCATTGACCGCCGCCTCGGCATCATCGGGATGCATCACACCCTTCAGGATCAGGGGACCTTTCCACAGCCTGCGGATATCGCGGATGTCATCCCAGGATACATTGTCCGAAAACGGCAGGTTGAATTTGCCCACTGCCGCCTTGCCTACCGGGACGCGCAACGCCTCAGGATAGTTTTCCGCGACCATCGCACCGGTCTTCAGCCAGCGGCGGAAGACGACATGGTAAAGCCAGCGTGGGTGTTGCAGGATATCAAGGATGTTGCGGCGCTGCAGCCGGAACGGGATGCTGAAACCGTTGCGGGTGTTATAGGGGCGAAAAGGCGCGGTCGGCGTATCGACTGTGACAATCAGGGCTTCATAGCCCGCGCTTTGCGCCCGCAGGATCAATTCCCGCGTCATGTCGCGTTGCGGCCAGACATAAAGTTGCAGCCACAGTCGGCCGTCCGAAACCTCGCGGATGCGCTCCATCGGGGTGATCGAACCAGTGGATAGCGCAAAGGGAATGCCCGCCTTGGCCGCCGCCTTGGCCGAGGCTATCTCGCCATCGTGCCACATCAGGCTGGCAAAGCCCGTCGGCGCGACAGCAAAGGGCGCCTTGCTGGCGTGACCGAAAAAATCGCAATCGATCGAGACTTGCGACACGTCACGAACCACGCGCGGCACAATGTTTATTTCGTCGAAGGCGGCCGAATTGTCGCGAAGCGCCAGATCGTCATCTGTGCCGCGCGCCACATATTCATAGATACCCCTCGGCAAATGACGCTTTGCCATTTCGCGCAAGTCGGAAAGCGCTAACGCCTTTCCGCGCAGCTTCTCCAGCTCCATCGCTGTCCCCTTCCTGATGTATTCGTTAAATGAATTATTAATTCAAAAATACATGAGAGATCAAAACTGTCAATCCGCGTTGCGTTCACGTGCGCCTTTAGTCGCTCGAATCGTCTTTATTTTTACGTCGTTTCACGGACCGGTGGGCGTCACCTTCGGCAACCGGGTCATTCAATCCGGAATCTTCGGCCAAGCGAAGGGCAATCGCCCGCGCCGTGCGTTGCAGAGGAGGCAATACCTGCATCACGATATGATCCGGCTCGCCGGCGCTGCGCAGCATCAGGCTGCTGAGACCGGCGACAACTCGGTCGCCGACAAGCACCGGCACCGCGATTGCCCAGATTTGCGAATGATAAATCTCGCTCAGATAGGACGGCTCGGCAGTGGCATAGCCCTGCTCGCGGATCTTGCCCAGCCGTTCATCAAGACCAACCAGCATCTCGGGGTTGCTGTCCCAGCGGCTGTCCGACCGTTTCAGCTCTGCAAGACGCAGGACCAGTTCCTCGCGTGGCAAATGGGCAAGATAGACAAGGCCGACACCCGTCGCCAGCACCGGAATGCGCGCGCCCAGCCGGCTGGAGATCGACATGCCGTGCTCTGAGCGGTTGGTATAGGCAATCGACATCGCCCCCTGCTCGTAAGTTGCAAGGTTCGATGGCCAGCCAATCTCGGTCCGCAGATCCTCGATCAACGGCGTGGCAAGCTGGACCAGCCGCGAGGTCGCAGCAAACCCCTTGCTCAGCGTCAGGGTCCGCGCCGTGACGCCGAACAGCGTGGACCGTTCAAGGCGATAAATATAGCCCGCCGAAACCAATGTTTCCAGAATGCGCACTACGGTCGGCTGCGGCAGTTTCACCTGCTTGGCAATGTCCATCGTCGCGATGGGGCCATGCTCGCTGACGACACGAAGAATCTGCAGGCCACGGACGATTGCCCGAACAGGTTCAAATGATGCCATCACACCTTCTCCATAATACGCTATATCCTGACCGACAGTATTGTCAGGATATAGCGCAAGTCGTTCAACTGGTGAATGGCTAAGTCAAGTGACGAAATCCGACATCCTTCTATACGGTTAATGCAGCCGCCAGCAGTTCCGCCTGCTCGCGTTCGTGACGTTCAACCGACCCACCCGCCGTGACTGGCAGCGCCGGACGTGCAAACACTGCCTTGGACGGCAGGGAAAGTCCCGCCTCTGCCAACGCGACGCTGACATAGGGCCAAGGCCCCTGATTTTGCGCCTCTTCCTGCAACCACACGACTTCCGAGTCTCGAAAATGGGCAAGGGCCGTCATGATTTCATCGACCGGCAGCGGATAAATCTGCTCGATCCGCATCAGAGCGATCGATTTTCCCTGTCCCATCTCTCGCCGGGCCTGCTCGGCGGCATGGAATATCTTGCCAGAACACAGCACCACGCGCCGGACCTGGGCCGGATCACCATATTCGGCGATGACAGGACGGAAAGCCGTGCCCTGCCCCATTTCATCCAGCGTCGATACCGCCGCTTTTGCGCGCAACAGAGATTTGGGCGCGATGACAAACAACGGTTTGCGCCACTCCGCGCGTATTTGGCGGCGCAGCAGGTGAAACAGATTGGCCGGTGTGCTGGGATTGGCGATAAGCATATTGCCCCCTGCGCAAAGCTGGGCCAGCCGTTCGATCCGGGCCGACGAATGGTCTGGCCCCTGCCCCTCCAGCCCATGCGGCAAAAGGACAACGAGCCCAGAACGCAGATGCCATTTTGCCTCGGCCGAGGAGATATACTGATCGACCACGACCTGCGCACCGTTCAGGAAATCTCCGAACTGCGCCTCCCACAGGGTAAGCTGGTTCGGGTCATGCAGGCTGTGACCATATTCATAGCCAAGAACCGCATATTCCGACAGCGGACTGTTGATGATCTCGAACGCCCCCCGTCGACTGACATCCAAGGGCAGGTTGATCTGCCCCGTCTGGCTGTCATGCACGGCCATGTGTCGCTGCGTAAAAGTTCCCCTAACCGCATCCTGCCCCGACAGACGCACGCGTGCGCCTTCATCGATCAGCGTTGCAAACGCCAGCGCCTCGGCGGTGGCAAAGGTGACGCCCTGCCCAGTGGTGAGGGTTTCCTGCCGCTGTTCGTAGAAGCGGCGCACCTTGGAGTTGACAGTCCAGGTTTCGGGAATGGCTGCGGTGGCCAACCCCACCTTGCGCAAATGCTCCACAGGAACGCCGGTCGGCACCGGTTCCAACAGATCGCCCTCACCCGCGGAACGCAGGGTGGCCCAGACCGGCGGCTGCACGGGTTCGTAATTAGGCGCCACCGCATCCGCCGTTTCGAATTCTGCCCGCAGCCGCGCGCGAAAGGTCTCAGAAACAGCCTCGATCCGGGGTTTGAGTGCCGGGAATCGTGTCAGCGCAAGTTTATGGAACTGGTCGCGCAGCGAGGGAAGCAGGTCGATCCTGCCCCACATGCCCGGCTGTGTAAAACGCGGTTCGTCCAGTTCATTGTGGCCATAGCGGCGATAACAGACCAGATCGACCAACACATCCTTGCCAAACCGCTGCCGCCACTCCAATGCCAACCTTGCGGCACGCATCACTGCAATCGGATCATCGCCATTGACATGCAGAACCGGGATACCTGCAGCCTTGCCCCCGTCGGTGCAATAGCGTGAACTGCGACCCTCGGAGGGCAGGGTGGTAAAACCGATCTGATTATTGACCACCAGATGCACCGCACCCCCGGATGTATAGCCGGCCAAGCCGCCCAGTTGCAGGATCTCTGCGGCCAAACCCTGCCCGGAAAATGCGGCGTCGGTGTGCATCAGCAGACACATGGCCGAACTCCGGTCGGCGCAATCACCGCCCGTCGCCCGCGCCAGCCCAAGCGCGACCGGGGCCACCACCAGAAGGTGTGATGGATGGGGCAGCAACATCAGGTCCATGGCGCCGCCATCGCCGTCAAGCCGCGCCCGGTAGCCAAGGTGATAAGGCACGTCGCCGGTAAATTCGGCACCTTCGGAAAGATCGCGACCCATCAGTTCGGCAGCCAGGGTGGCGGGACTTTTGCCCAAAGCCACGGCAAGCAGTGCCAGCCTGCCCCTGTGCATTCCCCCGACCACCATGTGCCCGATACCCACGGCCGGGCAGGACTGCAGGATCTGACGCACAAAGACCAACGCGCCTTCCGCACCTTCGCTGCCAAAGCGCTTCTTGGTGGGGAATTTGACCCGCATGAAAGATTCGAACTCATCCGCCAGGACAACGGATTCCAATGCGTCGGCAAAGATATCCTCGGACGGCTCTTCCAGCATGGTGGCTTCGAAGGCGGTGTGCCACCAGTCGCGCTCATCCTCGTCATCCAGATGCGCCACTTCCAGCGCGACAGGGCCGGAATAGATGTCACGAAAGCGGGATACAACCTCGCCTACCGTGAGGACGCAGGGTTTACCTCCCAGTACGATCTCTGTTTTTTGCCCGGCTATCTCGGCCAAAGCTTCGCGGACGCGGGCCAACTGCCGATCCTGCGGCACGGCGTCGGACAGCGGATCAAGGCGCGCTTCCAGATGGCCAAAGCGTCTGACGGTCGCCAGATAGCTTTCAACTTGCGCCCCCATGGTCGGCATCTGGGCGCGCGCGGGTTCCATTTCGGCAAAATATGCTGACCAATCGGCCGGAACGGACGTTCGATCCTGCAAGTATCTGGTATAAAGATTAAGGTAATAGGCGTTGTCACCGCCAATCGAGATGGTCATCAGGCTACTCTCCGGCGCCTGCCCGCCGATCCGGCACGGGACCGGATACGACAGCATGACATCGCCTTATGTGGATGTGTCAGAGGGTGCATTGGCAGGGGCACCGCTTAGTCTTCACGCGGTGCAAGCCAGACATCTTTCATCTGCAAGCCCGCGCGAATCGCCGTTTCATAGGCGTCGTCCCGGGCCGAGATCTTGCGGGCAAGCGCCAGCACCTCGTCCACCCGCTCGCGTGGCACGGCAACCACACCGGTATCATCGCCAAAGATCAGATCGCCGGGCCGGATGATGACACCCGAGATGGAAATTGGCGCTTGCGTGCTTTCTACGCCCACCCGCCCCTTGCCCGTCCGCATATAGGTGCCGCGGCTGAACATCGGATAATTCAGCGCCCGCGTACCGTCGATATCGCGGCAAACCCCGTCGATCACCGTGCCTGCAAATCGCTGAACGCTGCCAAACAGAGACAGGGTGTCACCCCAGACTGAAACATCGGTCCGGCCATCATTATCGATGGCAACCACCGCACCTTGCGGGATGTCGTCCATGAAATCGGCGAATCGGCCAAGCGCGGCCGGTGCCAAGGTATAGCGCGCGGTAAAGGCTGGGCCGCACATCCGGGTGCCGGGAACCTGTGTGCTCATTCCCTCCAATGTGCCGTGTATCCCGGCCAGATCCAGTGCATCCGATATGATCGCCGAGCTAAGTTCGGCGTATTCGTCCAATGTTTCCTGCGCGACCAGGTCCTGAACCATAGTGTCCTCCCTCGATTCCCGGGGCCGTTGCGGCCCTGTCGGTTCTGCATAATTATTCTCTTGATGAATATCAAATTCAATAATAATGTCCAGACGTCACTTACAGCGGCGATGCAGCCCGGTGACAAGCTGGCGTCGAAACCCCTTGGAGGAGGGGCCGAAGCACATGCAGCCTTAAGGGAGTGAAAAAGGGTGGTATCCTTTCCGGTTCTGACCGACATGCGCATCATCGAAGGCGCATCGTTTGTCGCCGCGCCATCCTGCGCGATGCATCTGGCCCAGTTGGGGGCCGAGGTGATCCGTATCGATCCGATCGGGGGCGGACCCGACTATTACCGCTGGCCACGATCATCCGGCGGCACGAGCTATTTCTGGGAGGGGATGAACAAGGGTAAAAAGTCAGTCGCTCTTGATCTCAAGAGGCCCGAGGGACGCGAACTGGCCATTGCGCTGATCACTGCGCCCGGCCCCGGAAGCGGCCTGTTTGTGACGAATTTTCCCGCAAACGGCTTTCTGGCCCACGAGCCGCTGGCGGCGCGGCGACCCGATCTGATCACACTGCGCGTCATGGGCCATGCCGATGGCCGGCCTGCGGTCGATTACACCATCAATCCAAAGGTCGGTTTTCCTTTGCTGACCGGCCCTGAAAGCCTTGAGGATCGGCCGGTCAACCATGTTCTACCCGCTTGGGACCTGCTGGCAGGCATGCATGCGGCATGCGCCCTGCTTGCGGCTGAACGGATGCGCCAGCAGACAGGCGAAGGGCAGGAACTGCGTCTGCCATTGTCCGATCTGGCGATGGCGACACTGGGTAATCTGGGCCAGATCGCCGAAGCGGTCGAAGGAGTTTCCCGCCCGCGCTATGGCAATGCGCTCTATGGCGCTTTTGGCCGCGACTTCACGACAGCGGACGGCAAGAGGATCATGCTGGTCGGGCTGACTGCCGGGCAATGGCGTTCCATGCTCCGCTGCCTCAACATCGGCCACGAGGTTGCGCGTATTGAGCATGAGTTGGATGTCTCGTTCGCTCATGACGAAGGCTTGCGGTTTCAGCATCGGCACAGTCTTTTTCCGGTGGTCGAGGCGGCCGTTGCCGCCCTGCCCTACGAAGCTTTGGCCGCGCGGCTCGAGGCCGAGGGTGTCTGTTGGTCACCCTATCGCAGCGTCACCGAAGCACTGGATCAGGATCCCGAACTTTCCGAGCGGAACCCGATCTTCGCCCCACTGACGCATCCCAGCGGTGCAACCTACCTGACACCCGGACTGCCGACCCAGTTCTGCTCGCTGCCGCGCGGACATCCTTCGCCTGCTCCCCGATTGGGACAGCATACCGGCGAAGTTCTTTCGACATTGCTTGGCCTGACGTCGGCTGAACTTGGCCATCTCCATGACCGCCGCATCGTCTTTCTCAACTGACGGAACCCTTAGACATATGTCCACCGACCTTACCCTTGATTATCCCGGCGCGGCGCAAGCTGCACAGCGTTTCGCCAAGACTGCCGGACAAGCAGTTACCGGGCGGTTGGCGCCGGGGGGCGTGTTATCGGGGGAAAGCGCCGACCGCGAACAACGCCTGCTTCACGGGCTTGCCTGGATCGCCACCACTGCCGAGGCGATCATACAGGCGGCTGTCGCAGTGCCGTCGCAAGGAATAACGCCGGTGGACGAGCTTGTCCTTAAAATCGGGATGGGAGAATACCTCCACCAACTGACCTCCGGTATACCAATAAGCCAGAGCGAGATTATCCGCCCGGAAGAACTGGGACTGGCCGAGGAAGCCGCTCTGTGCCGCAGCGACCGGGCGGTGGCAGATCTGCTGGCACATGGCAACACGGCTCAGAACCGGGCCAAACTGGCCGAGGCGCTGTTGCAGGGGGCGATGCCCACCCTGTCTGCCGGGGATGAGACACTGGATATGATCCGATCCGAATTCGCGCGCTTCACGGCCGCGCGGATCACCCCTCATGCGCATGGCTGGCATCTGCAAGACACCCTGCTGCCGCAAGAGGTGTTGGACGAAATGGCAGCCTTGGGAACCTTTGGCATTTGTATCGCACCGGAATACGGCGGGCTGGGGCTGGGCAAGGTTGCCATGTGTATCGTGACTGAGGAACTCAGCAAAGGCTGGATCGCGGCCGGATCCATCGGCACCCGGTCGGAGATCGCAGGTGAGTTGATCTCGATCGCGGGCACCCCAGAGCAAAAGGCGCGCTGGCTGCCGCCCATCGCCTCGGGCGAGGTGTTGCCCGCCGCGGTCTTTACCGAGCCTGACACGGGATCGGATCTGGCGCGGCTCAAGACCCGCGCCCTGCCCCAGCCGGACGGTTCGTGGCGAATACAGGGCAACAAGACCTGGATCACCCATGCCGCCCGGTCCGACCTGATGACGGTGTTGGCCCGCACGGACCCGGATTCGACGGGACACCGGGGGCTGTCGATGCTGCTTTTGCCGAAAACCCGTGGGACAGAGGCCGAACCTTTCCCAGACCCTTGGCTTGAAGGCGGCGACATCCCCGTTTTGGGTTATCGCGGAATGCGGGAATACGAACTGGCCTTTACCGATGCGCCGGTTGGTCGTGACAACCTGCTTGGGGGCACGGTGGGGGCCGGCTTCCGGCAGTTGATGGAAACATTCGAAGGCGCCCGTATCCAGACCGCGGCGCGTGCCCTGGGCGTTGGCTGGAGGGCCTGGGAACTGGGCATGACCTACGCGCAAGAGCGGCGCCAGTTCGGCCAGCCTTTGATCCGCTTTCCCCGGGTGGCCGACAAGCTGGTCATGATGCTGGTCGAACTGGTCATGACCCGCGCATTGACCCATCGCGCCGCACGACAAAAGGATCTTGGTCAACGATGCGACATCGAGGCAGGGATGGCCAAGCTTTTGGCAGCCCGCGTCGCTTGGGCCAACGCTGATTCCGCGCTGCAGATCCACGGCGGCAACGGCTATGCGCTGGAATACGAAATCAGCAGGGTTCTTTGCGACGCCCGTATCCTGAGCATCTTCGAGGGCGCAGCCGAAATTCAGGCGCATGTCATCGTGCGCGGCCTTGTGGCGCGCCATGCGGGGGGTAAGCCATGACCCCAGCCCCTCAAAAGCCATGCCCTTGTCCGCAAGAGGAGATCCAGAAATGACCCCGACACAGCGTTTTCGCCAACTCTTGCAACGCGAAGGCCATACCGATGCCGCGCCGGTATTCGATCCGCTTTCGGCGCGGGTCGCGGAAATGCGCGGCTGGGAGGTAATGAAGATCTCGGGTTCATTTGGCAAACTCGCCAATCTTGCGGTGCCGGATGAGCTGCCCCTGACCAACATGTCCGATCTGGTGGATGTGGCGCACAGGATCAACCGGGTCTGCGACCTGCCGCTGGTGGTGGATGCCGATGACGGCGGCGGCAACGCGTTGACCGTGCGCCGGACCGTGCGCGAATTGGAGGCGGCAGGCGTCGCCGCGATCGAGATCGAGGACAACGCCATTCCTCAATGCATAGGCCATGCCGCGCGGCGTCATTCACTGATGCTGTCGCAGGACGAACAGGTGGGCAAGCTGCGTGCGGCGGTGGCCGCGCGTCGGAACCCTGATACGGTGATCGTCGCCCGGACCTTCGCCCTGTCCGAGCTGCCACGCGATGAGGCTCTGGCCCGCATACGCGCCTATTCCGACACCGGAGCAGAGGCATTGATGATCGCTGAATTGCCCCGTGGCGCGCAAGATCTGGTCGAGGTGGCGCAGGCAACGCATCTGCCGCTTTTCGTGCTGGGGCTGCCCGAGCAATCTGCCAGAGATGCCAAGTTTATCCAGCAGGTGCGGCTCAAACTGCGGTTCCTTCCGCACATTCCGTTTCGGATGGCCCTGAAGGCACTGACCGAGGCCTATGACCATCTGAAAAATCAAGCCCCGCACGATGCAATGCTTTCGCGCGAGGCCGACGGGGAAACCATCGCAGAACTGTCGCGGGTGACCGAACATGCCGACTGGCAAAAGCGGTTTCTGAACGCGTGACAAACGAAGGACACAGTGAATTATGAGAATAATAATTGAAATCATAATTCATCTGTAGAATAGTTTTGTTGAGCCGTGTGGAGGAGATGCGGTCTCGGCGAAACATCGAAACAACGATGCGCCACAAACGACCGGCGCTAAAGGGGGGAAGAAAAATGCTTACACGTCGTCAGCTTGTCGGCGCGGTGATCGGCGCCGCGCTTTGCGTAACCGCGGCAACGGCCAATGCCCAGACCGTGATGAAATGGGCCCATATTTTCGAGGTTTCGGAGCCATTCCATACCGAGGCGGTATGGGCCGCCGAACAAATCGCCGAGCGCACCGAAGGCCGCTACAAGATCGAGGTCTATCCCGCTGCTCAACTTGGCAATGAGGTGAACCTTGACGAAGGGTTGACGCTGGGCACCGTCGATATCGTGATCTTGGCGAACGGCCTGGCGGCCAAGAAATACCCGCCTATCGGTGTCACCTATTATCCGTTTACCTTCCGCGATCCGGCGCATCTGCTGGCTTACACGAAAAGCCCGGCCTACAAAAAGCTGACCGAGGGCTATGCCGAAAAGGCCGGCCACCACATCCTGGCCACCGCCTATTACGGCACCCGTCATACCACCGCCAACAAAGCCATCACCCAATGCGGAGATCTGGCCGGCATGAAGATGCGGGTGCCCAGCATTCCCGCCTATCTGGCGATGCCCGCCGCCTGCGGCGCCAACACCACGCCCATCCCCTTTGCCGAGCTTTATCTGGCGCTTCAGAACGGCACGGTGGAAGCGCAGGAAAACCCCCTGACCTCGATCGAGGCGAAAAAGCTGGACGAGGTGCAAAGCCACATCGCCCTGACCGGCCATATTGTCGACCAGTTGAACATCATCGTTTCGAAAAGCGCATGGAACGATCTTTCCGAGGATGATCGCGCAATCTTCGCTGAGGTCATGCAAGAGGCGGCAGCGCGCGCCTCGCAGAAAACCAGCGACCGCGAAGCCGAACTGCTTGAAATCTTTCGCAACAAGGGGCTGACCATTGACGAAGTCGATCGGGCCAGCTTTGAGAGCGCGGTCATCGAAAAAACCAAGTTCGAAGACCTAGGCTATGACAAGGCCGACTGGGACGCGATCCACGCCGTCCAATGATCTCGGCGGGCCCGTGCACATGCGGGCCCTTTCCCTCTAGTAATGGTAATATCCAGCAGGAGCCTTGATATGGTATCCGCAACATCTTCCGCAACATCCGTTCCGGCCGGTTCCATCGACGAACTGGCCCAGGCATTCGAGGAAGACGCACCCGAGGTCGATCTGGGCCGATACGGCATTGAGGACTGGATGGCGCTAGCCGTTTTCTGGGGCATTGTCGGATTGGTCTTCCTGCAATTCTTCACGCGATACGCGCTCAACAACAGCGTGGCCTGGACCGAAGAGGTTGCGGTCGCCGCGCTGGTCGTCTTGGTGTTTCTTGGGTCGGCGATGTGCATTCGCCTGTCGCGTCATATTCAGGTGGATGTTCTTTACCATTATGTCCCGGCGTCGGTCGCCCGGTGGATATCGACCGGCGTGGACATCCTGCGTATCGCTGTTCTGGGATACTTCCTTTGGCTGATGTGGCGATACGTGTCGCTGGTGGCGGATGAGCGGATGGTTTCGGTCAACATCACCCGCCGCTGGATGCTGTATCCGGTGGTGGCCGCCTTTGGCTTCATGGTCCTGCGCTCGGCGCAGGTCGCGTGGCAGAACTGGCAGCGCGGCTATTCAGCGCTGGAACGGCCCGAAGCATTTGACGGGATGGGGGACTGATCATGTTTGTCCTTGTCGGAGGATTCCTGCTTTTGATGGTGTTGGGCTTGCCAGTCGCGCTGGCGATGGCGACATCGTCTCTCGCCTATATCCTGATCTACAATGTCGCCCCCGACCTGATCGCAGCGCAGCGGATGGTCGCCGGGGTCGAAAGCTTTCCCTTGTTGGCCGTCCCGTTCTTCATCCTGGCGGGTAATCTGATGAACTGCGCGGGGATTACCGGGCGGATCTATAATTTCGCGCTGGCGCTGGTCGGCTGGATGAAAGGCGGGCTGGGACAGGTGAACATCATCGGCTCGGTCGTGTTCTCGGGAATGTCGGGAACGGCGCTGGCAGATGCGGCCGGCATTGGCACCATCGAGATCAAGGCGATGAAGGATCACGGCTATCCGGTCGAGGCCGCGGTCGGCGTCACGGCCGCCTCGGCGACGCTGGGGCCGATATTTCCGCCCTCACTGCCTTTCGTCATCTATGGGATGATGGCCAACGTCTCGATCGGGGCGCTGTTCATGGCCGGCATTTTGCCCGGCATCGTCATGACGCTGCTGATGATGGGAACCGTAACCTATCTTGCCTGGCGCAACGGTTGGGGCGCGGATACGAAATTCGACTTGCGGCGTCTGGCCGAGGCAGGGCTGGAAGTGGTGGTGGTTTTCTGCTTTCCGCTGGCGGTCTATGTCCTGACCTCTATGGACGTTTCCACAAATATCGCCGTGCTCGGCTCTCTTGTCGTGCTTATCGCGCTGGATTGGCGGTTCGATTTTTCGGCAGTGATGGCGCTGATGACGCCGATGATCCTGATCGGCGGCATGACGCTGGGATGGTTCACCCCGACCGAGGCGGCGATGGCTGCCGTGTTGTGGTCGCTGTTTCTGGGCCTTGTGCGCTATCGCAGCATGACCATGCGGATGCTGGCCAAGGCCAGCTTCGACACCATCGAGACTACCGCATCGGTGCTGTTCATCGTCACCGCCGCCTCGATATTCGCATGGCTGCTGACGGTCAGTCAGGCCGCACATATGTTCTCGACGCTGATCCTTGGGCTGACGGACAACAAATGGGTCTTTCTGATTCTGGCCAATATCCTGATGCTGATCATCGGCTGCTTCCTCGACACGATCGCCGCGATCACCATTCTTGTTCCCCTGATGCTGCCGATTGCCGCCGCCTATGGCATCGACCCGGTTCATTTCGGGCTGATCATGGTGCTGAACCTGATGATCGGGCTGCTGCATCCGCCATTGGGAATGGTGCTGTTCGTCCTATCGCGGGTGGCAAAGCTATCGGTCGAGCGGACGACCATGGCGATCCTGCCTTGGCTGGTGCCGTTGCTGCTGGCGCTGCTGCTGATCACCTTCATCCCGCAGATCAGCCTGTGGCTACCGACCTATATCGGTCTGATGAACTAAGCTGGAAATGCAGACCGCCAGATGAACCGCTAACAGGCGTCGCCGGGCAAGGCGGCGCTTTCAACCAACAGTCCGCAGGCAAACATATGTTTCCACTTCCCGATATCATCACGGCCGAGGCGTTTGCCGAAGTGCCGAAGGCGTTGCATTGGACGGGTGAGCCGACGCCCTGGCTGGAAGGCCGCCCTTGGGGTAAGCCCGGCTCCTTTCTCGAAGGGCCGGGTTTTGGCCGTGACGGATTTCTCTACTGCGTCGATATTCCCTATGGCCGCATTTTTCGTATCGCACCTGACGGCACGTTCGAGCTGTTCGTCCAATACGACGGAGAGCCGAACGGCCTGCGCATCCATCGCGACGGCCGGATCTTTGTTGCGGATCATAAACGTGGGATCATGATCATCGACCCGATCAGCCGCATGGCCGAACCCTATGTGGAACAAGTCGAAGGCAAACGTCTGATCGGCCCCAACGATCTGGTCTTCACACCGAAAGGCGAGATCTATTTCACCGACATGGGAGATTCCGATCTGGACCGTCCCGACGGACGGCTTGTCCATATCGACACGCGAGGCAATGCTAGGATCGTGCTGGACAATCTGGCCGCACCGAACGGGCTGGCACTGAACGGTGCCGGAACGATGCTTTATCTGAACATGTTCCGCGAGAACGCCGTTTGGCAGATGCGCCTGCAACCCGACGGCGGTGTCAGTCGTGTCAGCCGGTTCCTGCAACTCTCGGGCGGACTTGGGCCGGATGGCCTGCTGACCGACAGCGCCGACAATCTTTTGGTCGTCCATGGTGGCCTTGGTTGCGTCTGGGTTTTCAGCCCGCTTGGAGAGCCGTTGCAGCGCGTGGTTTCGCCCCGAGGCAAGATGACGACGAATCTGGCCTTTGGCGTAACCGACCCGCATCAGATCTACATCACCGACTCGACCACCGGCACCATTCTGACTGCACGACTGCCCGTACCGGGTCGCCTGCCCTATTCGCACACAACGGAATGAAAAGAGCCCGCCGCGGCCATGCTGTGGCGGGTTCCATGACCATCGTTACGCTGCACAGGATCAGAAGCCCGAGAACATCGGCTTACCTGCATGCGGCATGTCGACCTTCAGGATCGCACCCTCTTCGCACTCGGTGATGAAGGCGGTTTTGCGACCAGGCCCGCCAAAGGCGACATTGGTTGTCTGCCGCCCTTTGGGGCTGTCGACACGCAAGATCGGCTCTCCTTGAGGGTTGAACAGCCACAATGCCCCCATGCCGATCTGGCAGACGGCAAGGTTGCCGGCCTCGTCCATGCTGATGCCGTCCGGGCCGCCCCCACCGGTCATCTGGATAAAGTTGCCAACCTTGGCCACCGATCCGTCATCGGAAAAGGGGACACGCCAAATCGCATTGGCGCGGGTAACGGCAAGATAAAGCACCCTTTCGTCAAGTGACAGGACAAGGCCGTTGGGGCTAGGCACATTGTCCAACAGGCAGTCGACCTGCCCGCTGGCGCTGACACGGAACACCCGGCCGGTCGGATCATGCAGGCCCGTCAGGCCCTGATCGGTAAAATACAGGTCGCCGTTCTGCGCGAAATATAGATCGTTCACGCCTTTCAGCCGCTCGATCTGGAACCGCTCAAGGAAGGGCGTCACCTCGCCCGTATCAGGGTCAAGGATCATGATCCCATGCTTGTGGTCTGCCACGAATATGCGCCCGTCGCGATGGATGCGCAGTCCGTTCGGCCAGCCGTCATAATCGGCCACCACCTTGAAGTTTCCGTTGGGATCAATGCGAAAAATCCGACCCCAGGGGATATCGACACAATAAAGGTTGCCTTCGCCATCGAACGAAGGGCCCTCCAGCACCGAATGATGCTGGCCCATGGCGGGCTGATGGCTGAACCATTCGCCGCCGCGTTCTTTTTTCCGCAGCTCGTCTGGCAGGCGGGCATAGACTTCGGCGGTGATCCGGGGGGGTGGTGCATACATATTTCTTCCTTTCCGCCGCGGTCAGCGTAGCGTGTTCGGCAGCCACAGCACGATCTGCGGGAACGCGTAGATCAGAAAGGCAAAGCCGATGATGATGAAGCAATAGGGCAAGGACGACCAGGCGATCGTTGCCAGCTTGGTGTCAGGTGCGATCGACTGGATCGCAAAAAGGTTCAGTCCGACGGGCGGATGAATCTGGCCCAGCTCGATATACAGGATGATCAGAATCCCCAGCCATACACCGTCAAAGCCCATCGCCATCATCGGGCCATAGATCAGCGGCACCGTGACCAGCATCATCGACAGCCCTTCCATGACCATGCCAAGGAAGATGTAGATCATCAGCAGGATGCAGAAGAACACGAAGGGACTAAGGTTCATGCCCTTGATAAAGGTCGCGATCCCATCGCCAAAACCTGTGACGACAATCCCGTATTGCAGGATCTGCGCGCAGATGGTGATGAACATGATAACCGCACTGGATGCCACCGCGTTCGAGAACGACACCTTAATCGCCTGCCAGCTCAGCCCGCCATAATACCACGCGATCAGTGCAGACAGCACCACACCCGCAGCCGACGCCTCGGTCGCGGTGAAGGCGCCGACATACATGCCGATGATGACACCGCCCACCAGCAGGATGATGGGCAGGGAATCGCGGATCAGGTTGCCACCGGTCTCGGACATCGCCTCGTCCTTGGATGGCACAAGGCTGGGATCCAGAACGGCGCGGATACCGATGTAGACGCAGAAGAACAGGGCGAGGACGACCCCCGGAACGATCCCTGCCATCAACAGGTCGATCACCGATTCATGGGTCATCGAGGCATAAACGATCATCGGGATGCTGGGCGGGATCAGGATGCCAAGGCTGCCACCCGCCGTCAGGGTGCCCATCGTCAGGCTGTCCTTGTAGCCGCGCTTGCGCATCTCGCCCACGGCGACCGAGCCGACCGTCATTGCGGTGGCAACCGATGAACCGCTGACCGCCGAAAACACTGCACAGCCGGCGATATTGGTCTGCGCCAGCCCACCTGGAATATGGCGGAACACCCGCGACAGGCCGGAATAGAACCGCGCGGCCACGCCACCCTGCAAGATGATCTCGCCCATCAGGATGAACAGGGGGATTGCGACCAGCGTAAAGTTGGTCGCGTTGTTCCAGACGATGTCGCCGATCGACTGCCAAAGCGAGGTTCCGAACATCATGGTGATGCCCGCCAACCCGGCAAGACCCATGGCGACGCCGATGTATACGCCCCCCGCCAGGCAGCCTATCAGCACACAGGAGTAAAGGATGACCAGTTCAGTCCACGACATTCTCTTCCTCCATGAGCATGCTCGTATTGCCCTGCCACAGCTCGCGCGACAGCGTGATGCCGCGCGCCAGCATCGCCACCGACAAAAGAGCCAGCGCCGGGGCCAGGATGGCTTGCGGATACATCAGAGGGGTTGCGGAATACCCCTCGGATACGGATCCGAACTCGACACTGGTGCGAAACAGCGACCAGACCTGCACTGTCAGCACGAGGCAGAATGCCGCCGAAATAAGCCCGACCAGCAGTTCAAATACCGCCCGTATGCGCAGCGGCATCAATGCAAGTCCCGCACCGATGCGCAGGAACCGCCCCCGCATCAGCGCGGGCACGAACGCCAGCACAGTCGCAATGGCGAACATATAGCCCGAGAACTCTTCGGATATCTTGGTCGAGGTCGAGAAAGCATATCTCATGAAAACCTCGACATTCATCAACACCACCATCAGCGCAACAAGGATGGATGACAGTGCGATTAATGTTTTTTCTGCGAATGACATTTTGAACCCGCATTTATGTATCGCATGGGCCGGGGGCGGACCCCTGCCTTATGGCGACGTTGCTAGTTGCAGCCTTCGCGCAGGCCGGTAAGGATCTGGGCTGCTACATCGCCGTTGGCTTGCGCCCAGGCGTCGGCGATGCCCATCGTTTGCTCGCGCAGCGTTGCCGCATCCTCAGCACTCGGTTCGGTCAGGATCATGCCGTCGGCCGTCAACTGTTCGCGCGCATGCTCATCAAGCTTGGCGACTTCTTCCCGGAACTTGACCTCCCAACGGGCGGCCGCCTCCAGAAAGGCTGCGCGCACATCCTCGGGCAATTCGGCCAACGCGTCATTGTTGACCGAGATAACCTCATGCGACAGCGTGATGTTGAACATATAGGCGTTTTTCAGGATTTGCGTCCAATGCCAGTTGTTGGCGTTGATCGCCGCCGTGATTGCGCCGTCCACCGTGCCCAGTTGCAGTGCCTGCGTCAGTTCGACGGTGGCAATGGACACGCTGCTTGCGCCAAAGCTGTCCAGCGTCTCGACCTGCTCGCGGTTCCATGTGCGGATTTTCTTGCCCTGCAAGTCGTCCAGCGTGTGGATTGGGGGAACGGACCAGATCTGCTGACCGGGCATGATCCAGTGAATGATGGGCGTGGAACGGAACTTCTCGGAAATCGCCTCGTCCATCATCGGCCTTACCTTGGGCAGGGCGGTATCGAAGAATTTCTGCGGGTCGGTGCAGACAAAAGGCATCGCCATCGCCCCCACGACAGGCAGATCGCTTGCGATGAACCCGGTGGGCGAGTGGCCGATCTCGATCTGGTGGCGGCTTAACGCGCGATAGACATCCACGCCCTTGTAGGGCATTTCGCTGCCTGAAAAGACACGGATGTTCAGTCGGCCGTCGGTGGATTTGCTGACATCTTCTGCAAACCCCCGTGCCCATGCAGTCTGATTGCCGGCCACGTCATAGATCGTGAACATCTTCCATTCGAATTCGGCAGCCGTGACGACCGACCCTCCGGCACAGACGATTGCCCCCGCGATTATTCGAAACATTGACTTGCGCATCGGTTTTTCCTCCCTCTCCGATTGACATATTTCCCTGCGACAACGTTTACCGTGCGGCCTCCTCCCCAAGGCAGACGGCAATATCCGGGCAAGCCCGCCCTTTCACGGACGAGCAGCCGGCTTTGGAACGGCAACTTCAGAGTTGCTGATTGTATTCATTAAATGAATATACTATTCAAATTACTCTGCGGTGGAATCGTAGTCAAGCCGGTTCTGGAACGATTTTGTTAGAGGCTCTGCCTTCTGACGGGACCGCAGCAGGTTTAGCGGCAAACGGCGGCACGGATATTCAGCCGGGTCCCTGAGGTACGGAGGTTTCTGCGCAAACCGGCAACAGACAGGTTTGTTCTAGTTTGCATGCCATTGTATACATCTCGATACGATAATTGCCCGTAATGCGCTTGCGCGAGGTCGAGATCTCTGCCCGCCGTGGCATGTTGCGCACCCTGTCCGCAAAGCGATCCGACAGCTTGAAGCCGATGGCCTTGTCGTTCGCATCCCACGACAAGGCGCGACAATCCGCACTCTGGACTACCCCGAGATCATGGAACTTTACGAAAGGCGCGCCATGGTCGAGGGAACGGCGGCAAGACTTGCCTCTCGTGCAGCCTCGGCTGTCGAGTTGAAGGCGCTTGAAGCGCTGAACGACGAATTCGGGGGTGCCGCCGACAAACGCGAGGGAGCAACGCTGAACCGGCAGTTCTATATGATGCTGCTGAATGCTGCGAAGAACCGGTTTCTTGTCAGTTCGGTCAACAGCCTTCAAAAAACCATGCTGATCCTTGGCCCCACGACGCTGATGGAGCGTTCAAGGGTGCCCGAGGCGCGCCTGAATGGCGAGCGCAGGCGCACCACCGGGCAGTTGCGGCTGTTCGCCCAAACGATCCTTGAAGGCGATTATCTGGATCGGCGGCACGACAAGGCGCTGCCGGACCGCCAGCCGTTGCCGCGCCCGGACCTGCGGCTGATGCAGCGCCCGGTCGGACCGGTCGCGGTCTTCGGCGCCTCGAACTTCCCGCTGGCCTTCTCGGTCGCGGCCGGCGACACGGCATCGGCGCTGGCGGCGGGCTGTCCGGTCGTGGTCAAGGGCCATTCCGCCCATCCCGGCACCAGCGAGATCGTGGCCGAAGCTGTGCTGGCCGCCATCCGCTCCTGCGGCATCCATCCTGGTGTCTTCTCGCTGGTGCAGGGCGGCAAGCGCGACGTCGGCACGGCGCTGGTCCAGCATCCGCTGATCAAGGCGGTCGGCTTCACCGGCAGCCTCGGCGGTGGCAGGGCGCTGTTCGATCTGTGCGCGCAGCGCCCCGAGCCGATCCCGTTCTTCGGCGAGCTGGGCTCGGTCAACCCGATGTTCGTTCTGCCCGAGGCGCTGGCGGCGCGCGGCGCCGAGATCGGCAAGGGCTGGGCCGCCTCGATGACCGGCAGCGCCGGCCAGCTTTGCACCAATCCCGGCATCGCCGTCGTTCCCGAGGGTGCCGAGGGCGACGCCCTTGTCGCCGCCACCGCCGGGGCGCTGGCCGCCATCGGGCCGCAGATGATGCTGACGGTGGGCATGGCCGATGCCTATCGCGCGGGCAAGGCGCGGCTGGACGACAGCAACTCGGTGCGGCCCGTCCATGCCACCGACAGCAGCGGGCGCGAGGTCGGTCCGAACCTCTACGAGGTCTCCTCGGCCGCCTTCCTGTCGGATCACGGGCTGGCGGAAGAAGTCTTCGGCCCGCTTGGCCTTGTGGTGCGGGTGCCCTCGGCCGAGGCGATGCCGGATCTGGCGCGCGGTTTCGCGGGGCAATTGACCGCCACGCTGCATATGGATGCGGGCGATGCCGCACTGGCGGCGCGGCTGATGCCGGTGCTTGAACGCAAGGCGGGGCGGATCCTGGTCAACGGCTATCCCACCGGCGTCGAGGTCTGTGATGCCATGGTCCATGGTGGACCCTATCCGGCCTCGACCAATTTCGGCGCTACCTCGGTCGGCACGATGGCGATCCGCCGGTTCCTGCGTCCGGTCTGCTATCAGAACCTTCCCGCAGAACTGCTGCCTGCCGATCTTGGCTAGCAGGATATAGGCGGGTGCAATGCGCCCGCCCATTGTGATCAATACGGACTGTCCGGGAAATAGAACTCCTCGGTCTTGTTCTTGGTGATCAGCGCGCAGCCGTGACAAGATCCACTGCTTTCCTTCGATAGGGCACCTTCATCCCCGATTTTGCGGACCTGGCACTGCACCTGGCGCTGGTCGAGGCCTACCGCAGGACGAACTGGAAATCCTATAACCAAGCGCTCAAGCTTCGCGGCTCCCTGCTGATCTGGCTGAACAAGGACATGGTATGGCGCGCTCTCAAGGCCGGTCGCCCCGGACGCTCTCTGTCACGCTGCCCTGTTTCGCCGCACCTGATCCGCCAGGATACAGAGGAGTTCGAACATGACCGTGGCTCCTACCAAGGCTGTCATGCCGCCGATATCGAATGGCGGCGCCACCTCGACCACATCGGCTCCGACAATGTTGACGCCATGGAGCTGACGCAGCATCTGCTGGGCCTCACGGGTCGTGAGCCCGCCGATCTCCGGCGTTCCGGTGCCGGGCGCCATTGAGGGATCAATCGAATCGACATCGAAAGTGACATAGGTTTCCTGCTTGCCGACGATATCGAGTACCTCCGCCATCACATCGTCCACGCCGCGGCGTGCGAATTCCTCCATGTAGATGATCCGCACCCCCTGGGCCTTCGCCCAGTCATGCTCTCCGGTCTCGTAGACAGAGCCACGGATGCCGATCTGCACGATGCGCGCAGGATCCAGGATGCCTTCTTCGATGGCACGGCGGAAAGGAGTGCCATGCGTGTAACGGTTGCCGCCGAAATAGCTGTCATTCGTGTCGGAATGCGCGTCGAAATGGATCATGCCAAGCGGCCTGACACCCGCGCGCCCGCTCTTATTGACCGCGCGCAGAACCGGCAGCGTCGTCAGATGGTCGCCCCCGATGGACAGAGGCAGAGCGCCCGTCGCGACGATCCGTGACATGCCCTCTTCGATGCGGGAGATCCCGTCGAGCAGATCGATGGGGTTCACGGGCAGATCGCCCACATCGGCAATATTGGCGATCTGGTAGGGTGCGATTCCAGAAACGTGGTGGGCACTGCGCATCAGGCTTGACTGGTTTCTCACCTCACGTGGCCCATGGCGCGCGCCGGCCCGATTGGTGGTGCCGCCATCCCAGGGAATGCCGACCAATGCGATATCGAGCCCCTCAGCGGAATCCACCGCGGGGAGACGCATGAAGGTGGAGCGGCCGGCGAAGCGCGGAACCGCAGCGGCGTTCACGGGTTGATGATAGCTTGTCATGATCGGTTCCTCAGTTGAATTCGCGTGCGACCGCTTCGACGATCCCGGCAGTGCAGTCGGACAGCAGCCATTCGCCCTTCTCGGCAGAGGAGCCCTCCGTCAGCGAAAGCACGCCCGATGGTGGCACCTCTTCGCAGGGGCGAGGATAGCGGTCATAAGGAAGGAATGCGGCGGGGCCGTCATGCATGGCTTTTTCCAGGTCAACCAGCTCCGGACGCAATGCCATCATCATCGAGGTCTCGATGACCGAGGCATGTTCGAGCTCGATGCCCGGGTATCCATCAGGGAAAATGCGCGCAAGCGTCTCGGGCCTCACAAGGTCCCAGTGGTCGACACGCAGGATTACCAGACCATCGGCCCGATCCCGGCCTATCCGGTCAAGCGCCAGTTCAATGCCCTCAATGGTCGGGCCGATGTTCTCATAATGACCATTCACGGTGACAATCTTGCGCACCTTCTGCCGGAAGAGCTCGCAAATGACGTCGCGCACCACCAGTGAGAAGGTGCCCGCGGTCAGATTGAGTGTCCCCGGAAAGCCGGGGCCGCCGCCCGACTTGGGCTGAGAGCGGTTGCCATAGGCCAGGGTTGGCAGAACCAAACCGCCGGTCAGCGCCGCAGCGCGTGCGGCCACCGCGGTGGGGAGCTCCACATCGACGTTGATTGCCATATGGCGTCCATGTTGCTCTGTCGCGCCCAGGGGCAGGAAGATCGGCGCGCCGGCCGAAATTCTGGCCTCTAGCTCCGGCCATGCGTGTTCGGAATAAAAAACGCTGCTTGTCATATCAAATCCATCAGTTCATCGCCGCGCCGCCATTGGCGCCGAGGCATTGTCCGGTAAAGAGCGTGGAGCCGGGCCCGGCCAGGAAGACGACCGCATTCGCGACCTCGGCGGGCTGCCCGATACGACCGAGCGGATTGGCGGTCTCCTCCGCCTTTGCACGCGCGTCGAGCTGATCAAAGCCCAGCAATGGCGTGTCCGTGGGTCCGGGGGCGACCGCATTGACCAGGATACGCGGCGCAAGCTCGCGGGCCCAGGAGCGGGTCGCCCCGATCATTGCGGCCTTGGTCGCAACATAGACCGATGCGTTGGCACGCCCCAGAAGCGCCAGCTCGGAGACGATATTGATGATACGGCCGCCCTCAGGCAGATGTGGCGTGGCCTCACGCGCAACCAGCATTGCGCCCCGGACATTCACCGCGAACATACGGTCAATATGCGCGGCATTGAGCTCCACAAGCGGTCTCTCCTCGAGGATCCCGGCATTGTTTACCAGGATATCGATCTTGCCCATGATCCGTGCGGCCTCGGCTACGGCGGCGATAACCTGCGCCTCGTCCGAGAGATCGCATGCGAGCACCCTGAAGTCGGTAGACTGCGGTCGGAGATCCAGTCCTACGACCTCCGCGCCCGCGTTGCGAAGGGCGGTCGCACAGGCCAGTCCGATGCCGCTCGCGGCCCCGGTAACCAGCGCGCGTTTCCCTGAAAGCGAATTCACCAAGGCACCTCTCCTCTGTCGACGCCAAGAGATTGACCCGTGATGTTTGCGGCCAGGTCCGAGGCGAAGAACAAATAGCTGGCAGCCATGTCCTGTGGCTCCATAAGCCCCGGCAAAGCCTGGCCCGCCACGATCTCATCAAGGAGCTCCTCCTCATTCCTCCCCGCCTGAGCGGCAACGCGCCCGAGCGACCTCATCGAGGCCTCTGTTCGGACCCAGCCCGGGCAGATGGCGTTGACCCTTATGCCCCGTGGCC
The DNA here is from genome assembly GCF_016919705.1 of Paracoccus methylovorus. Classification (NCBI taxonomy): domain Bacteria; kingdom Pseudomonadati; phylum Pseudomonadota; class Alphaproteobacteria; order Rhodobacterales; family Paracoccaceae; genus Paracoccus; species Paracoccus methylovorus. Next base: position 1,085,269 of record NZ_CP070371.1, read on the forward strand.
CCAGTTCCCGCGCCCAGGTCTTCGTGAGGCCGATAATCGCGTGCTTGGAGGCGACATAGGCGCCGAAGCCCGGCTCGGCGACCCTGCCCCAGATTGATGCGGTATTGATGATCGCACTGCCCGGCCTCATGCGGTCAAGGGCCAGGGAGGTGACAATCGAGGTTCCGGTCACATTGATGTCCACCACACGGCGGAAGGCATTGCTGACCTCGTCTGTGGCGTCCGTAACCGGTGTCATCAGCTCCAGACCGGCATTGTTGATCAGGACATCGATCTGGCTAAGAGACCCAAGAGCACGGGCCACCTCGGCTTTATCAGTTATGTCCGCCTCGGCAGCGGTTGCGCCGAACTCCGCAGCGCTGTCATGGACACCCGGATCGTTCGCGATCAGATGCAGACGAGCCCCGGCCTGGGCAAAGCCAGCAGCAATTCCTTTGCCGATCCCGCGGCTCGCCCCGGTGATCACGACGTCGCAGCCGGTAAAATCGATACGGAACATCAGTGTCCGCCCTCCTCTCGCATCATCCTCATGATCTTGTGTTCAAGCTCCGCGTAACCCGGCAAAGCGATGGCATCCTCCTTGCGTTTCAGCCGTCCCGGTTTGAAGGAGGGGATGATCTCCTCCTTGAGGCGGCCCGGATGGCTGGAGAGAAAGACGATACGATCGGCCAGATAGATCGCCTCTTCGATATCATGGGTGACGATGACCATCGTCGTTCCGGATGCCTCCGCTACCTCGATCATCAATTCCTGCATCTGCCAGCGCGTCTCCGCATCAAGCGCGCCAAAGGGCTCGTCCATCAGAAGAACCTCCGGCGCGTTGGCCAGACTCCGCGCGATGGCCACCCGCTGCCGCATTCCGCCCGAAAGACGGGATGGATAAGCGTCAATGAACTTTGAAAGACCGACCAGCCCGATAAAATGTTCGGCCCGGCCGCGCCTTTTGTCAGCCGACACCCCATTGATCTTCATGCCGAACTCTACATTTCGACCCACCGACATCCAGTCGAACGAGGTATAAGCCTGAAACACCATACCGCGATCCCGGCCCGGTCCGTCGATCGGAACATCATTGAGAAGCACCTGTCCGGCGCTCTGGGTTTCCAGTCCGGCGATCATGCGCAGGATTGTTGATTTTCCGCTTCCGGAGGGGCCAAGCAGGACGCAGATAGACCCGCGCGGCACATCGAAGGAGACGTCATCCACCGCCGTAAGGCTCTTTCCACGTGGCAGGTCGAAGGATTTGGAGACGTTGCGGATGCTGAGGATCGTGTCGGACATCATCGCTTGGTCTCCAGATAAGGGAAAAGACGGCGGTGGAGCTGCGCGAAAGCCAGGTCCGACAGCATACCGAGGACACCGATGACGATGATACCGGCGAGAATTTCATCCGTATTGAGGAAGCGACGTGCCCGCATCATCATGGCGCCAATGCCGGTGGTGGAGGCAACAATCTCCGCAATCACCAGATAGGTCCAGACGACCGCGAGCATCTGCCTCATCGCGACGAGGATGTTGGGAAGCACGGCCGGAAACATCACCTGCATGACCGTGACCCGTCGTCCTGCACCCAGCGTCAGGGCGGTTTCGATCAACTCTCGTCTCACGTCACGGGTGTGATCCGCGATCAGCGTGATCAGGAAGAAGATCACTCCGAGAAAAAGGAGCACCAGCTTGGGTGTTTCACCGGTCCCGAACCACATCAGCAGGATCGGTATGAAGGAGGGCGCGGGCAGGTATCTCCAGGCAGAGACAAAGGGAGCGATCACCGCATCAATTGCGGGGAACGCGCCCATCGCGACCCCGATCGGCACCGCAACAAGTGTCGCCAGGGCGAAAGCGATGAGCACCCGCATGATGGAAATCAGCACATCGGAGCCGAACCCGTCGACTGTAAACAGCCGGATAATCGTCGCGAAAACCTGGTCTGGCGGTGGGACCAGGATGGGGTTCACCCAGCCGAGCGCGGAGGACAGGATCCAGATTCCGAAGAAAATGGCCCAGACCGCAATCCCGGATATGAGCGCCTGACGGCGGGACACCGGCACGCGGATTTGTATGAGGCGTGGTCTGCGCCCCGAAACAACGTCTGACATGGAATTCCTCCTGGTCTCTCCGGCCCCTGACCGGAGAGACGGCCGATGGATCAGTTAGCCGAGAAGGACTGGCGGTAACCCTGGGCCACAAGGTCGCCCATCAGGCTGCAATCGATGCCCTGTGCGGGATCGACAGTGGTTTTCATCACGCCCAGCCTGACCCACCACTCATTCGTCAAAGCGGCGGAGGATTGCATCGACCCGTTGGGGAGGCCAAACGGGGGCTCACCCTCGAGAACGCCGCAGGTGCGTGCCGCCTCGTCAAAGTCGAAAAGATAGGTGCCGCCCTCCAGGCTTTTGCCATTCGTCCCGATCACCGAGTTGACGTCCTCGACCGACCATTGAAGGAATTTGGCTACCAGCCCATTGGTCTCCTCCACGTTCTCGTGCCAGTAACCACGCGCATCCCAGTCCGCCTTCAGCACGGCAACCGCGGCCTCGCGACGGTTGGCGATGAAGTCCTTGTTCATGAAAAGGGCATCAACGAAGATCCCGGTCTTCAGCATTTCCGGATCTGCCGTATCCACCACGGATCGTGCGCCCGGCGCGGCCTCCAGGACCCGTGAAATCCAGGGCTCATACATGTAGGCTGCGGCGAGATCGCGCGAAAGCATCGGCCCGACCGCCTCGTCGGCGTTCAGATTGACCCAGGTGACATCTTCCGGCGCGATCCCTTCACGCGCCAGCCAAAGGCCCATCAGAACCTGACCGATATAGGCCTGTGGCGCAGCAACCTTCTTCCCGCGCAGATCTCCGGGTTCCACGCCCGGCGCCAGGATGACATGGTCAACGCCATATGAAGGCGTGTGGTAGGCGACGTTCACAACGTTCAGCCCCGCCTCTACCGCAACCGGAATGTAGTCCGCAGTGCAGCCATAGACGTCGATCTGCCCGGCGGCGAGCGCGGCATGCCCTCCCAGAGGATCCTCGAAATTCGTGATGTTGAGGTCGTAACCCGGCAAGAGCTCCTTCTGCCGGGCGACCTCCAGCATCACATAACTTGGCCAGGATACACACATGCCGAAGTTGATGGTCTCGTTCGCCCGGGCCGGAGACCAGGCAGGCACCGCGAGCAAGGTGGCGGCGGCAAGGACGATGTTCTGCGATTTCATGATGGGCTCCCTGTCGGTCATCTGTCTCAGCGCGACAACTCTTCGAAAATTCTTATGGGCATAAATTTTGTAGTCAATAAAAAAATTTATAAGATAAAATTTTAGTTGAACTCCAGCATGGCAGGCGCGAAGATGGCGTCCATGACGGATTTAGCACCCATGAGCTTGCGCGAACGGCAAAAGGAAGACCGCAGGGCCCGCATCATTGCTGCGGCCAAGCGGCTCTTCCTTGAGACGGGCCTCGAAAAAATCACCATGGAGGCGATCGCAGAGATTGCCGGCGTTTCCACCGTAACGGTTCACAACTACTACGGCACAAAATCAGGAGTGCTTCTGGCGCTCGTTGCGGAGAGTGATCGGGAGCTTCTGGTTACGCTCGACCAGCGCCTGCGGGGGAAGGCCTCAGACCTGCCCGGACTGGTGCTTCGGTTTTTCGAGATTATCTGCAAACATACCCAGACGCATCTCGATAAGGCGATCTGGCGGCAGGTCATTTCCGCATCGATCCATGGGGCCGAGCCGCGGTTTGCGAAGCTTTACGGGGATCTCGACCGCCGTCTGGCCACGGTCCTGGTTAGCGAAATCGAAAGGCTGATAAAGGAAGAGCGGATCACCTCCGGAACCCATGCCGCCCATCTGGGCAGGGCCCTATTCAATCTTCAGAACGCCCGCTTCATCGAATTCGTGGCTTCGGACACGGACGGTTACGACAGATGTCGTCAGAACCTGCATAGTGATCTCCAGGCCCTTCTCTCGGGCTTTGCCCCCAACACCTGACGGGAACCCGTTTTCGGTTCTCGGTGGTCATCTGGCAGGATACTGTCTGCCAAATTCTCATGTGCTACTCCGGACGCAAATATGCCAATAGAAGCCTCATTCGCTTCGTTCGTTTCAGATCAGCTGGATGGAACGTTAACCTTCACGACCAAGCAGATGTTCGGCTGTGTCGGTCTCATCTGCGATGCTGGCATGTTCGGGCTGACCGCACCATCACAATCCCTATACTTCAGGGCGGATGACGGAAATCGCCAGGCTTTTCTGGATCAGCATTGCGAACAGTTTGCCTATCAAACGAGCCGCAATGGCCAGCGGATCGCCACCGCACTGAACTACTTCATGATACCGGCTACTGATCTTGAGGACCGCGAGTCGATTGCCCGCTGGGCAGGTCTCGGCTTGGAAAGTGCTCGCCGCAGCCTCCGCAAGCCCGCGCAGAAAGCGCGGCCAGCAAAGACAGATCCGGTGGCAAGCCTCTGGGGTCTGTAAAAGCATCCCCTCTCTTTGGGAGGTCGCGCGGAACTCATCTGGTCGGTTCGGCTAGAACCCACGAACGGGCCGGGTTGGGCTGCCGGACGCCCGACGTGTCGAGAGAATCAGGTTCGTTTCGGAAATCATCACACCGTCGAGGTTTCTTATACGCCGGATGACCTCATCGAGGTCCGCAAGCGTATCCGTCGACAACTCAACGATCATATCCCACTTTCCGTTCGTGGAATGAACTGCCGTCACCGCGGTGATGCCGGTCACCCGCCCGGCAATGCGGTCACCTCCCCTGCCCTCGATCCCGATCATCATCAGCCCCCTTACCGGGGCATCGGAGACATCCGACCGGGTGAGCACCGTAAACCCGGCAATTTCTCCCTCTGATCGCAGCTTTTCCAAATGCGCGCGCACGGTCGCACGGCTGATCTGCCAGCAACTTCCGCAACAGCCTTCTATTCCCCCGGAACTGTAGTCCGTATCATTGATCCGAGCGGTTTCGGAGGATGCTATGGTAGGCCGGGTGGCGGACGAGGTGGTTCTGAGCGCCGCGGAGCGCGGGTTTCTGGAGGCTCAGGTTCGACGGCACAAGGCGGCGCGTTCGCTGTCGGACCGGTGCCGGATAATCCTGCTCTGTGCGGAAGGGCTGCAAAGCAAGGAGGTCGGCGCGCGGCTCGGAGTGCATGAGCATACTGTCGGCAAGTGGCGCAGACGGTCCGTCAGGGACCGGATCGAGGGGCTGACCGACGAATATCGTCCTGGTCGGCCCCGCACGGTGTCGGACGATCAGGTAGCCGAGGTGATCGAGCGGACACTGAACACCACGCCGAAGGACGCCACCCATTGGTCGATCCGCTCGATGGCTGTGGCGACGGGCCTGTCGCATACCACCATCCGCCGGATCTGGGCCGCCTTCGGCCTGCAACCGCATCGCAGCGAGACGTTCAAGCTCTCGACCGATCCGCTGTTCGTCGACAAGGTGCAGGATATCGTCGGCCTTTACATGGCCCCACCGAACCGGGCCATCGTGCTGTGCGTGGACGAAAAATCCCAGATTCAGGCGCTGGATCGGGAACAGCCGGTGTTGCCGATGGCGCCGGGTGTCGCCGAGCGGAGAACCCACAGCTATATCCGCCACGGTACGACCTCGCTGTTTGCAGCACTCGATATCGCCACAGGGGCGGTGATCGGCAAATGCTACAAGCGGCACCGGGCGACCGCGTTCCTCGACTTCCTGAAGCGGATCGATGCAACCTTGCCGCAAGGACGGGACGTGCATCTGGTGATGGACAACTACGCCACCCACAAGACACCCAAGATCAAGGCCTGGCTCGCCCGGCGCCCGCATTGGCATGTGCATTTCACACCCACCTCAGCCAGTTGGATCAACCAGGTGGAGCGCTGGTTCGCAGAACTGACGCGCAAGCAACTGCAACGGGGCGTCCACCGCTCCACCGCCGACCTCGAGGCGGACATTGTCGCATTCATCGACGCGCACAACGAGAACCCCAAGCCCTACCGATGGGTCAAATCCGCCGACGAAATCCTCGCGTCGGTCAAACGCTTCTGCCAGAAAACACAGCAAAATCTATGTGCCGAAATTTAGATTCAGGTGACTAGGAGACCTCAGCACCTCGGACCTGCCGGAGGCGCGGAGCAGCAGGCCAGCGGCCTTCATCAGATCCCACCACCAGTGGTAATCCACACCGTCCTCAAGCCCGGCATAGCCCGATGCGTCCGCGCCCGGCAGGCGGTCCGGCACGATGGAGCGTCCGCGCAAGGATCGGCCGGGCGCATGACCCTGCGCCAGGTCGGCGACGCCCGGCTGCACAACCTGCAGATCCTGCACGAACGCCATGAACCCGGCGCCGACACCGGCGAGACCATGCTGGCCCATCACGGCAGCGAGGGTGGCATCGTCATCGCCGGAGAGATCGAACTGACGGTGGGCAGGCAACGCCGGGTGCTGAAGGCGGGCGACAGCTATCTTTTCGCCTCGCACCAACCGCATCGCTTCCGAAACATTTCAGATCGCGAGGCAGTGGTGGTCAGCGCCTGCACCCCACCCTATCTTTAGCCCGCGCCCGCCTTATCCTTTGCGGGTGACAAGGCGGGTTTGCAGATAGGCGCCGATCGCCTCGGATCCGCCCTCGGTTCCCATGCCGGAATCGCCGATGCCGCCAAAAGGCAATTCAGCCAACGACAGACCGATGTGGTTGATCGTCAGCATGCCGGCCTGAATCTCGTCCTGCAACCGCTGCACACGGGCCGAGCTTTGCGTCCAGGCATAGGCAGCCAGTCCGTAAGGCAGGCGGTTCGCCTCGGCAAAAGCGTCATCATCGCTGGAAAAACGGTTGATGATCGCGATGGGACCAAAGGGCTCTTCGTTCATCACGGCGGCATCGGTGGGCACGTCGGCCAGCACGGTCGGGGCAAAGAACCAGCCCTCATTGCCCAGACGTTCACCGCCGGTTACCAGCCGCGCGCCGCGATCCAGCGCATCGCGGATCAGCCGCTCGATGGCGGGAATGCGGCGTTCGTTGGCCAGCGGCCCCATGGTGCTGTCAGGGTCCGTGCCCGGCCCCACCCTGGCCCCCGCCATCGCGGCGGTGAACCCGGCGGTAAAGCGTTCCGCCACCGCATCCTGCACCAAAAACCGCGTGGGCGAGATGCAGACCTGCCCGGCATTGCGCAGTTTGGAGGCCGCCATCGCCGATACCGCCGCATCCACATCGGCATCGTCGAACACCAGCACGGGCGCATGACCGCCCAGTTCCATGGTCGCGGGTTTCATATGCAGCCCGGCCATCGCCGCAAGTTGCTTGCCCACCGGGGTCGAGCCGGTAAAGGAAACCTTGCGGATCACCGGATGCGGGATCAGATAGGATGAGATCTCGGCCGGATCGCCATAGACCAGATTGACCACCCCGGCCGGCACACCGGCATCGACGAAGCAGCGTATCATTTCCGCGGGCGAGGCAGGTGTTTCTTCGGGTGCCTTGACGATGATGGTGCAACCCGCCGCCAGCGCGGCGGAAACCTTGCGAACCGCCTGATTGATCGGGAAATTCCATGGCGTGAAGGCCGCGACCGGCCCCAGCGGCTCTTTGACCGTCAGTTGGGTCACGCCGGGCACTCGGGCAGGGATGACTTGGCCATAGGTGCGCCGAGCCTCTTCGGCGAACCATTCGATCACCTCGACCCCGGCCAGTGTCTCGATCCGCGCTTGGGCCAAGGGTTTGCCCTGTTCGGCCACCATCAGCGCGGCGATGCCCTCGGCGCGTTCGCGCAACAGCGCCGCCGCCTTGCGCATCAGGTCAGAGCGCAGCAGCGGTGAACTGCGCTTCCATTGCGCAAAAGCGCGATCGGCGGCGGCCAACGCCCCGTCCAGATCGGCGATGCCGGCGTGGGCGACGCGGCCGATCTCGGCACCGGTCGCGGGGTTCAGCACCGGCAGGCTGCGCCCATCTTGCGCTGGCCGCCAGTTGCCGTCGATCAAAAGCTGCGTGTCCGTATAGTTCATTTTGCCCCACCCTGCTGGATTGATCGCCGCCATCACCGGTCACGCGGACGACGGCCCAGTCATAGGAGAGGGAAATGGTGTTTTCAATCAGACCTGCTCGATATCCTGAACGGTCCAATCTGAAGTATCAGCAACACGGTATGAAAACCGGATCTGCCCTGCTGACAGCAAGAGCAGCACGTTCAGTTCAGGGCATGATCCGTCCGGGCAAGAGGCAAAGACAATCCCCGGATGCGGCGCGACACCTGCGCAGCCACAATCCGGAAATTCATCAGCTATCCATCTTCAGCGCCTGAATGAACGCGGTCTGCGGGATTTCGACCTTGCCGAACTGCCGCATCTTCTTCTTCCCGGCCTTCTGCTTTTCCAGCAGCTTCTTTTTCCGGGTCGCATCGCCGCCATAGCACTTGGCGGTCACGTCCTTGCGCATCGCCGAAAGCGTCTCGCGCGCGATCACCCTGCTGCCGATGGCCGCCTGAATCGGGATCTTGAACATGTGACGCGGGATCAGCTCTTTCAGCTTTTCCACCATCGCCCGGCCACGGCTTTCCGCACGGTCGCGGTGAACCATGATCGACAGGGCATCCACCGGCTCGTCGTTCACGAGGATCGACATCTTGACCAGATAATCCTCGCGATATTCGGAAATCTGGTAATCGAAGCTGGCATAACCCTTGGTCACGGATTTCAGGCGGTCGTAGAAATCGAAAACGACCTCGGCCAGCGGCAGGTCATAGACAACCATCGCCCGGTTGCCCGCATAGGTCAGATCCAGCTGAATGCCCCGGCGATCCTGGCAAAGCTTCAACACATCGCCCAGATATTCGTCGGGCACCATGATGGTGGCCTTGATACGCGGCTCTTCGATGTGATCGACATGGGTCAGGTCGGGCATGTCGGCGGGATTGTGCAACTCGCGCACCTCACCGTCCCTCATGTGCAGCCGGAACACCACCGAGGGCGCCGTGGTGATCAGGTCAAGGTCGTATTCGCGTTCCAGCCGGTCGCGAATCACCTCAAGGTGCAAAAGCCCCAGGAAACCGCAGCGGAAGCCGAAGCCTAGCGCGGCCGAAGTCTCCATCTCATAGCTGAAGCTCGCATCGTTCAGGGCCAGCTTCTCGATGGCGTCGCGCAAAGCCTCAAAGTCGTTGGCGTCCACGGGGAACAAGCCGCAGAACACCACCGGCTGCGCCGGTTTGAAGCCCGGCAGCGGCGCTTCGCAACCCTTGCGCTCATGCGTGATGGTGTCGCCGACGCGGGTGTCGCGCACCTGCTTGATCGAGGCGGTGAATACGCCGATCTCGCCCGGGCCCAGTTCGGCGATATCCTGCATCTGCGGACGCAGCACTGCCAGCTTGTCGATGCCATAGACGGCCTTGGTCTGCATCATGCGGATGCGGTCGCCCTTGCGAATCATCCCATCCATGACCCGGATCATGACGACGACGCCCAGATAGGCGTCATACCAACTGTCGACCAGCATGGCCTTGAGCGGCGCGTCCCGATCGCCCTTGGGCGCCGGCAGGCGGTTGACGATGGCCTCAAGCACATCGGGGATGCCCAACCCTGTCTTGGCCGAGATCTCGATGGCGTCCTGGGCGTCGATGCCGATCACGTCCTCGATCTGTTCCTTGACGCGGTCGGGTTCGGCGGCCGGCAGGTCAATCTTGTTCAGCACCGGCACGATCTCGTGCCCAGCGTCGATGGCCTGATAGACGTTGGCCAGCGTCTGCGCCTCGACCCCTTGCGTTGCGTCCACGACCAGCAACGAGCCCTCGACCGCGCGCATGCTCCGGCTGACCTCATAGGCGAAATCGACGTGACCGGGGGTGTCGATCAGGTTCAGCACATAGGTCTGCCCGTTGCGCGCCGGATATTCGATGCGCACGGTGTTGGCCTTGATGGTGATGCCGCGTTCCCGCTCGATATCCATGCTATCGAGCATCTGGGCTTTCATGTCCCGTGCGGCGACCGTCCCCGTCAGCTGAATCAGCCGGTCGGCCAAGGTGGATTTTCCGTGGTCGATATGGGCCACGATCGAGAAATTGCGGATGAGGTCAAGGTCGGTCATGGCCGGGCTATACAAGGGCTTTGGCGTTGCGGAAAGGGGGTTCAGCAGCCAGCGGCAAATCCGGCCTCGCGCAACCGGCGGCGGCGCAACACGGCTTCGCGCCACATGGTATAGCAACCAGAGGTCACGATGATCGCCGCACCCAGCATGGTCATCGCATCCGGCCGCTCGTCAAAGACGAGAAAGGCGAGGATCAGGGCAAAGACAAGGCGCGCGTAGCGATAGGGCGCCAGTGCAGATGCCTCGCCCACACGGGTCGCGGTGACCAGCAACGCATAGCCGCCCACGCCGACGCCAATGCAGACCAGAAACAGCAGCGATTGGCGGGGGCTGGGCATGACGACCTCCTGCCCAAGCGTGAGCCCCATGAGCACCGAGGCAATCAGAATGGCGAAAAAGGCCGAAGCCGCCAACTGATCGGACCTGACATGGACCGGAACGCGGCGGGTGATGATGTCGCGCACGGCAAGCGCCAGCACCGACAACAGGGCCATCAGCGAAACCGGCTGGAAACCCGCAAGCCCCGGCCGGATCACCAGCAGGACCCCGAAAAAGCCGGCGATGATCGCACTCCAGCGCCTCCAGCCCACCGGCTCGCCCAGAAACACCGCCGCCCCCAGAACGATGGCCAGTGGCAGCGCCTGCATGATCGCCGAGGTCGAGGACAGGTCGGACAGCGCCAGCGCCACGACCATTCCGATCGAGCCGACCGCCTCGGCAAGGCTGCGAAACAGCACGATGGGCGTAAGCAGGTCGCGGGTAAAAAGCCGCCCCCCTCTCAGCTTCAGCATGGTCCCGAAGACAAGAAATCCCAGCAACCCGATCAGGCCCAGCACCTGCGAATAGGGCAGCTCGGCCGAAAGCAGCTTGATGAACACATCCTCGAAGGCGAACAACACCATCGACACGACCATCAGAATTGCGCCACGAAAGTTTTCAGTGACCATAGGTCGCAGCCTCATGTGGGGGAGTTGCGCCTGCGGCGCGTCGACGCAATCATAGGCAGCTTTCAGGGCAAACGAAAGGATGTACCGATGAAATTCCGCGTCGAGGACATGAGCTGCGGCCATTGCACCGCCGCCATCGAAAAAGCGGTGGCCGAGGCCGGCGGCAAGGCTGTCACCGATCTGACCGACCGCAGCGTCACGGTCGAGGGGTTGGACCCCAACCGCGCGGCCGAGGTGATTCGCGAAGCCGGTTACACGCCCCAACCGGCCTGAGCCTTTGTCTCACCCGCCTCTCACATATATTGGGGGTGGGCAGAACCGGACCCGCCATGGGTGGTCACGGTCGCGCGATTGAGCCGAGAGCCTGCTTCTGTTAAGCTTTGCCGGATAAGATGCGCGGCTGAAAGAGGGTGCCCAGCCCCAGCGCCGTGGCAGGAGCCGAGGAGACAGAGATGCTTAACCGACTGATGATCGCCGCCGCCGCGGTGGTGCTGACTGCGCCGCTTGCCGTGGCAGGCCCGATCGATTCCGCATGTGCGCGCTCTGACCGCGCCGCACGCAATGGCCAGGCCTGCCGCTGCATCCAGCAGGTGGCCGACCAGACGCTGTCGCGTTCGGACCAGCGCCGCGCCGCGCGCTTCTTCCGCGACGCGGACAAGGCGCAAGAGGTGCGCATGTCCAAAAGCGACGCCGACAACGCCTTCTGGGCGCGCTACAAGAACTTCGCCGCCGCGGCCGAGGCCTACTGCGCGCGCTGAGGCAGGGATGCGCATCACCGTGCTGACGGGGGCCGGCATCTCGGCCGAAAGCGGAATCCGAACCTTCCGCGCCACCGACGGCCTGTGGGAAGAACATCGCATCGAGGATGTCGCCACCCCCCAGGGCTTTCAGCGCGATCCGGCGTTGGTGCATCGCTTCTACAACCAACGCCGCGCCGATGCCGCGCGCGCGCAACCCAATGCGGCGCATCGGGCGCTCGCGCAACTGGCGCAGCATCATCAGGTGACGCTGGTTACGCAAAACGTCGACGACCTGCATGAACGTGGCGGCTCGCCCGAGGTGATCCATATGCACGGCAGCCTGCTCGGCGCGCTCTGCGCGGGTTGCGGGCACCGCTGGCCTGCGGTGCTGGTGATGCGCGCGCTGGACCCCTGCCCAGCCTGTGGCAAGCCCCTGACACGACCCGACATCGTCTGGTTCGGCGAGATCCCCTATCACATGGACCGTATCTGGGAAGCCGTCCAGAGCGCCGACCTGTTCGCCGCCATCGGCACGTCCGGCATGGTCTATCCGGCTGCGGGAATGGCGCAATACGCGCGTCGTAACGGGGTCGATACTATTGAACTGAACCTGGCGTCATCCGCCGTCAGCCGCGACTTCACCGACCGACGCATCGGCAAGGCGACCAAGGTGGTGCCGGATTGGGTGGCCACGCTCTGCCGCTAAGCCCCCGCCTCTTCGATTTCTCCGTTGCCCAAATACCCCGGGGGAACGCCGGGCCCGCCCGGCGTGGGGGCAGCGCCCCCTTTTGTCCCAGCGCCCACACGCTGCAGACCGCCACTCCCTAACCAGCACGAAAGCCCAACAACATCATGACCCGCACCGTCCTTGCCAATGCCCGCCTGATCCTGCCAGAGACCATGACCGCAGGCGCCTTGGAGCTTCAGGACGGCGTTATAACGGCGATCCATTCTGGCACCGCGGTGCCCAAAGGCGCGGCTGACATGCAGGGCGATTACCTCGCCCCGGGCATGGTGGAACTCCATACCGACAATCTCGAACGCCATATCCGCCCGCGTCCCGGCGTGGACTGGCCTCATCCCAGCGCCATCCTGGCCCATGACGCCGAACTTGCCGGCTGCGGCATCACCACGGTCTTCGATGCCATGCGCGTGGGCTCGATCCCGAATGAGGGACCCGACAAGGATTATGACAAATACGCCCGGGAACTCGCCCATGAACTGGCCGCACTAAGGGCGCAGGGTGTCCTGCGTATCAGTCACTTCCTGCATCTGCGGGCTGAAATCTGTTCGCAAACCCTGCTGGCCGAGCTGGACGAGTTCGGCTCCGGGGACCGGGTCGGCATCATCAGCTTGATGGACCACACTCCGGGCCAGCGCCAGTTCCGCGACATCTCGAAGCTCGCGCAATATGTGCAGGGGAAATACAAGCTTTCGGACACGGAATTCGCCCAGCATGTCGCACGGCTCAAGGATCTGCGCGCGCGTTTTGGCGACCGGCACGAGGCCGCCGCTGTCGAAATCGCCCATCGTCTGGGCGCGGTGCTGGCCAGCCATGACGACACCACCGCCGTGCATGTCGCACAATCAGCCGGCCACGGCGTGCGGCTGGCCGAGTTCCCGACCACCGCCGAGGCGGCGGCCGCCTGCCACGAACATGGCATCATGGTGATGATGGGGGCGCCGAATCTGATCCGGGGCGGTTCGCATTCGGGCAATGTCCGGGCGGCAGAACTGGCGCAGAACGGGCATCTGGACATTCTTTCGTCGGATTATGTCCCTGCGGCGCTGCTGGCTGGCGCGCTGATTCTGGCGCGCATCTGGGACGACCTGCCGCGAGCCATCGCAACCGTGACAGCAAATCCGGCAAAGGCGGCGGGACTGGACGATCGCGGGCGGCTTGCACCGGGGCTGCGCGCCGACCTGATCCGCTTTTCCATGCTGGGCGACACGCCGGTCATGCGGGAAACATGGGTGCGCGGACGGCGCGTCTGATCTTTACATCAAATATGCGAAAATTCGTAAGTAACTTGACCTGAATCAAGCCGGACCCTTCGGCATCGGGCTAGGACATGCCCGCCAAGAAGGAGAGCACATCATGAGCTACAAGGCCAAGATCGACGGAATGCGCAGTGAACTGCGGGTGATGAACAAGACCATCCCTGAGGCTGCAAAGGGGTTCGGCACACTGTCAAAGGCCGTGCATGACAGCGGCGTTCTGGACGTCAAGACCAAGGAGCTCATCGCCCTTGGCATGGCCATCGTGCAGCGTTGCGAACCCTGCATCCTCTTTCACGTCGAGGCACTGATGAAGGCCGGCGCGACGCGCGAGGAACTGGGCGACGTTCTGGCCATGGCAATCCAGATGAGCGGCGGACCGGGCATGATGTATGCGGGTCACGCGCTGGCTTGCTGGGACGAACTGACCGCCGGCTAGGCCAGCCCCCCTTTGGGGCCGGACCTGTGCCGGGATGGTCGCGGTAGCTCAGGTGATGACGTCGGGCGCAGTGCGGCCTGTGCGGGCACCGATCCCGGCGATCTCGTCGGCCGCGGCGATGATCGGGGCCAGCGCCTTTTGCGGGTCGTCCTGCATCCGGGCGGGGTCGGTTTCGACCCGCTCCAGATAAAGCCGCAGCGTCGCACCCTCGGTCCCGGTGCCCGACAGACGCAGCACGATCCGCCCGCCGCCTTCGGTCATGATGCGCAAGCCTTGATGTTCGCTGCGCGAGCCATCGACCGGATCGTCATAGGCAAACTCGTCGGCGGCCTCGATCCGCAGCCCCGCAATGGTCTGGCCGGGCAGACTGGTTAACGCTGCGCGCAACGCCTCCATCAACTCGCCGGCAGCCGCCGCATCCACCGCTTCATAATCGTGACGCGAGTAATAATTGCGGCCATATTTCGCCCAGTGATCGGCCATGATCTCGGCCACGGACTGCCGGCGTTCGGCCAGAACATTCAGCCAGAACAGCACTGCCCAAAGCCCGTCCTTTTCCCGCACATGGTCCGAGCCGGTGCCGGCGCTTTCCTCGCCGCAAAGCGTTGCGCGGCCAGCGTCCAGCAGGTTGCCAAAGAATTTCCAACCCGTCGGCGTCTCGTAGCAGGCGATCCCCAGGCTTTCCGCCACCCGATCCAGCGCGCGAGAGGTCGGCATGGACCGCGCCACCCCCTTCAGCCCCGCTGCATAGGCCGGGACCAGCGTCGCATTCGCCGCCAGCACCGCAAGGCTGTCCGAGGGCGTGACATAGGCGTTGCGGCCGACGATCATATTGCGATCCCCGTCGCCGTCCGAAGCTGCACCAAAATCCGGCGCATCCGGGCCGAACATCGCCTGCATCAGCTCCTTGGCCCAGATCGGGTTCGGATCGGGATGGCCACCGCCGAAATCGGGGCTGGGAACGGCATTGACCACCGAGCCCGCCGGGGCGCCCAATGCCCCTTCCAGAATCGCCTTGGCATAGGGGCCGGTCACCGCATGCATGGCATCGAAGCGAATGCGAAAGCCCGAGGCGAACAGCGCGCGGATCTTTCCGAAATCGAAGATCTGCTCCATCAGCGCCTGATAGTCGGAAACCGGATCGACGACCTCGATCTCCATCTCACCAAGGCGCTTGGCACCCAGCACCGACAGATCCACGTCCTGCGCATCGAGAATGCGGTATTCGGTCAGGGTTCTGGTCGCCTCGAATATCTTTTCGGTCACCGGCTCGGGGGCGGGACCACCGTTGGCCACGTTGTATTTGACACCGAAATCCTCGGTCGGGCCGCCGGGGTTATGGCTTGCCGACATGATGATGCCGCCATCCGCCTTGCGCAGCCGGATCAGATGCGATGCGGCGGGGGTGGAAAGCAGCGCATTCTGGCCGACGATCACCTTTTTCGCACCGCTCGCCGCCGCCATGCGCAAGATGACCTGTGCCGCGCGATCGCCGAAATATCGCCCGTCACCACCCAGCACATAGGTCTTGCCCTCTGCCCCGCCAGTGCCGTTCCAGATCGCCTGCACGAAGTTTTCCAGATAATGCGGCTGCATGAAGACCGGAGTCTTCTTGCGCAGGCCCGAGGTGCCGGGCTTTTGCCCCTCGATGGGCTGTGTCGGGACGGTGTGAACGGTCATCGACCTCTCCTTAACGTTCATTGTCGCGCATGATGCTGGCAGTCCGCGCGACCAAGGGCAATGCCGGGAAATCCCCGGCCGCCACCGGCAGGCGCAATTGCCAGTTCGGATATTCGCCGACAGTTCCAGGCAGGTTCGGCTGGTCGGTCATGTCAAGCATCAGTTCGGCCTGCACCGCCACCAGACGCGACGGCGTGCGGGCCAGAAAGCCATGCAGCGCCTCGGGACCGGCATCGGGCAGCAGTCGGTCCAGTGCCGCGACCTCTTCGGCGCGCTCGGTCAACTGGGGCGAGGCGTCCTGTCCCAGAATACCGGCGCGGGCCTTGATGTCCGCACCCTGCCGCCAGCCGCGCCATGTCGGCAGGTCGTGGGTCGAAAAGCTGGCGATGGCGCTGCGGTCATAGGCTTCGGCGGTTCGAAAAGCGGGGGGGTGCCAGCTTTCACGCTCGAACATGGCGACACGGCAACCGAGGATACCCGATTGCGCCAGCGCCCCGCGCAGCCCGTCGGGAATATTGCCCAGATCCTCGCCGACAATGACGGCGTTTCCGGCGCGGGCGGCCTCGATCCGGGCCACGGCCAGCATGGCATCGCGTGGCATCCGCACATAGGCGCCGGGCGCGGAATCAGACACCCAGAAGGCACGTTCGAAGCCAAGGATATGGTCGATGCGCAAAGCGGCGGCGAACTGCAACTGACGGCGCAACGTTTCGGCCAGCGGCGCATAGGCAGTGGCGCGCAGGGCAAGCGGGTTGAAGGGTGCAAGCGACCAGTTCTGCCCCTCGGGGGAAAAGGCATCGGGTGGCGCCCCAAGCGAAGCGCCAAGGGCGAAGCTGGCGCGATCCTCCCAAGTCTCGGCCCCAAAGGGATGCGTGCCGACGGCGAGGTCCAGATAAAGCCCATACGCCATGCCCCCATCGCGCGCCGCCTGCCCCGCCGCATCCAGCGCGTGTTCCGCGCGCCATTGCAACCAAGCGTGAAAACGCATCTCACCGGCCAGTTCCGCCCGCGCGGCAATGGCGGCGGGTGTATCGGGCGAGGTCAGCGTTGCAGGCCAGTCGCACCAAAAGGCACCGTGCCGGGCAGACAACGCCTGATGCAGGGCAAAGCGTTGCAGACTTTCGCCTTGGGCAGCCAGCCAGCCGTCGAAACCCGGATCGCCCGGAAAGGCGTCGTATTCCGCCCGCAGCGCCGACATGCGTGCGGGAATATCGCGGATATAGTCGACGCGGGGGCCGGGTGTGCCGATACCTCCGGGCAAGTGAGCCACATTCAGCCGCCGGCGATGCGAGGGCGTGTAGGGGCTGAAAAGATGCGGCACGGTCGGGAAACCGGCATGGATCGGGTTGATGCCAAGGAAAGCTGCCCCCTGCCCGCCCATGCCTTTGGCCAGCGTCGCAAGATCGGCATAGCTGCCGATGCCCTGTGCCGACAGGCCGTAAAGGGGCGCAATCAACCCCCAGCAGCGCGCGGGCTCGGACAGGCGCGGCGGTGCGGCCAGCAGCGTATAGTCGCGCCCGTCCGCGCGCAGGTGATGGATGCCCAGCGGCAGTTCGGGCAGTTGGCCGCGCCCTTCGACCTCCCCCCCGTCCTCATGGGTCAGGCGCCAATGGTTCAGCACAAGCTCGGGCCGGGTGTCGGCTGTGCAGATCACGTCCTGCGGCAGGTGGTCGGCGCAATCGTCCAGCGCCGCCTGTGCTTCAGTCACCGAGGGCGCAGAGTAGCCCATCGCGGCAAGCAACGCCACGGCACTTTCGACCGAGGTTTCGCGCCATTGCCCGGTCAGGTCGTAAAACCCCCGCAGCACGCCCATGTGCTCGGCCAGTATCAGGCGCGGGTCAGTCACGCTCGCGTTCCAGATCAAAGGCAAGGACGGACTGGCCATCCACCGGAACGCGGTCGGAATCGACGACATAGGGGGTAAGCCCGGGACGGCTGGTGTCCAGATGCAGCCGCCAGCACCACCCTTTGGGTCGGTCAGGCAGCACGACCTCCAGCGGATCGCCGTTGTTGAAGACCAGAAACAACGCTTCTTCGCGCTGCGCGTATTCGGGGGTGCCGGCGGCCATGCGCAGTTCGGCGCAAAGCACGCGCAATTCGGCATTGCCCCAGTCGCCCGAGGCCATCTGTTTCCCGTCCGGTCGCAGCCAGAACAGGTCGGGCAATCCATCCGTCAGGCGCGGGCGAGAATGCAGAAAGCGTTTCTGCCGCAGGATCGGATGGGCGCGGCGAAAGGCGACAAGCTTGCGGGTGAAATCCAGAAACGCCGCGTCGGCGCCGTTCCATTGAACCCAGCCGGTCTCATTGTCCTGACAATAGGCATTGTTGTTGCCGGATTGCGAATTGCCCAATTCGTCTCCGGCCAACAACATGGGCGTGCCCTGAGACAAAAGCAGCGTCGCCAGCAGGTTGCGCCGCCGCCGCGCGCGGGCGTCATTGATGGCGGGATCGTCGCTTGCCCCCTCGACGCCCATGTTGTCCGAGAAGTTCTGGGGATGGCCGTCGCGGTTTTCTTCCCCATTCGCGGTGTTGTGCTTGTCGTTGTAGCTGACCACGTCCATCAGCGTGAACCCGTCATGCGCGGTCAGGAAGTTCACCGACGAGGTGGCGGGCCGGCCGGAATGGTCGAACTGCCGCGCCGAGCCCGCCATGCGATCGGCCAGCTCGGGCACCTGCCGCGCATCGCCACGCCAGAACCGGCGGATGCCGTCGCGATACTTGTCGTTCCATTCAAGGAAAGGCGGCGGAAACCCACCAAGCTGATAGCCACCGGGACCGATATCCCACGGCTCGGCGATCAGCTTGACGCCGGTCAGAACCGGGTCCTGCCGGATTGCGTCGAAGAACGAGGCGCTGCGGTCAAAGCCGCCCCGGACCCGGCGCCCCAATGATGCACAAAGGTCAAAGCGGAAACCATCGACATGCATCACCTCGACCCAATAACGCAACGAATCCATGACCATGCGCAGCACCATCGGGTGATTGACGTTCAGCGTATTGCCGGTGCCGGTATCGTTGACGTAATGGCGCGGGTTTTCCTGCAGCCGGTAATAGCTGCGGTTGTCGAGGCCGCGAAAGGACAGCGTCGGCCCCAACTCGTTCCCCTCACAACTGTGGTTATAGACCACATCCATGATGACCTCGATGCCGGCGGCATGCATGCGGGCGACCATGTGCTGGAACTCGGCGATGTCGCCCTTGCTCAGATAGCGCGGATCGGGGGCGAAAAAGCCCAGCGTCTGGTAGCCCCAATAGTTCACCAGCCCCTTTTCGACCAGAAAGCGGTCGTTCAGAAAGGCCTGTGCCGGCAAAAGCTCCAGCGCGGTCACGCCAAGCTTTTGCAGATGCTCCAGTACCGGGTCCGAGGCGAGGCCCAGAAATGTGCCGCGATGCCCGACATCGGGATGCAGTTGGGTCAGGCCTTTGACATGCGCCTCGTAGATGATGGTATCGGCAATGTCGCAACGTGGCGGCTGATCGGCGCCCCAGGCGAAAGAAGGGTCCTCGACCACGCAGCGCGGCATGAAGCGCGCGCTGTCGCGGCGGTCGAAACTCAGGTCCGCATCGGCCGAGCCGACAGTATAGCCCATCAGCGCATCGTGCCAGATCGGATGCCGGGTCAGCCGCTTGGCATAGGGGTCCAGCAGCAGCTTGTGGTAATTGAAGCGGTGCCCCTCGGCCGGTGCATAGGGGCCGTCAGCGCGCAACCCGTAAAGCTGGCCGGGGCGCAGGCCGGGAACATAACCGTGCCACACGTCCCCGTCACGTTCGGGCAGGTCCAGCCGGTGCGTTTCGGTCCGGCCATCGGCCGAGAACAGGCACAGCGTCACCCGTCGGGCATGTTCGGAAAACACGGCAAAGTTCACGCCCTCGCCGTCAAAGGTGGCGCCCAGCGGCTCCGCCCGCCCTGCAAAGATGTGCAAGCGGGTCATCAGGCGGTCATCGCCCTGAACAGGTCGGCATAGGCGCGGGCCGAGGCGTCCCAGCCCACCGGATGCGTCATCGCATTGCGCATCATGCGCCGCCAGACCGCCGGTTGACGCCACAACCCGCACAGCCGGGTCAATGCCCGCGACAGCGCCTGTGCATTGACCGGGTGGAACTGCACCCCCGTCGCCACCCCGGCAGCCAGCCCTGCGGCCGAGGCGTTGATGACCGTATCGGCCAGCCCCCCGGTCAACGAGACCAGCGGCAAGGTGCCGAAACGCAGCCCGTAAAGCTGCGTCAGGCCGCAGGGTTCGAACCGCGAGGGGACAAGAATGGCGTCACCGCCCGCGATCATGCGATGCGCCAGCGGCTCGTCATAGCCCAGACGCAGCGCGACGCCGGAATAGCGGGCGGCAGCTTGGGAAAATGCCGCCTCCAGCCCCGGATCGCCCGAGCCCAGCACCGCAAGCTGACCACCGTTTTCCAAGAGCGCCGGCAGCGCCTCGATCAGAAGGTCCAGCCCCTTCTGCCCGGTCAGGCGCGAGACGACCACGCAAAGCGGACCGTCCGCTTTGGGCAGGCCGAATTCCTCGCGCAGTGCGGTGCGATAGGGTGCCTTGTCCTTGGGGTCGGCATAGGGCGGTTTCCAGACATCCAGATCAATGCCGTTCAGGATGCCGGTGAAATCGCCGGCACGGTCGGCCAGCACGCCCTCCATCCCCATGCCGAATTCGGGGGTCATCAGTTCCTCGGCATAGGTCGGGCTGACGGTCGAAACCTTGTCGGCAAAGACGATCCCGGCCTTGAGTGCCGAAATCCGGCCCCAGTATTCAAAACCGCGCGGGTTGAAAAGCTGCGCGGGCAGTTGCAGCGACGACAGCATTTGCGCGGGCGCAAGGCCCTGAAAGGCGATGTTATGAATGGTCAGCAGTGTTTTGACGTCGCGCACCCCGGACTGACGCAGGTAAACCGGCACCAGCCCCGCCTGCCAGTCATGCAGGTGCAGCACCTGCGGCCGCCATCCCCCGACGCCCTTTGCGGCGATCAGGACAGCGGCCTTGCACAGCGCGGCGAAACGCTGGGGATTGTCGGGCCAGTCGCGGCCATCGGGGCCTAGGTAGATGCCCCCTTGCCGGTCGAACAGATGCGGCGCATCAAGGATATACAACGTCGTATCCCCCAGCACGCCCTGCAGGATACGGGCCGGGCCGCCGAAAAGCTCGGGGATATCGCACAGCACGGGTGCCTTGTCCTGCGCCGCCATCACCGCGCGATAGCCGGGCAGCAGCACCCGCATCTCGACCCCATCCCCGGCCAAGGCGGCGGGCAGCGCGCCTGCCACATCGGCAAGCCCCCCGGTCTTGACCAGCGGCACGCATTCCGAAGCGACGGACAGAACCCTCATAAAGACGCTTCCCTTCGATCCAGCATGTCCTGCGTGATCAGCGTGACGCCGCCTTGCGAGACGCGAAACCATTTCGCGTCCTCCTGTGGATCTTCGCCGACGACCAGCCCTTCGGGGATTCGCACGCCGCGGTCAATGACCACATTGGTCAAACGCGCGTGTCGGGCGACATTGGCATAGGGCAGCAGCACCGCACGTTCCAGGGTGGAATAGGAGTTGGTGTGGACCTGAGTGAACAACAGCGACTCGCGGATCTCACTGCCCGAGATGATGCAACCGCCCGAGATCAGCGAGCTGACGGCGCTGCCGCGCCGGTCGGGCTCGTCATGGATGAACTTGGCGGGCGGGACCAGTTCGGAATAGGTCCAGATCGGCCAGTCACGGTCCCACAGGTTCAGGTCGGGGTTGAAATCGGTCAGGTCGATATTGGCCCGCCAAAAGGCATCGACCGTGCCCACGTCGCGCCAATAGACCGGATCGCTGGGCGACCGCACGCAACTGTCGGCAAAACGATGCGCCTGCGCCTTGCCGTTCCTGACAATGTCGGGGATCAGGTCGTTGCCGAAATCATGGCTGGAATTGTCGTCCTCCATATCGCGGATCAACAGGTCGCGCAGGAAGTCCCAGCGAAAGACATAAATTCCCATCGAAGCCAGCGTCACATTCGGATCGTCCGGCGTGCCGGGCGGGTCCACAGGCTTTTCCAGAAAGCTGGTGATGACGTCGCGCCCGTCCACCGCCATGACGCCAAAGGCCGAGGCCTCGGCCCGAGGCACGGTCAGGCAACCGATGGTCACATCCGCGCCCGCCTCGACATGGTGGCGGATCATCAGTTCGTAATCCATCTTGTAGATATGATCGCCCGCAAGGATCAGCACATAATCGACGCCGTAACTGTCGATGATGTCGATGTTCTGCGCCACCGCATCCGCCGTGCCGCGATACCACCGCGATTCGTCATAGCGTTGCGAGGCGGGCAGGATATCAAGGAACTCGTTGCGCTCGGCCCGAAAGAAGTTCCAGCCGCGCTGCACATGCCGGATCAGCGAATGTGCCTTGTATTGCGTGGCCAGCGCCATCTTGCGAATGCCCGAATTCAGCGCGTTGGACAGCGCAAAGTCGATGATCCGCGACTTGCCGCCGAAATAGACCGCAGGTTTTACCCGCTTGTCGGTCAGCTCGTGCAGGCGTGTGCCGCGGCCACCGGCCAGAATGAATGCCATGGATCGTCTGGAAAGCCTTTCTTCGCGCTGTGTCATCTCTGTCGCTCTCCCCCTCCTGCCCCGGCCTATGCGGGTGGTTGCTGGTCGGTCGTCCTGTCGTCCTTGATGAAAATCAGCGTCGCAAGCGGCGGCAGCACCAGTTCCGCATGGGCGGGCTGGCCATGGCTTTCGCCCGGTTGCGCGGCAATGCGGCCCAGATTGCCCCGTCCCGCGCCGCCGTAAATCTCGGCATCCGTGTTCAGCACCTCGCGCCACAGGCCGGGTTGCGGAAAACCCATGCGCCAGCCCGTGCGCTCGACCGGGGTAAAGTTGCATACCACCACCACCTCGGGATCGCCCGGATGGCCGCGCCGGATCCATGCAAAGACGGAATGGGCGGCATCATTCGCCTCGACCCACTGGAAGCCGTTGGCGTCGCAGTCCTTTGCGTAAAGCGCGGGCGTCGCGGCATAGATCGCGTTCAGGTCGCGCACCAGCAGTTGCATGCCGCGGTGCAGCGGGTTCCCGATGCAGGCCCAGTCGATCTGGGCATCGTGGTTCCATTCGGCGCTTTGGGCGAATTCCTGCCCCATAAACAAAAGCTTTTTGCCCGGATGGCCCCACATGAAGCCGTAATAGGCGCGCAGGTTGGCGAATTTCTGCCATTCGTCGCCGGGCATCTTGCCCAGCATCGAACCCTTGCCGTGCACCACCTCGTCATGGCTGATCGGCAGGATGAAATTCTCGCTGAAGGCGTAGTGCAGGCCAAAAGTCATCTGGTGGTGATGATGGCTGCGATGAACCGGGTCGCGGCGGATATAATCCAGCGTGTCATTCATCCAGCCCATGTTCCACTTGAACCCGAAGCCCAGCCCGCCTTCATGCACCGGCCGCGACACCCGGGGGTAAGAGGTCGATTCCTCGGCTACGGTCATGATGCCGGGTTCCTCGCCATAGGTCAGGCGGTTCATCTGTTGCAGCATGGCGATGGCTTCGTAATTCTCGCGCCCGCCATCGCTGTTAGGGACCCATTGGCCCTCGGGCCGCGAATAATCCCGGTAAAGCATCGAGGCCACCGCATCGACCCGCAACCCGTCCACGTGATATTCCCTTAGCCAATACAGGGCGTTGGCGGTCAGATAATTCATCACCTCGCGACGGCCGTAATTGTAGATCAGGGTATTCCAGTCCTGATGAAAGCCCTCGCGCGGGTCGGCATGTTCATAAAGTGCCGTGCCGTCGAAACGCACGAGCCCATGCGGATCGCTGGGGAAATGCCCCGGCACCCAGTCAAGGATCACGCCCAACCCCGCCCTGTGCGCCGCATCCACCAGATCGCGGAACTCATGCGGCGGGCCAAACCGGATGGTCGGCGCGAACATTCCCACCGGTTGATAACCCCATGAGCCATCAAAGGGATATTCGCTGATCGGCAAAAGCTCGATATGGGTGAAGCCCATCTCCTTGGCGTAATCGACCAGTTCCACCGCCGCTTCGCGATAGGAAATCGGTCGGCCGCCATCCTTGCGCCGCCAGCTTCCCAGATGCACCTCGTAGATCGAGATCGGCCGGTCCGTCCGCTGCACCTGCGCGCGACGACCCATCCAATCCCCGTCCGACCAGCCATAGCCCGAGATGTCGCGCACGACCGAGGCCGTAGCCGGCGGATGCTGGGCGCCAAAGCCCACCGGATCGGCCTTTTGGTACAGTCCGCCATCGGCGCCGAGGATCTCGTATTTATATACGGTGCCTTCACCCAGATCGGGCATGAAGATTTCCCAGACGCCGGTCGCACCGCGCCTGCGCATGACATGCCGCCGCCCGTCCCAAGCGTTGAAATCCCCGATCAGCGAGACGCGGCGGGCATTGGGCGCCCAGACAGCGAAATGGGTGCCGCGCGCGTCTTCATGGGTCATCACATGCGCGCCAAGCGCGTGCCAAAGCTGGTGATGCGTGCCCTCGCCCAGCAGGTATTCGTCAAGCTCCCCCAAAACCGGGCCAAAGCGATAGGCGTCCTCGACCAACCATTCCTCGCCATCCCGGCTGGCGCGCAGAAGATAGGGTTGCGTGCCGGGCACCTTGCCGTGGAACAAACCCGGATAATCCGCGACGGGGGCCAGCGGATGCGCCTTGCCCGCAACCACCGCAGCCATCGCGGTCGCGCCGGGGTCGAAGGCGGTGACATGGCGAGTGCGGTCGCGGAAATGCGGACCAAGCACCGAGAACGCGTCGTCAGAACGCCCCTCGACGATACAGGCCAGCACCGCGGAATCTGCGACTTCGTTCGGGTCGATCGGCGTCATGGTCCCCTCCGCGTCCGCCTTACCCTTGCCCAAGCAGGCTTTTCGCGTTCCAGATATCGCGCATATACCCCCGGATGGTGCGGTCCGACGAGAACCAGCCCGAGCGCGCGACGTTCAGCGCCGCCATCCGCGCCCAGGTGTCCCGGTCGGCATAGGTGAAATCGACTTCGCGTTGCGCCCGCCAGTAATCGCCGAAATCCGAAGCGACGAGAAAGTAATCCGCCCCCGTCAGGTTTTCGACGATACCCGCATAGCGGTCCGGCTCATCGGGGCTGAAGGCGCCGCTGCGGATCGCCTCGACGGCGCGGGTCAGGCGCGGATCGGCGGAAACCGCACGGGCGGCATGGTCCGGAAGGGTGCGGCGGGCCTCGGCCTCTTCGGCGGTCAGGCCGAACAGGAAGAAGTTCTCTGCCCCCACCAACTCGCGGATCTCGACGTTGGCGCCGTCCAGCGTGCCGATGGTCGGCGCGCCGTTCAGCGCGAATTTCATGTTGCCGGTGCCCGATGCCTCTTTGCCCGCCGTGGAAATCTGTTCCGACAGGTCGGCGGCCGGGATCAGCCGTTCGGCCAGCGTCACGTTATAGTTCGGCAGATAGATCACCCGCAGCTTTTCGTTCGTCGTTGCATCGGCGTTGATGACCGCAGCCACGTCGTTGATCAGGCGGATGATATCCTTGGCAAAGAAATAGCCCGGAGCCGCCTTGCCTGCGAAAATCTTGACCCGCGCCGTCCAGTCCGAGGACGGGATTTCGCGCATCTCCTGCCACAGCGCGATGGTTTCCAGAATGTTCAGGTGCTGGCGCTTGTATTCATGGATGCGCTTGATCTGCACGTCGAAAAGTGCGTCCGGGTTCAGCGTCACATGATGTTCGCGCAGCGCCCAGTTGCAAAGATCAGCCTTATTGGCGGCTTTCACCGCGGCAAACCGCGCCAGCCAGCCGGGGTCGGCGACATGGGGCTCCAGCCCCTGCAACTGTTCCAGATCGCCGATCCAGCCGTCGCCGATGGTCTCGGTGATCAGCCCCGACAGGCGCGGGTTGCAGCTATGCAGCCAGCGGCGTGGGGTGACGCCATTGGTTTCGTTCACGATGCGGTCGGGATGCAGCCGGTGCTGGTCGGCAAAAACCGTGGTCTTCATCAGGCCGGTGTGCAGGGCCGAGACACCGTTCACGCGGTTCGACATGATAAAGGACAGCTCGCCCATCCGCACCCGTCCATCGCCCCGCACCGTGTTCCGGCGGTCGGGATGGGCGCGGCCATGGGCGTCGTCGATGCGGTCGATGATCTGCAGATGGCGCGGCAGCAGATCGGCAAACAGCCCCTCGCCCCAGCTTTCCAGCGCCTCGGGCAACAGCGTGTGGTTGGTATAGTTCACGCAGCCCTGGGTGATGGCCAAAGCCTCGTCAAAGGGCAGGCCGCGTTCGTCATGCAGCAGCCGTACCAGTTCCGGCCCAGCGATGGCGGGATGGGTGTCGTTAAGCTGGATCGCCACCTTCTGCGGCAACTGCCGCAGGTCGGCGTGATCGGCCTCGAACCGGCGCAGGATGTCGCGGATCGACGCGGCTGAGAAGAAATATTCCTGCGTCAGCCGCAGCCGCTTGCCCTTTTCGGTCGAATCCTCGGGGTAAAGCACGCGCGAAATGGTGCGGGCCAGCGCCTCGGCCTCGGCAGCGGCGGTGAAATCCCCCGCGTTGAAGCGTTCCAGGTCAAAGGGATCGACCGCCCGCCCCGCCCAAAGCCGCAGCGTATTGGCCCAATCCCCCCGCCAGCCGATGACCGGGATGTCATAGGCTTCGGATTGCACAAGGTTTTCCGGCTCCCAGACCAGCTTGCCGTCGCGCGTAACGACACGGCCGCCAAACCCCAGGGTAAAGCTGGCCTCTGCCCGCTCGAACTGCCAGACATAGGGTTGCTGCAGCCAGTGCTCCGGCGCCTCGATCTGCCGGCCATCGGCAAAGCTCTGCCGGAACAAGCCATGCTCATAGCGGATGCCATAGCCATAGGCTGGGCAACCCAACGTGGCGAGCGATTCCATGAAACAGGCCGCAAGCCGCCCCAGCCCGCCATTGCCCAACGCGGCGTCGGGTTCGTCCAGCAGTATGCCGCGATAGTCTAGCCCAAAGCTTTCCATCGCCGCCTGCGCCTGATCGGCAAGTTGCAGGTTGACAATATTGTCTTCAAGCAGACGGCCGATCAGGAACTCCATCGACAGGTAGTAGACCCGCTTGGCATCGGCACGATAGGTGGCACGCGTGGCTTCAACCCAGCGATCAACGATCCGGTCGCGCACCGCATGGCTCAGCGCAAGGCGCCAGTCCAGGATCTGCGCATGATCGGGGTCCTTGCCCAGCGTATAGGTCAGATGCCACAGAATCGCGTCGCGAAAACCGGTCTTGGGCGTGTCGTCCCGTGCCATGGATCACCCTTTTGCCGCGCCCGTATCGTGTCCGGGCATACCCTTGGCTTAAGCTATCCGGGTTCGAATGCAAACTGTCGCAAGAAAAATCCGTTAGCGATAACCGCGCCCGACGGTGCCGTGCCGAAATGCTGCGCAAACCCTTGGGTCGATGCGGAAAGTCAGGATATTGCGCAGCAAGGCCGCGCCGAAAAGCCGCGGCCCTTCCGGCTTAGAAATCCAGACCCAGATCCAGCGTGCGCGCGGAATGGGTCAGCGCACCGACCGAGATGTAATCGACGCCCGTCGCGGCCACCTCGGCAATGCGCGCAAGTCGCATATTGCCCGAGGCCTCCAGCACCACCGCGCCCTTGCCCATGGCCACGGCCTCTCGCAACCGATCCGAATCCATATTGTCCAGCAGCACGACATCGGCGCCGCCCTCGTCCAGCACCTCGGCAAGCTGGTCCAGCCGGTCCACCTCGATCTCGACCTGCATCATATGCGAGGCGCGGGCCTTGACCGCCTGCAGGACGGGCCGAATGCCGCCCGCCGCCGCGATATGGTTGTCCTTGATCAGGATCGCATCCGACAGGCTGAAACGGTGATTGAAGCCGCCGCCATGCAGCACCGCCTGTTTCTCGACCAGCCGCAATCCCGGGGTGGTCTTGCGGGTGCAGGTGATGCGCGCCGGGGTCCCCGCCGTCTCGGCAACATAAGCCGCCGTCTGCGTGGCAATGCCCGACAGGCGACCGGCAAAGTTCAGCGCCACCCGCTCGGCCGACAGGATGGATGCCGCCTCGCCCTCGATTTCGGCCAGCACCGCACCGGCCTGGAAACTGCTGCCGTCGGGATGATACACCTGCCATTGCAGCGCCGGGTCGATCAGGCGAAAGGCGATCGCGGCCAGTTGCATCCCCGAGGCCACGCCCGCCTCGCGCGCCACGATCCGCGCTCGATAGCGGGTACCGGCCGGGATCACCGTTCGCGTGGTGATGTCGCCATAGGTGCCCAGATCCTCGCTCAGCGCCAACCGCACCAGCGGTTCAAGGATCATCTCGGGCAGCGGGGGCATCTTGGTCATATCGTCTCCGGTTCAAGCGAGGCGCGCAGGGCCAGCGCATCGGCAAGGGTGATGCGCGAACGCCGCCCCTCGGGCGCGGTATCTGGAAAATCCGTGCGGCAATGCGCGCCGCGGCTTTCCTGACGCATCAGCGCGGCGGCGGCGATCAGCGAGGCCGTGGCGGTCATGTTCAGCAGCGCGGGGCAATCGGGTTGCGCGGCCTCGATGGCCGCGATCTCGCGCAGGCAGCGCCGCAGGCCCGCCGCATCGCGCAACACGCCTGCCCCCTCGGTCATGGCCCGGCGCAGGCGCGCAACTAGCACAGGATCGGGAACCGGGCCGGGCAGCAGGTCAGGCAGCGTGACCGGGGCCGCCTCCTGCCCGGGCTCCAGCCGCGCCGCGATGGACAGCGCGCAGCGGCGGGCAAAGACCAGCGCCTCCAAAAGCCCGTTCGAAGCCAGTCGGTTCGCGCCATGCAGCCCGGTCGAGGACGCCTCGCCGCACACCCAAAGCCGGTCGAGATCAGAGCGCCCCTCGGCATCCACGGCCACGCCACCCATGTGGTAATGCGCAGCCGCCGCCACTGGGATCTGCTCGCGTGTGGGGTCGATCCCCGCGCGCGCGCACGCCCCCGCAACGGCCGGAAACTCGGTCAGGATACGCGCCCCCAGACAAGCGCGGGTGTCCAGCATCGGCCGCAGCCCGGCCTGTGTCTGGGCATAGATCGCACGCGCCACCACGTCGCGCGGGGCAAGTTCGGCATCCGGATGGACGGCCAGCATGAAACGCTCGCCCAGCCTGTTGACCAGATGCGCGCCTTCGCCCCGCAGCGCCTCGGTCGCCAGAGGCGCGGGGTCCTCGCCGCAGTCGATCGCCGTGGGATGAAACTGCACGAATTCGGCATCAGCAATCGCGGCACCGGCCCGTGCCGCCATGCCGATCACCTGACCGCGAATTCGCGGCGGATTGGTTGTGAGCGCGTAAAGCCCGCCCGAGCCGCCCCCCGCCAGCAGCACCGCCGGCGCCCGGATCAGCAGCGGCGCCGAGCCCTGAGGCCCCGACAGCGTGACATCGACCCCGACCACTGCGCCGCCCTCGACGCGCAGGCCGGTGGCCATGACACCTTCCAGCACCTGCACCGAAGGCGTCTCGCGCACCATGGCGACCAGCGCGCGCATGATCTCGGCCCCGGCCTGATCGCCGCGTACGCGCACCACGCGGGCAAAGCTATGCGCCGCCTCACGCGACAGCACATAGCCGCCGTCCGCATTGCGATCAAAGGGCGTGCCAAGCGCCGTCAGGTCCAGAATATGCGTACGCGCCTCGGCCGTGACGAGTTCCGCGATGGCGGGATCGACAGTGCCGGCACCGGCGCGCAGCGTGTCGCGCGCATGGGCCTGCGCGCTGTCGGCCGGGTCCATCGCCGCCGCCACGCCGCCCTGTGCCCAGGCCGAGCTTGCGCCCTGCCCCAGCACCTCGGGCGAGATCATCAGCACCGGGCGCGGCGCCAGTTTCAGGGCCGCATAAAGCGCACCCAGCCCCGCGCCGACGATGATGACGCGGCCGGTCGAAAGCTCTTGCATCCGTCAGGCCGCCAGACGCTGCGACAGATCGATCATCCGCTGCACCGCAAGCCGCGCGCGGTCCGCGACCTGCGGGTCCACCTCAACCACGCCGGTCATGGTGTGCAGCGACCACAGCACCTTCTCCAGCGTGATCTTCTGCATATAGGGACACATGTTGCAGGGACCGAGAAACTCGACGCCGGGGTTCGCATCCGAGATGTTCGAGGCCATGGAGCATTCCGTGACCAGCATCACCTGTTTCGGCTGCTCGGCCTCGACCCAGCCCTGGATATTGGCGGTCGAGCCGGCGTAATCCGCCTCGGCCACCACGTCGGGCGGGCATTCGGGATGGGCGATGATCTTCAGCCCCGGGTTCCAGTCGCGGAAATCGCGCAGGTCCTGTGCGGTGAACTGTTCGTGCACGATACACGCGCCATCCCACCAGACCACGCGCTTTTGCGGTACCTGCTTGGCCACGTTCTGTGCCAGCCATTTGTCAGGCGTCATGATCACGGTGTCGCTGTCCATCGCCGCAACGATCTGCGCCGCGTTGGCCGAGGTGCAGCAGATGTCGGACGCCGCCTTCACCTCGGCTGTGGTGTTGACATAGCTGACCACCGGAGCACCCGGATACCGGGCGCGCATCTGGGCAATGCCATCGGCGGTGATGCTTTCAGCCAGCGAACAGCCCGCCTCCATATCCGGCATCAGCACGGTTTTTTGCGGGTTCAGGATCTTCGAGGTCTCGGCCATGAAATGCACGCCGCATTGCACGATCACCTGAGCCTCGACCTGAGTGGCGGCGATAGCCAGCGCAAGACTGTCGCCCACGACGTCGGAGATGCCGTGATAGATCTGCGGCGTCATGTAGTTATGCGCCAACACCACGGCATTGCGTTCTTTTTTCAGCCGGTTGATCGCGGCGACATAGGGCGCATGGATCGCCCAGTCCGGCCAGGGCATGACGCGCCCCATCCGGGCATGGATATCGGCCATGCGCTCGGCCAGTTCGAGCGATGGCTCAAGATCGTAGCACGAGCCAAGCTCGCTGCGGATGGTCGTCAGATCGAGCATTCGGTCCCCCCAGTCTGCCCGCGTCGCAGTCACCCCCGATATGGCGCGTCCGGCCCCTGATACCGGAAACGCCAAGGTCTGTGTGACGGGGTTCCTAACCCATGGATGACATTCGGGCAACGCAAATGCTACTGCGCGGCATCGGGAGAAAACGTCCCGGCACCGATCCTGCCAGCGATACAAAAACGACAAGGTGCGACACGGTGCGTCTGGACCTTCGACCGTCCTGCGCTAAAAAGACCCGTGAAGTTAGCGAGTTCAAAGCCATGCAAGAGTTTCAAGACAGCCCTCAAGCGCCTCCCAGTCTGCGAAACCTCCAGATACTGGAGGTGCTGGCGCGCGAGGCACGTCCCATGACCGCGACCGAGATCAACGCCGCCCTCGGCCTGCCCAAGCCCACCATCCACCGCCTCGTCACCAATCTGGAGCAAGAAGGCTATCTCTCGCGCCAATTGGATGGGCGCAGCTATCTTCCGGGTTACAAGCTGCGGCAAATGATGCTGGGCGTCATGCATTCCTGCCAATACGACCTGCCGCGTCATGACGTGCTGATCCGGCTGTATGCCGCCGTGGGGGAAACCTGTTCGATTCTGATCCCCGAAGGCAACACGCTGGTTTATGTGGATCGTATCGAGACGACCTGGCCGCTGCGTCTGGTGATCCAGCTTGGCACCCGCGTCCCGCTGCACGCCACGGCGGGCGGCAAAGTCTGCCTGGCGTACATGCATCCAAGCAGTCTGGAGCACTTCCTCAACCATACCAAGCTGGATCAGCATACCCCGAACACCCTGATTCGGGCCGAATCCCTGCGCGAAGAGCTGGTTCGCATCCGCAAACAGGGCTTTGCCATCGACCGCGAGGAATACATCCCGGGCATCGTCGGCATCGCAGTTCCGGCTTTGAATGCGCAAGGCAGGGTGTTGGGAGCCGTCAACTGTCACGCGCCCATCCAACGCATGTCGCCAGATGCCGCATGCACGCATTTGCCGGCGCTGCAGCAGGCGGCCCAGGAACTGGCGGCGCTTGCCTGATTCCTATCGACCCGCCCAATTGCCGGGGATCAGCCCGCGCAGGGCATTGCCGACCCACAGCCGGACGTTGGGCAGGTCCTCGGCCAGCAGCAGTTCTTCGCGGCACAGCCCCTCGGCCAGCATCCCGGCCCGCAGGACGCCCGGCAAAAGCCCGGATGCCAGCGGCGGCGTGCGCATGCCGTGGCCACGGTCGAAAAAGACCGTGGTGATGGTGCCATCGCACACCTCCCCGCGCTCGTTCAGAAAGATCAACTCCTCGATTCCCTCGGGCAGGGCGGCGCGGGCGGCGTCGTAATCCGCCCGCCGGGTGGTTTTAAGCCGAAGCCATGGGTCGCCCGAAAAAAGCCGTCCTTCGGCCAGCGCCAGCCGCCATTGCGGGCGCGACCCCGGCAAGGCGGCGCGCGTCACCTCGATCCGGCCGACGCGGTCCAACGTCAGCCGCAGCCGGGCGGGCAGACCCGTCCGAGCCACCAGCGCCGCGCGGGCAGCCGCCACGTCGCAGGGCCAGCCAAGCGCCTGAGCGCCCGCCGTCAACCGCGCCAGATGTCCCGCGATCCGCGGGCAGCCGGCACCGTCCCAAAGCACGGTCTCGATCAGCCTCAGGTCGGGATCGTCAGATCCTGCGCATAACGGGCTTTCCACAGCGCTTCCTCCCATTCGCCCTCGGCGGTTGAATCCTGTACCACGCCACCGCCGACATTCAGCGTCACCTCGCCATCCGGCCAGACCGACAGCGTGCGGATTGCGACCGAGAAACATGCCGCGCCATCCGGAGCCATCCAGCCGATGCTGCCGCAATAAACGCCGCGGGCAAAGGGCTCGACCTCGCGGATGATCTGCATGGCGCGGATCTTTGGTGCGCCGGTGATCGAGCCGCAGGGAAACAGCGCCCGCATCAACACCCCCAGTTCTGCGGGCTGCTGCAACTGGCCCACCACGCGCGAGCTCATCTGGTGGACGGTGGCAAAGCTGTCCACGGCGAACAGTTCGGGCACCCGCACCGAACCCACGCGCGAGATGCGGGCAATGTCGTTGCGCAGCAGATCCACGATCATCAGGTTCTCGGCCCGGTTCTTTTCCGAAGCCGCCAGCCCCGCCGCCAGCGCCGCATCGCGGATCGGGTCGGGGTCGCGCGGCGCCGTGCCCTTCATCGGCCGTGCCTCGATCCGGCCTTCCGCATCAAGGCGGAAGAACAGTTCGGGTGAACGCGAGACCACGACAGGCCCCTGCCCCAGATCGGCATAGGCGCCAAAGCCGACGGGTTGGCGCGCCGCCAGCGCCGCATAAAGCTGCAAAGCCGAGCCGGAAAGCAGCCGCGAGCCCATCGGGAAAGTCAGGTTGATCTGATAGCAATCCCCCGCCGCGATATAGTCGCGGGTGCGGGCAAAGGCCGCCGCGTAATCGCGTTGCGAGATCAGCGGCCGCAACGGGGCAAGCCGCACCCCCTTACCCGAAGGCAGCTCTGTCGCGGCTTGGGGCGCATCATAGACGCCAAAGGCCAGCAGCGGGGTACGGCGGTCATCCGGCATGTCGCGCGCCAACACCGGCTCCAGCGCATAGCCCATTTCATAGGACAGCCAGCCGGCGATCCATGCGCCCCCGCGCCGCCGCGCCTCCAGCCGCGCCAATGCAGGGGCGACGTCCTCGGGCCGCTCGACGACCAGCAGTTCTTGCGGGTTTCGAAACAGGACCGGCCCCCCATCCGGGCCGAATTCGCAAAGGATCACGCGCGCCTCCATTCTCGCGGCGCGAGGTAACATGGGCGGGACTGCGGGAACAATGCCCGGTCAACGGCCGGCATGCGAATGCGATGGAATATCTTGATGCGACCTTGGTTGCCCATCGACATCATCGGAAAAAGGGCGAACGGCCCGTTGTCATCATCGCAATCCGCCGCACGCAGCGGCTTTGCGCCGCCGCACAGCGGGCAAAGTTCAAGCGTCCTTTGGCAGGGCCGAGCGGACCCGGGCGATGAACATGTGGAATTCCTGCATGAAGCTGCGCAGGAAGTCAGCGGTGCCTTCGTTCGTCACCTCGCCGTCATCGGTGATCAGCCCCGGCGTAAACTGGATATAGGCCTCGGGTGCATTCATCTGCGGCGAGTTGCAAAAGCTAAGCACACTGCGCAAGCTCTGCTGGGCCACGGCTGTTCCGATCGCGCCGGGCGATGTGCCGATCACCGCCGACGGCTTGCGCGTGAAAGAGTTGGTGCCATAGGGACGGCTTGCCCAGTCGATGGCGTTCTTCAATCCGCCCGGGATCGAGCGGTTGTATTCCGGCGTGACGAACAGAACCGCATCAACCGCCGCGATGGCGTCCTTGAACGCCCTGCCGGCTGGCGGATAGTCGGCGTCATAGTCATAGCTGTAAAGCGGCAGGTCCTTGAACGAGATCTCCGACATCTCCAGCTCTGGCGGGGCCAGCCGCACCAGCGCCATGGCAAGCTTGCGATTGATCGATTCCCTGGCAAGACTGCCGATAAGATAGCCAACCTTGTGCGTCGTCATTGTCATATGCCCCGTCGTGAGAAATAAGTTTTCCGGCCGATTCAGGATGCGGTAAACGCGCTGTCACTGTCCACCAACCGGGGCAGAAAGTCACGGCTTCTTTGGTAAAGAGACGGCCGCTTCGGCTTTACCAGCCCCGGTCCCATTCCGGCTTTCCACGAAAATTATTGGCAAGGAAATCAACCAGAACCCGCACCTTCGAGGCCAGATGTCGCGCCGGGGGATAAAGGGCGTGGATCGTGCGCGGCGCGTCCTCCCATTCGGCCAGCACCTGCCGCACCTGACCCGCGCGGATCGCGGGACCACCGACGAAGCTTGGCACATACGCGATGCCATGGCCGCGCACGGCTGCCGCCAGACAAGCTTCGGCGCTGGAAAAGCACAGCCGGCCGGCGACCTGCACGATCAGCGCCTCGGCCTCTGCCGGCCGGGCAAAGCGCCAGCGCGACGGGTCGGGAAAATTGCTGTCCAGGATGCAGTCATGCGTGGCCAGATCCGCCGGGCTTGCGGGCTCGCCATGCCGGGACAGATAGTCGGGCGCCGCCACGGCCACGACCCGCGCATCGCACAGCTTGCGCGCGATCAGGCTGCTGTCTGCGGGCTTGCCGATCCGCACCGCCAGATCAAAACCCTCATCCACAAGGTTGGTGGTGCGGTCCGCAAAGCTGACATCCAACCGGATCTGAGGGAAGGCCTGCGCAAAATCCATCAGCAGCGGCACCAGAGCGATCGTGCCAAAGCTCATCGGAGCGGTGATCCTCAGCCGCCCGCTGGGCGCGCCCGACGCATTGCGCACCGATGCGTCAAGCGCGTCGAACTCTTCGATCAGCGCCTTGACACGTTCGAAATAGGCCTGCCCAACCTCGGTCACCGACAGGGCACGGGTGGTGCGGTTGATCAGTTGGACGCCCAGTTCGGCCTCCAGCCGGGACACCAGTTTCGATGCCTGACCGCTGCTGGTGCCAAGGCGACGCGCGGCTGCCGCAAAGCTGCCCTCGTCCAACACGGCGACAAACATCCGGTCGCAATCAAGACGGTCCATCCGCGCATCCCCTTCCGGTCGGTTTTCCGTGTCAGACCGATGTATAGCACAAAGCAGACCGCCGCATCGGGGATGAGCGGCTTGCATATGCCTTGTCCCGGCGGGGGTTCAGGCCGCACCGCCAAGCCGGACGGCGACCGGATCCAGCCCCGGCATATCCGGGCCGACCGGCACGATCCCGGTGGGGTTGAGCGCCAGAATCGAGTAATAGCCGTGCTTGATATGGTTGATGCTGACCGTGTCGCGCACGCCCGAAATGGCCAGAACCCGCGCCATCCAGCCGCTGATCGCCGGATAATCCGCGATCCGGCGCAGGTTGCATTTGAACAGCCCGTGATAGGCCGCGTCAAACCGCACGGTGGTGACGAAAAGGCGGATATCGGCCTCGGTGAACCGATCGCCCAGCAGGAAGGGGCCGCCATGGGTGAACCGTTCCTCCAACTCGTCAAGCTGGGCGAAGACCTCGGCGAAAGCCTCCTCGTAGGCCACTTGGGTCGTCGCGAACCCCGCGCGATAGACGCCGTTGTTCAGACGCGGATAGATACGGTCGTTCAGCGCATCGATTTCCCCGCGCAGATCCTGGGGATAAAGGTCCGGGCCGCTGGCAAGATCGCCGAAGCCCGAATTGAACATCCGCAGGATCTCGGCCGATTCATTGCTCACTATGGTGCCGCGTTTTTTGTCCCACAGCACCGGCACGGTTGCGCGGCCGGAATAATGCGGGTCCGCGCGGGTATAGATCTGGTGCATGAAGCTGGCGCCATTGACCGGATCGGGATCGGACCCCGAAAAGCCGCCAAACCGCCAACCCTGTTCGGACAATACCGGATTGACCACCGTGACCGATACCACATCCTCAAGCCCCTTGAGCTTGCGTCCGATCAGCGTGCGCGAGGCCCAAGGACAGATCAGCGCGACATAAAGGTGATAGCGCCCTGTCTCGGCCGCAAATCCCCCTTTGCCGCTGGGGCCGGCACTGCCGTCCGGCGTCACCCAGTTGCGAAAGCCCGAGATCTGACGGACGAAACCGCCCTTGTCATCCTTGGCCTGAACCGGCTGCCAATTCTCGACCCATTTACCATCGACAAGCATCTTCGCATCTTTCCGTCTTATACAATGTGCAGGGCGATGGGTGTGCCCCAAGGGTCGTACAGCGTGGACTGCGCGGCCATGTCGGTGCGGTCGCGGATCGCCTTGGCGCGACCGGCATCCAGCCGGATCTGCACCTCGGCCAGCCCGGTCGAGGGGAAGCTGCGCTCACCCGCACCACGGCTGTTCCAGATATTCGTAGCGATATGATGGTGATAACCATTCGCAGCATAGAACAACGCGCCGGGATAGCGGTTGGTGACAACAAGGCCCAGCACACCGGCATAGAAGCTTTCCGCAGGGGCAAGCGCACCGACCTGAAGGTGGACGTGGCCGATCACCGAGCCCTGCGGAACGCCCTGCCATTGCCGGCCCTCGGTCGTGGCAAGCAGGTCGTCAAGGTCCAGTTGCTCGGTCACCATATGGACTTCGCCGTCTTTCCATGTCCAGGACGAGGCCGGGCGGTCGGCATAGATCTCGACCCCGTTGCCTTCCTGGTCCGACAGGTAAAGCGCCTCGCTGACGTCATGGTCGGAAGCGCCGACCACCGCCGCCCGCGTGTCGATGGCGTGCCGAGTCCAGCGGGCCAGATCGCCGCGCTCGGGCAGCAGAAAGGCGGTGTGAAACAAGCCGGCTTCACGAGCAGAGCGGCGACGGGCAGCGGTATCGCGGCGCAGTTCCAGCAGCACCTCTGACTCGGTGCCAAGTTCAGCGGTCTCGCCGTCCGAGCGCAGCAGGTGCAGACCCACCGCCTGCTCATAAAAGCTGCGG
This sequence comes from Paracoccus methylovorus, assembly GCF_016919705.1. Lineage (NCBI taxonomy): Bacteria > Pseudomonadati > Pseudomonadota > Alphaproteobacteria > Rhodobacterales > Paracoccaceae > Paracoccus > Paracoccus methylovorus. The sequence continues at coordinate 1,122,509 of NZ_CP070371.1, forward strand.
ACGCGGTCCAGATCGTTCACGGTCAGCGCCACACGCCCCATGGACAGAGGGGCAGTAATGCGGTCGGCAAGTTTTTCTTCGGTCATATCGATCTCCCCGGGCGGATCGCCGGGACGGCTGTTTCCAGCGACATCCGGGTATCCGCTTGATCCAATTTCTGAAACCAATATGCCCAATGGCGATCTGGAAGATTAGCCGTGCAGATCGGGGTAAACCCCTTCCAATATGGAATGAATTGCCCCTGGGTGCTGGCTGTCAGGCGGCGGCTGAAAACTGCCGGATGATGACACGTGCCAGCGTATCCAGACCATAACCGATGACACCGATCACCAGCACCACCGCCATCAGCTCGTCATAGGCCAGCCGGTCGCGGGTATCGGCAGATCGATCTGCCATTCGCCGATGATGCCTGCTGGCGCTCCGCCCAGCAGAAGAACCCGGTCCAAAGGGGATCGCGAGACTTGTTTCCATAGATTATTTTGCAAAAACATGCAATTAGACTTGCTTTCCAATTTATCTGACGCGTTTGGAAGGACGTTCCCTAAACCGGAGGATGCTTGGGATATTTTGCCCCGTGGCCAAATCACCCGAAGGCTGTTCCACCATACCACATCACCGATATCGACGGCCGATAACAAACGATGCGTCGATGACCGGAAACGGCAACAAGCCGATGCAAATGGATTTCCCGATCTGCCCACCGTGGGCGATCTCTCGCACTGCAATCAGAACCTGCGAAAACTCATCGGCCGGCGCGGATGAAACTCGCGATCCGCTCGGCCATCATGATCGTCGGGATATTGGTATTCGCGCAGGGGATGGAGGGCATCAGCGAAGCGTCACAGACCCGCAGCCCGTCGACACCGCGGACCTTACCTGTCGGGGTGGTGACCGCCTGCGGATCGTCAGCGGCACCCATGCGGCAGGTGCCCGATGCATGCCAGGTGCCGCCGACATGGCGGCGCACGAATTCCGTCAGGGCAGCGTCATCGCGCAACAACCCCTCCATCGTGGTGCCAAGCGTAATCACCGAATGAACCAGCGCCGCACGCAAGGGACCGGCCAGGTCGATCATACCGGACAAAAGCCCGCGTTGCGCCGCATTCCATGCGCCCGGCACCGCCACTTTCGCCACTCGCGGCGAATAGCTTGACGGAAAGATCGTGCCGCGACGACCTGCCATATGCGGGTCGGCCAATAACTCGGCCCCCATGCGCAAGGCCTGTTTCAGCCGCTCAAGATCGCGCTCGTCCGAGAGCATACGGAAATCGACCTCGGGTTCCATGGCCAGATCGGCCGAGCGCAGCCGCAGGAGGCCGCGCGAATAGGATTTGTTTACCCAAAAGAGCAAACTTCCCATCCGATGGCCCACCGAATGCCAGCCGGCGCGTGACAGGATCGCGGCATGCATATCGCCTTGCGGCACGCCGGCCAGACCAGAGGAATAGCGCCAGATCGCCTGCTCATGATGTTCAGCCAGATTTTTTTCACGCATCGCGGGCGGCAACCATGTCGCGACGGCAATCGACGGGTGCTCCATCAGATTGCGTCCTACGCCCGGCAGTTCGTGGACGACACCGATACCATGGCCGGCAAGTTCTTCGCCGCGCCCGATACCCGAGCGCAAAAGCAGAGCCGCGCTGTGGATCGCACCCGATGACACGATCACCTCGCGCGCGGACAGGGTCCGGCGCAGACCGGAAGTATCGACGATCACCGCGCCGGTCGCACAGCGCCCGTTGAACACAAGCCGTTCTGCCCGCGCCGCGGTGATGATTGTCAGGTTCGGGCGGCGGCGAACCTCGGGCGTCAGCCATGCCAGAGAGGTCGGCATGCGGCGCCCGGTATCGCTGATCGCCGCCGCGCCGCGATAGGCGCCGTCCAGCCATTCGCCGTTCTGGTCCGGCCGGATGGGCCAACCGCGTTTCTCAAGCGTCTGCATGACCCGCAGCACGAAGGGCGAGATCCGTTCGTCGTCGATCCGCCGGATTGTCAGCGGCCCGCTGTCGCCATGAAGCGGTCCTTCAAAATCCCGGTCGCTTTCGATCTTCACGAACCACGGCAGGCAATCCTGCCAGGACCAGCCCGCCGCCCCCAAATCCTGCCATTCGTCGTAATCGGCAGGCGCACCGCGATTGGCCATCAGCGCATTGATCGCCGAACCACCGCCAAGGATTTTTGCCTGCTCATAGCGCCGCGAAGATCGCGGCGCGCTGTTCGACCGCGCATAACCCATCAGGGCCGTCAGTTCGTCCCAGATATTGCGCGTATCAAGATAGGCGCGACCGGGATATCGGCTGATGACATCGGGCGGGACATCGCTTTCGTTTATATCGCGCCCGGCCTCGACCAGAACCACCCGGCGCGCCGGGTCTTCGGACAGCCGCGCAGCCAGAACGCAGCCCGCCGAGCCTCCGCCAAGGATCAGGTGATCCGCAACCGCACCTGTGTTCATCGCAACGGTCATGCCCACAACCTCTTAGACGGATGTTCGGGGAACGCAGTACTCATGATAGCAATCCCTGTTGACGTGTTCTGACGAAGCCCAGGCCATTTAACGGCTGTTGCGCCAAGTGATCGCGGCCTTCAGACCCTGTTCCTTGCGTATCCGGTTGAACTCGACGCGCTCGGCCCCGCCCGAGGCTTCGATCACGATGTCGGTCTCTACCGCCGCCAGCAAAGCGTTGCGCATGCCCCTGATATCAAAGCTGCGATTGATCGCCCGCTTGGTCAGTTCGACCGACAACGGCGCCGCAGCAGCGATCTCGCGCGCTTTTTCAAAGGCCCGGTCGATATGTTTTCCTTGGCAGACGGTCTCGGTCACCAAACTGATAGCGGCGGCCCGGCTGGCACTGATCTGGTCGTTGCCGGTCAGCAATATGTCCTTGGCATGCTTTGGCGCGATCATCCACGGCAGGATCATCGCGACAATGCCTGATCCGAAACGCACCTCCGGCTCGCCGAAAATCGCGTCCTCGCCGGCAATGGCAATGTCGCAGGCGACGGCAAGCTCCAGCCCGCCGCCGATACAATGACCGTGGATGGCCGAGATCGTGGGTTTCGGGCAGTCCCAGAACTGCATGATGAAATCGAAATCGGCCTCCAGCACGCGACGCCAGTCCTGCACCTTGCGTTCCTCGGCTGCGGCGGATTCCTTCAGGTCGAAACCTGCAGAAAAGGCCCGCCCCTCGCCTGACAGCACGAAACAGCGGATCTCCGGCTGCTGCTGCAACGTGCTTAGGGCCTGGGTCACCTCGCGCATCATCACGGAATCGATCGCGTTCAGGACGCGCGGGCGGTTCAGGATGATATGGGCGATACCCTCGTCCGAGATTTCAAGGCGGATGGTCTCGTAGTCATTGTTCATGCGATGCCTCTTTCCGACGCAGGGCCAGGCAGTCGACCGCGACCGCGCCCTCTGGTCCGGCCAGGACCGGGTTGATTTCGATTTCCGCGACCCGTCCCGCCACCCCAACGGCAAAGGCGCTGAAGCGAGAGATCAGCGTGCAAAGCGCGTCCAGATCGGCCGGGGGGCGACCGCGCGCGCCCGTCAACAGCGGAAATGCCTTCAGCCGCTCCAGCGCGCGCCGCGCCTCGGCCGCGCTTACAGGCGGCAAAACCGCCGTTGTGTCACGGAAGATTTCGGTGAAAACCCCGCCAAGGCCCAAGGTTATCAATGGACCAAAGTCCGGGTCGGTGGTCATCCCAAGGATCAGTTCCACGCCCGAGGCCATGGCCTGAACGATAACCGGCGCCTGCGGATGACGGGCGGAAAGCGCTTGCCAGGCGACTGTCGCCTCTTGCTGGTTCCTTAGCCCCAGGAATACGCCGCCCTGATCGGATTTATGCGCGATGGCCGCATCGTCGATCTTCAATACCACCGGCCAGCCGTGCTGTGCGGCGAAAGCCGCGATGTCTTCCGGGGCGCGGATCTCGGCGAAAGGCGCGCTGGGAATGCCCGCTTCCACCAGCAGCCGGAAACCTTCGGCACTGCGCAGCATATCCCCCCCTGCCCCGTCGAGTATCGCGTGGACCGCAGGCGACAGCCGCTGCGGCGGTGGCTGATCCGCTGCAGGCTGGCCGAACCGCCAGCGCCGCAGATGCCCAAGCGCCGCCAGTCCGCTGGCCGTGCCCATCAGCACCGCAATGCCCCGACCGCGCAGCTCGGCTGCGATATCGGGCGAAAGGGTGGTCGCGATATTGCCCATGACCGCCACCGGCTTGTCGGTTTCGGCATGAACCCTGCGGATCGCCGCCGCCGACATTTCGGAAAAACGGCGGTCTGGCGGCAGGTTGGTCGCCATCACCACGATGCCCACGCCAGGGTCCTTTGCCATCGCGCCCAGCACCGGCGCCATGACATCCGCGCCGTCGCCCCAGTAGTCCAACGGGTTCGAGACCTCCATTCCCGCATCAAGATGTGCACCCACTGCATCCATGGTCGCCGGCGCAAGTTCGGTAAACGGCAAAGCCAGATCAGCGGCCAGATCGACGATCAATTGACGCTCACCCCCGGAATCCGTGCCAAGCGCGATGCCGGACACCGGCATGACCCGGCGCAGCGCCAGAAGTTCGGCGGTATCGAGCAACTCATCCAGGCTGCGGACCTGAACGATGCCATGGCGTTCGAAGAACGCGTCATAGGCGGCATTCGACCCCGACAGCGCACCGGAATGCGAGATGGCAAAATGCTTTGCCGCCTCGCTGCGGCCCAGCTTCAGCACGATGATCGGCACGCCCTTGGCCGCGGCAAGCTGGGCTGCGACAAGAAAGCCGGCGGGATCACGGATGGTTTCCAGCACGCAGGCAATCACCCGGACATCCGTGGCTTCGACAAGAAAGCGGATGTAATCGGCCGCACCGGTCGCAAGCTCCAGCCCGGCCGAAATCGCGTAGTCGAACCCCATCTGACGGCGGTTGCCGACAAGCCCCGACCAGGTCGAGCCGGAATGCGAAATCAGCGCAACACCGGACGGAGCAGGCAGCGACTTGAAGGGCATTCCCGTCAATTGCAGCCCGTCCACCAGATTGACGAAACCCATGCAATTTGCGCCGCAGACCGCCATGCCGGAATTGCTGGCGATATCGCGGATCACATCGATGCGGGAACGGGCACCCTCGTCGCCATGGGCGCGACCGAACAGCACCGCGCCGCGCAGACCGGCCTTGGCAGCCGCCGTCAAAGAGCTTGCCAGATGCGCGTCACCCACCGCAAAAGCGGCGCAATCAACTTCGCCCGGCACTTCGGACAGGCTGCCATGGCATACCATGTCGCCGATCCGGTCATAGCGGGGATTGACCAGCACCACTTCTCCGGCAAATCCAAGATAGCGGATGGATTGCAGCAGGTTTGCGCCGAAACTATCCTCTTTCGGGCTGGCACCAACGATGGCCAGCCGTCGCGGGCGCAGAAGGGCCGAAATGGCCATGTTCATTCTTGTTCTCCTGCAGGAAGGGGCTGAGTGGCGGAAACTGCGCCCAGAAAACTGCGGGTGATCGCCAGCCCGTCATAGATCGCCTCTTCGGCGCTGCGGGCGATGGTGCAATCGCCGATGGTGACGAAGGGCAGCCCCAGGCCGGCAATCTCGCGTTCCAGCGTCATGTCGGGGGCATTGCCCTCGACCAGCACCACGCTATCGACGCCCTCGACGGTCACGGCCGCCCCGCTGGCGGTATGAAGGAACCAAGCGGTGTCATGGTCGACGCCGTAAATCCGCGCATAGGGGATAACCTCTATCCCCGCCTCGTGCAGCCGGCCCGCCCAAAGATCGCGCACATATTGCTGCAGATTCTGGCCAGCACAGACTCCGCTGACTGCCAGACGGACATGGTGCCCGCGCCGCGCAAGCAGGATCGCCAGCCCGATGCCGATCTGGTCGCAACGCCAATCCGCCACGACCACCCTGCCGCCGGGCTTTGCCTTGCCGGTCAGCACATCGGCGGCGGTGACGACATGATCACCCAAGTCGCCCTCGATCCGAGGCATGACTGGCGCCGAGCCGGTGGCGACGATCAACGCATCGGGCCTTTCCTCGGCCAGCATCGCGGCGGTGACACGGGTATTCAGCCGGATCTCGACCTGTCTCAGCGCAAGCTCGGTCACGAGATTGGTCACCAGCCCGCCGAATTCCGCACGATCAGGCAATAGCTGCGCCAGCAGCGCTTGACCGCCAGGCTGCGCCGCCGCTTCGGCCAGAACCACCTGATGACCCATCTCGGCGGCGGTGACGGCGGCTTTCATCCCCGCCGGCCCCGCCCCTGCCACCATGACCCTGAGCGGGCGGGCCGCGGGGGGCGGCTCCAACGGCAATAGCGTTTCACGCCCGGTCAGCGGATTCTGAATGCAAGAAATCGGGTAACCGGCGTGAAAATGGCCGATGCAAGCCTGATTGCAGCCGATACAAGCCCGGATTTCATCCGCCCGGCCGGTGCGCGACTTGCGCGGCATATCGGGGTCCACGATCAGCGCCCGCGTCATGCCGCACATATCGGCCTGACCTGCGGCCAGCACGGCTTCGGCGATCTGCGGCTGGTTGATCCGCCCTGCGACAAAGACCGGCACTCCAACTTGTGCGCGGATCGCAGCCGCATGGGGTGCGACATAGGCGGGGTCGATCTCCATCGGGGGGACGACATGGATCGAGCCGCCCGGCCCCGCCATCGTCCCCAGCGTAGTGTTGATATAATCGACCAACCCCTCGTCGCTAAGCCGTCGACAGACGTCGAGCACCGCCTGCTGGTCAAGGCCGCCCTCCTCTGTCTCATCGGCCGAGATGCGCAGGCCGACCACGACCCCCTCGCCGACCGCACGACGCGCGGCGATCAAAGCCTCGCGCAGAGGGCGCAGACGATTTTCCTCTGAGCCGCCATATTCATCTTCGCGCAGATTGACCGCTGGGTTGAGGAATTGCGCGAATAGCAGGCCATGGCTCGCCATCAGTTCGACACCGTCGTAACCGGCTTCGGCATAGCGTCCGGCAGCGGCCCCTGCGGCCTCGATGATTTCCGCCACCATCGCGGCAGGCATTTCGCGCGGCACGACGTGAAACCGGTTCTCGGGCACCGACGACGGTGCCCAGACCACGCCGCGCATTCCGTTCATCATCCGTCGCGTCACCCGGCCCGGATGCGAAAGCTGGCCGAATATCTTTGCGCCGTGGCGGTGAACGGCGGCGGCAAGCCGCGCGTAATGCGCAATCGCCTCGTCGTCAGTCAGCGTCAGATCCGGCGCCTCGCCAATTGCCGAAGCATGAAATCGCGCCGATTCATTGACGATCAAGCCCACGCCACCGCGGGCCCGCGCCTCGTGATAGGCGATCATCGCCTCGCCCGGCCGGTTGCGCTCGGCCAGCCATGTCTGGTGGCCCGTGGACAGGATTCGATTGCGGATCTCATGACCACGGATGGTCAGGCCCGAGAAAAGATAGGGAAAGCTTGCGGACGAAATCGGATGACCTTCCTGCTGGCAAGGTAGCCGCAAGGCATGCGGACAACCTGATCTGAGGTTACCCTAGCATCCCCATATTCCAAGTTTAGCGACGAAATAGTATGGTTGACATAACCTGAAATCATGACAGAGGCTAACCCATGCCGTTGCGCGCAAGACTGCCTTCCTCTGGCGCCCTTTTCATGTTCGAGGCGGCGGCGCGGCACTGCAATTTCACCCTTGCGGCCGGTGAGTTCAACGTGACGCAACCCGCAATCAGCCGTATGATCTCGCGGCTGGAGCAGCATCTGGGCACTAGCCTCTTTCTGCGCAAAGCGGGCGGGCTGGAACTGACCGAGGAAGGTCTGTTGCTATACCGCGCGGTTCGCGACGGTTTCGAGCGCATCGAGGAAACCGTCTGCGAGATCCAGAACCGCCAGCAAAACCCCGAAGTCGTGACGGTTTCCGTCACCTCGGCCTTCGCGATTCACTGGCTCATGCCGCGCTTCGACCGTTTCCGCCGCGAGGTGCCCGGCGTCACGATCCGGCTGGACCTGATCCATGGCGAACCTTTAGGCCGCCTTGGCGCCGCAGATATCGGCCTGCGCTACGGTATGCCCGAGGGCGAAGAAACCGAGGTCTGGCCGCTGGTCGAAGAGGTGGTGATCCCGGTTTGCAGCCCTGCCTATCGCCGGGACCATGGCGCGATCGACGGGCGGGGCGGGTTGAAAGGTCAGGTGCTGGCCAGCCTGACCGGCAAGATGCGGGTACCATGGTCCCGCTATCTGCAGGCAATCGGCACCGGACCGATGCATGAGGCGACCGAGCTAAGCTTTTCGGATTATGCCCTGATCATTCAGGGGGCGATCAAGGGACAGGCCGTGGCTCTTGGCTGGTGGCATGTCGTAGCCGGAGAAATCCTCAGCGGTGGGCTGGTTCCCGCGGGCCGGAGCCTGCTGCAGACCGGCACCCTTTATCACCTTGTCGCCCGCCGTTCGGCGATGGGCCGCCCTGCGGTGCAGAAGGTGCGCGACTGGTTTCAGGACGAATTCGCAGCACTGGAAAGCCGGCGCAACGAACTGGGGCTGATCCCGGTTCGCAGCGCCGTCCAGATCCCGCCGGTGGAATAACCCTCGCCGGACAGCCCCCTGCCTATGCGGCACGGCCGGCAATGATCCGGTCAAGCCAACCCACCGCCATGTCCGGCACCGAGGCCAGAAGCGTGCTGGTATAGGGCGCGTGCGGCGGCAAGAAGACCGCCTCTTTCTCGCCCTGTTCGACGATGGCACCGTATTGCATCACCACGACCCGGTCGGCGATGGCCCGCACCACCTCGATGTCATGGGTGATGAAAAGATATGACACCCCGAGCCGTGCCTGAAGCTTGATCAACATCCTGAGCACATCGGCCTGAACCACCTTGTCCAAAGCCGAGGTGATCTCGTCGCAGATAATCAGTTCAGGCCCCGCCGCCAGCGCACGCGCAATCGAGACGCGCTGCTTCTGGCCGCCGGAAAGCTGGTCCGGGGTACGGTCGGCATGGGCCTCGGACAATTCCACCATCTTCAGCAGCTCGACCATCCGCGCCTCGCGCGCGGAACCGCGCAGCCCGTGATAAAGCGTCAGCGGTCGCCCGACGATATTGCGAATGGTCTGGCGCGGGTTAAGCGAAGTATCGGCAGATTGATAGATGATCTGGATGCGGCGCAGCACCTCTAGCGGGCGCTGACGCACCCTTTTGGGCAGAGGCTTGCCGTCAAAGACGATCCGGCCCTCCGCAGATTCCTTCAGCCCGGTGATCACCCGTCCCAACGTCGATTTCCCCGAACCGGATTCTCCGACCAGCGCCACCGTCTCACCACGGCCGATGCACAGGTCGATATTCTTCAGCACCACGAAATCGCCATAGCGAGCCGTCAGCCCCTCGACCGCCAACAGCGGCGACCCCTTGGCGTCATGCATCTCGGAAGGAATCGCGGGCATCTCATGCACCGCCCACAGGCTTTTCGTATAGGGATGCTGCGGGGCATCCATGATCTGCGTGATCGGGGCTTCTTCGACCACCTGGCCATAGCGCAGCACCGCGACGCGATGCGCGATCTGCGCCACCACAGCAAGATCATGGGTGATATAGATCGCGGCTACGCCGAATTCCTCGATCACCTTGCGGATCGAGATAAGCACCTCGACCTGCGTGGTCACATCAAGCGCCGTGGTGGGTTCGTCGAAAACGATCAGCGCAGGATTGCAGATCATCGCCATGGCGACCATCGCACGCTGCAACTGCCCCCCCGAAACCTGATGCGGATAACGACTGCCGAAGTTCTGCGGATCGGGAAGCTGGAGCGCGGTAAAAAGATCGACCGCACGCTTTTCGGCCTCATGGCGCGACATGCCGCCCCTATCGGTCGCAACCATGGTGATCTGATCCATCAGCCGATGCGCGGGGTTGAAGGCGGCCTGCGCGCTTTGCGCGATATAGGCGACTTTCGTGCCGCGCAACCGGCGGCGTTCTTCTTCGCGAAGCGTCAACAGTTCGGTCCCGGCCAGCCGCACTGAGCCGCCGATGGCGCGCGCTCCGGGCCGCAGATAGCCAAGCGCGGCAAGTCCGATGGTGGATTTTCCGGCGCCGGATTCACCGACAAGGCCCAGCACCTCGCCCGGCCGAATTGCAAAGCTGACGCCTTTCACGATCTCGGACCAGCGGTCGTTGGATTTCGCCTCGATCCGAAGATCGGTGATCTCGATCACGGGGCCGGTGGATCTATGTATCGTGCTCATGCCCTCAGACCTCTTCATTCAGGCCACTTGCGCGGCTCAGCAGCCAATCGACGACAAAGTTCACCGCGATGGCCAGCAAGGCGATGGCCGCCGCCGGGATCAGCGGAGTGATATCGCCCATGTTGATCAACGCAGCATTATCACGCACCATCGAGCCCCACTCCGCCGTGGGCGGTTGGATGCCCACGCCCAGGAATGAAAGAGCGGCGATGGACAGGAAGATAAAGCAAAAGCGCATCCCCAGCTCTGACAGGATCAACGGCAGGATATTGGGAAAGATTTCGTGGACCGAAATCCACAGCAGGCTTTCGCCCCGCGCCTTGGCACCCTCGACGAAATCAAGGCTGGCGACATTCAGGGCCGCAGCGCGCGAAATGCGAAAGAACCGGGTCGAGGTCAAAAGCGCGATGATCAGGATCAGGTTGGGGATCGAGGAGCCAAAGATCGACAGGATCATCAGGATGAAGATCAGATCGGGGATGGACATCAGCGCATCGACGAAACGAGAGATGATCTGATCGACGATTCCGCCCACCAAGGCCGAGAAAACCCCCAGCAGACATCCGATGACAAAAGAGATCGCCGTGGTGATCAGCGCGATCGAGATCGAATTGCGCGCGCCAAAGATCAGCCGCGACAGGAAGTCCCGACCAAGCTGGTCGGTGCCCAGCAAATGATCGGCGCTCCAGACATCGAAGGGCACCCGCGAAACCACCTCGACCTCGCCATAGGGCGCAAGCAAGGGCGCAAAAACCGCGACGAAGGCATAGATCGCCATGACGACCATGCCAAGTTTCGCCGTAAAGGGGGCCGAACGGATCAGTCGCAGGCTGCGGGTCACGCGGCCCGGTTTGACGTATGGAGTTTCGATGCTTTGTTCCATGGGGTCCCTCAGCGCGGATGCAGCAAACGCGGGTTGCTGATGATCGAGATGATGTCGGCGATAAGGTTGAAGCCGATATAGGCGGCGGCAAAGATCAGCGCGCAAGCTTGGATAACCGGCACGTCGCGGTTGCGCACCGCGTCGATCATCGCTTGACCGACGCCGGGATAGACGAAGACCACTTCGACCACGACCACCCCCGAGATCAGATAGGCAAGGTTCAGCGCCACGACGCTGGCGATCGGGCCGATGGCATTGGGCAGGGCGTGGCGCAGGACGACCCGGCCTTCGGGCTCACCCTTCAGCCGCGCCATTTCGACATAGGGGCTTGCCATGACCGACAGGATCGCCGCCCGGGTGTTGCGCACCATGTGGGCAAGGATCACCATCAGCAGCGTCAGGATCGGCAGCACCATGCGATAAAACTGCTCGCCCCAGTCCATGCTGTTGCGGATCCCGGCCATCGAGGGAAACCACTGCAGTTTCACCGCAAAGACCATCATCACGATATAAGCGACAAAGAATTCCGGCACCGAGATCGACGCCAGTGTCGATGTCGAAAGGAACCTGTCCAGAAAGCGACCGCGAAACCGCGCGCAAAGGACGCCCAGCGTGATCGCCAGCGGCACGGCAATCACCGCCGTGATCGCGGCAAGAGTGACGGTGTTGCGAAGCCGCGGCCCAAGCACATCCAGCACCGGACGCCCGGCGAACGACATGCCCAGATCGCCCGTGGCTGCCCCGCCAAGCCAGGACAGATAGCGCCAGAGCGCGGGCTGGTTCAGCCCCAGCTTGTCCTCCATCGCGGCAACCGCCTCGGGCGTGGCGTTCTGCCCCAGAATGGCAGAGGCATAGCTGCCCGGCAGAAGGCTGACCGAGAAAAAGATCACAAGGGAAACGATCAAAAGGCTCAGAAACCCCAAACCGATCCGACTGACCACCATGGACAATATCGGATGGGAAGATTTGTTCATGTTCTGATGTCTCCGGTAAGGCGGCTTTTTGCAAAGGTCTTCGCCGGCACGAACCGACGAGCACGTCGGGTATCTAAACGTCGGTGCGCCACCAGCGTTCGGCGCACCGGTGATTGTCGGCAGGCAGAATGCCGCCAGTTTCGCCATGGCCGATGTTTTGTGTCATCGCGAGCCGCCAACTGACAAAGGCCACGGTTATCACGCCGCCATCGTCATGCAGGATCTGCTGCATCTCGGCATACTCTGCAGCCCGTTTGACCTGATCGCTTTCTGCACGCGCCTGTTGATGAAGTTCATCGAACCGAGCGTTTTTGAAGCCCGTGTTGTTCCAGGGCGAATCCGACGTGTACGAGGTTGCAAACAACCAGTCGGGTGTCACCCGCCCATACCAATCCGAAGCGTTGAAGGGCTTTTTCAGCCATACGTTGTCCCAATAGCCGTCGTCCGCCTCTTGGATCACATTGATCACGATCCCCGCCTTGGCCGCATGTTCTCGAAACAGGACGGCAGCTTCGATGGCACCTGGAAAGGCCGAATCCGAAACCGACAGATCCACCTTCAATTCTTCCATCCCGGCTTCTTTCAAAAGCGCGCGCGCAGCCTCAGGATCATACACGTATTGCGGTGGCGTTTCCGCCCAAAGCGGCATGATCGGGGCAACGGGGTTGTCATTTCCCACCTCTCCCTCGCCCAGAAAAACCTTGGCGATAATGTCCTCGCGATCAATGGCCAGCTTCAGCGCATTGCGCACGGCGGGATTGTCAAAAGGCGCAACCGAGCAATTCATATCAAAAGTCAGGTGCCGCAGGCTGGGGGTGCGATGCACCTTCAGCGCAGGATTGCGTTCAATCAGGGTGACGTTACGGATATCCACATCCTCGATCACATCGACTTCGCCGGTCAGCAGCGCGTTCAGCCGTGCCGTGCTGTCGGCAATGTTGACGAATTCCACTGCATCAAAATGCGGCAGCCCCGGCTTGTGATAATCGGGATTGCGCACAAGGCGCACGGCGATACCGGGTTCAAAGCTTTCCAGACGGAAGGCGCCGGTCCCAACGCCGCTTTCCCAGTCGATGCCGCCACCTTCGCGCGCGGGAAAGATCGAAAGATGGTAATCCGACAGCAGATAGGGAAAATCGGCATTTCCTTGGGAAAGCGTGATGACAAGCCGATCCTCGCCGTCGGTTTCGATAACGCTGATCTGGCTGACGATGGCAAGCGCGCCAGAGGTGCTGTTTTCGCCCATGTGATGCAACAGGGACTGGCGCGCATCCTCGGCCGTGAAGGCGCGGCCATCGTGGAATTTGACCCCTGTGCGCAGGGTAAAGGTCCATCGTGTCGAATCCGCGTTGCCCTGCCAGCTTTCCGCAAGGTCCCCGGCAAGCGATCCATCGGGCAAAAGCTCGACAAGGTTATTACACAACGCGCCATTGAAGGCCGCGCCACACATCACAGTATTCCAGCTTCCCGGCTCCAGCGCGTCCTGCTGCGACCCGTCATTCATCCCATAGCGCAGAACGCCGCCCTTCTTCGCCGCCTCTTGGGCTCCTGCAAAGGCCGGCATGACCAACGACACGGCAATCATGGCGGTCCCACCAAGAAAGCCGCGACGGGACGGGGCCATGTTCCTCGGCGACGACAGGCCAGGCCCGCCAAGCAAACCTTTTGAATAGCGCATCGAGGTTCCTCCACCCTGTGTGAATCATCGTTGGTATGCCAATTGGGGTCCGGCCATATTCATATTGCGCTGGCCGGACGGGCCCAAGGCAGCCTTTCCCAGTGGGGGCCGCTTCTTTTGGGCTCCGTCCCCGAACCGCGCGGCGGATCAGTCCTTGAGCCACCAGCGTTCGCACATCCGCATGTTGTCGTTGGGCATCAGCCCGCCGACCTCACCGAAGCCGACGCGATTGGAAACCGCATTGCGCCAGCTTACGAAGGCCACCGTTACGATATTGCCATCGTCATGAATGATCTGCTGCATTTCCGCGTAATAGGCGGTCCGCTTCGCCTCATCCGTCTCGGCGCGGGCCAACGCATGCAACTCGTCAAAGCGGGCATTCGACCAGCCGGCATTCCATGGTGCGTTAGAGGTGTAGATCGTTGAGAACAGCCAGTCGACGGTGGCGCGGCCAAACCAGTCGATGCCGGCGAAAGGTTTTTTGAGCCAGACGTTCTCCCAATAGCCGTCCGCCGCCTCGCGGATGACGTTGATCGATATTCCCGCCTTCGCCGCATGTTCCTGATAAAGCGTGGCGGCCTCGATCGCGCCGGGAAAGGCGTTATCGGCCACTGACAGATCGACACTCAGCCGGTCCAGCCCCGCCTTTGCCAGATGTTCCTTTGCCTTTTCGATGCTGTAGTCCCGCTGCGGCATCTCATGGAAAAACTTCTGGATCTCGGCGACGGGATTGTCGTTGCCCTTGGTGCCCTCGCCCAGGAACACCTTGGCGATCACATCGTCCCGGTCCAAAGCGTATTTCAACGCCAGACGCACATCGGGATTGTCGAAGGGCGCGACCTTGGTATCCATGTCGAAGGAAAAGTGCCGCAGGCTTGGGGTTCGCTGAACCTGAAAGTCGGCGTTGCGCTCGATCAACGGCACGTTGCGGATATCGAGGTCCTGAATGAAATCGACCTCTCCGGTCAAAAGTGCGTTCAGCCGCGCAGTACTGTCTGGGATCGAAATGAACTCGACCTCATCCACATAGGGCTTGTTGTTCTTGTGATAGTTCGGGTTGCGCTTGAGCCGCGTCGCGATGCCCGGCTCAAAGCTTTCCAGCAAAAAGGCGCCGGTGCCCTTGCCCGCCTGAATATCGATCCCGCCGCCGTCCAGCGCCGGATAGATCGAAAGGTGATAGTCCGACACCAGATAGGGGAAATCGGCATTGCCTTCGGTCAGGGTAAAAACGACCGTATCGTCACCGTCGGTCTCGATAGAGGCGATCTGCTGCACGATCGCCCGCGCCCCCGAGGCCGAATCCGGGGCCATGTGATGCAGAAAGGACTGCCGCACGTCCTCGGAGGTCAGGCTTTTACCGTGATGGAAGGTGATGCCCGGACGCAGCTTGAAGTGCCAGACCTTCGCACCGTCAGAGGTTTCCCAGCTTTCAGCCAGATCACCCGCGACGGAACCGTCGGGCAGTATCTCGACAAGGTTGTTGTAGACGCCGCCGTTGAAGCTGGTGCCGGTCCAGCTTGTGCCCCAGGTGCCGGGATCGAGGTTGTCGTTCTGCGATGCGTTTTGCAGGCCTAGGCGCAGCAAGCCGCCCGATCTGGGCTCATCGGCCTGTGCGCGCGCACCGCCCGGCAGGCTGGCCAAAGCACCGGCTGCCAACAGGGCAGAGCTTCGCGCCAGAAATTCGCGGCGCGAGACCTGGCCCTTGCGCAGCCGGCCCGCCAGATCGTCCATCTGTCGATGTTGCGATTCGTTCATGTCTTTTCCCTGTCAGCCGTGGTTGTGGTTGATTCTCTGACCGCTTTCCGGCTGTCTTGCGCAGCTTTCAGAACGCGCCGTCATCTTGTGAAAACGACAATAACCCGAAACGGAAACCTGTCAACAAACTGATTGACCAATCAATCGAGCAATGCGCTTATTGGCAAAGTTCAGACCCCCGGAAAATGCTGTCGAACCATGACCGAAACCAGTCTTTGCTATCTCAGTGCCTCAGAACTTTTAAGGATGTATCGCGCGCGGAAAATCTCGCCGGTAGAGGTGGTTGACGCCCATCTTTCGCAGATTTCGAAAAGCGCCGATACGGTGAATGCCGTCTGTTTCACCTATGCGGAAGAAGCACGGCAAAAAGCGCAAGAATCCGAGGCGCGCTATATGTCCGATGCACGGAATACGGGCATGCTCGACGGGATTCCGACCGCGCTCAAGGACGAAAACATGATGGCGGGCAAGATCACGACCTATGGCTCGTTGCTTTATGCCGATCATGTCGCTGACAGCAGCGCGCCGGTGGTCACCCGGCTGCTTGATGCGGGCGCCATCGTCCATGCCCGCACCACCACGCCAGAATTCTCATGCGCACCGTTTTGCCATTCGCGGCAATGGGGCGTCACCCGCAATCCATGGAACCCGGAGTTCACGCCGGGCGGCTCTTCTGGCGGGTCTGGGGCGGCGCTGGCGGCGGGGCTGACGACGCTTGCCACAGGGTCGGATATCGGCGGCTCGATACGGATACCTGCTTCGGCCTCGGGGGTGGTCGGGTTCAAGCCGCCCTATGGCCGCGTACCCGCGACACCGCCATTCAATCTGGACCACTACAATCACCCCGGCCCGATGGCACGCACGGTCGAGGACTGTCTGCTGATGCAAAACGTGCTGGCAGGACCGCATCCACAGGATATCGCCTCGCTGAAACCCAAGCTGGAACTGGCGCTGGACCGGGGCGGCGTTAAGGGTTGGAGGATCGCATATTCGCTGGATTTCGGCTTTATGGAGGTCGATCCGGCGGTGCGCGCGAACACCCTTGCCGCATTGGATATTTTTCGTTCACTCGGCGCCAGGATAGTCGAAGTGGACTTGCCCTGGTCGTGGGAGGTTTATCACGCCGCGGCAATCCACCACAAAACCCTATTCGGGGCATGGCTCGCCGACTATCTTGATGAGCGGGAAAGCCAACTCACCAGCTACGCCGCTGACTTCGCGCGTGCCTCGCTTGGGGTGACGACACGCGATTATCTTGCCAGCCTCGAGGTGGAGGGCCGGATCTGGTCGCATTTCGGCCCGATGATGGAGGGGTTCGATCTTTTCATCTGTCCCACCCTTGCCATTCCGGCGGTGTCGGCCGAGTTCGACATGGCCGGTCCGCTGCAGATCAACGGACGCGACATCGACCCTTATCTTGGCTGGACCATGGCATGGCCCTTCAACATGCTCAGCCGCTGCCCGGTGCTTGCCGTGCCTTCAGGCCACGCCCCCAACGGCGTGCCGACCGGTATCCAGTTGGTCGGGCGCAGCTATGAGGACCAGACGGTCTTCAGCGCCGGCCTTGCATATGAAACCGCGGTCGGCGGCTGGTATGCCACAGCCCAGACACGCCCCGCCCTTCCGTTCTGAGGCATGACATGAAGACGATATTCTCTGAACTCCACAGCCTGCAAAGTGTCGAAACCGAGTTCTATCGCGGCAAATGGGTCGATGCCTTCGAGATCCCACGTCGCGCCGAACTGGTGCTGGCACAGATTGAACGTGCGGGACTGGGTCCCGTCGTTGCGCCCGACAGCTTTGATCTGGCGCCGGTGCTGGCGGTGCATGACCGCGATTTCGTGCGCTTTCTGGAAACCGCATGGCAGGCATGGAGTGCCGAGGTTGGTCCGATCCCCGCCTACCCGAATATCTGGCCGCCTCGCCGGTCACGCATGATCCCGACCCGGCGACCCGGTGCCGAACTGGGCCGCTACGCCGTGGACATGAGCAGCCCGGTGCTGGAGGGAACCTGGGCCGCCGCGCGGGCCGCTGTGGATTGCGCATTGACGGGCGCGCGCCTGATCGATGCCGGGGAGGGTGCGGCCTTTGCACTCTGCCGGCCGCCGGGACACCATGCGGGGCGGGATTACTTCGGCGGCTATTGCTTTCTCAACAATGCCGCCATCGCCGCGCAGTATTTCCGTGACAGCGGTGCGCGACGGGTGGCAGTGCTGGACATCGACTACCACCATGGCAACGGCACCCAGGACATTTTCTATGACCGGGCAGACGTGCTTACGGTTTCGATCCATGGCGATCCGGTTCAGGAATATCCCTATTACATCGGTTTCGCCGATGAGACGGGCGAAGGTGCGGGCGCGGGCTGCAACCTGAACCTGCCGCTGCCTTGGGGAGCGGATTTCACCGCATGGTCGGCAGAGCTCGGCAAGGGGCTGGAGCGTATCGCCGCCTTTGCCCCGGACAGGCTGGTGGTTTCGCTTGGCGTCGATACGTTTGAAGAGGACCCCATCTCGCATTTCCGGTTGAGAAGCGCGGATTACCCGCAAATCGGTCGACGGATCGGAGAACTGGGCCTGCCCACGCTTTTCGTCATGGAAGGCGGTTATGCCATCGAGGCAATCGGCGTGAACGCCGTAGCCGTCCTTTCGGGCTTTGAATCGGCTGGGGCAGGACTGCCCCGACATCTCAACCGCTGAGGCGGTGTTTACGGGATCAGAAATCCTGGGGAAAAAGCATCCGCATATAGGCCATGCAGGCATCGTGGCCGCGCTTCTGCCCCTCGGCCATGGTGATGGGCAGAAGCAGGTTTTCGACCCACAGGCCCGAGATCATCGCGTTCAGCGTCAGCGCCGCCTGTCCTGCGTCGATGTGGATGCCGCGCTGTTGTGCCAGTTCGGCAATATCCTGTGCGACCGCATCGTTGTAATGAATGCGCAATTCGGCGCAGCGTTTGCGAAAATTGGGCACCCGCGCCGCCTCGGCCCAGAAGGCCAGCCAAAGCGCGATGGAATCCTGTCCCGCGGCCTTGCGGCTGAAATCGGTGTCGATCATGTGGCGGATGCGTTCGGCCGGGCCGCGTTCAGACGCGTTCAACCGCGCAAGATAGGCTTCATATTCGGCCGCCGTATGGTCAAGGGCGGCAAAGATGATTCCCTCTTTCGACTGGAAATGAAATGCCACCACGCCATAGGAACATTTCGCCTCGGCGGCGATCGAGTTGATGGTAACGCCGGTCAGTCCACGTTTCGAAATCACCTTCACCGCCGCTTTCAAAAGCGAGCGGCGGCGGTCGACTACCTGATCATCCCGGCTTTTCTGGGCGGTCCCGGTGGCGTTGCGCCGTGATCTTGGTTTCGGCTCGGTCATTGGAATATCAGTCTTTTCGCGGCGGTTTTGGCGAATACGGCATATCGTCCCCGCAATAGGTGCTGTGAAAGCAAAGTCAAGTTCAGGCTGGCGGCAGTCCGAGTAACCGTGCGGCATTATCGTGCAGCCACAGCCGCCGCGTCTCATCATCCAACCCCAGCGCATCAAGCTCATCCAGCGCGGTTTCGACCGGCATCATCGGGAAGGCCGAGCCGAAAATCATCTTTCGTTTCAGGATGGTCCGGCCGTATTGCAGCAGCGGCTCATAGCCGGAATGCGCCTTGGCCAGCAGCTTGGGCCGCACGGCCAGAACGCCGATATAAAGGTTCGGATGGCGCCAGGCCACGCCGATCAGTTCTTGCACCCAGGGCCAGCCGGGCGGCGAGGCCACTGCGCGAAGATCGGGATAGCGCACCATGACATTGTCGATATATTCGGGCCGCCCCACCGACATCGGCGTATGGGTCGAAAAGTTGATCCCGCAATGGATATTCACCGGCACATCAAGCTCGATGGCCTTTTCGTAAAGCGGGAACAACCGCTCGTCGTCGGGCCGCATTTTCAGTTCGAAACATTGCAGGTTCAGCCCGCGCAGCCCAAGGTTTCGGACGGCATGGTCAAACTGCTCGACCGCATCCGCCTGCCAGGGATCCACCCCGGCAAAGCCGATATAACGTGGACCGTGGGTACGAATGAAATCCGACACCGCCTTATTCGGAATACGGAAGCCGAAAGTGGTGGTCAGATCCCTGGCCTTCAGCACGACATGACGCGCATCCAGCGTCTCATAGGTGCGAAGCCAGCCCTCCAGCCCCTGTGCCGCGTCGGACTGGGCCGAACGGCTTTCACTGGCTTGATAGACCCGGCGATAGTTCTGCAAATGCGGCGCGGCGGGCGAGAAATCCGGGTGCGGCGGGCGGCTGGAGAAATCGATCAGCATCAGTTCAGTTCCATTTCCTGCGGTCTTCAAGGATGACCTTCGCGGCATTGTGGCCCGGAACGCCTGTCACGCCCCCTCCCGGATGGACCGAGGCCGAGGCCTGATAAAGCCCATCGACCGGACTGCGATAATCGGCGTAATTCGGCGAATGGCGGCGGAAAAACATCTGGTCGGCGCTGATCTCACCATGATGGACATGGCCGTTCGGCAGGTCAAATATCCGCTCCAGATCCAGCGGGGTCAGGGTTTGCCGGTGCAGGATCTTGCTTTCGATATTCGGGAACTGGGTTTTCAACACCTTCAGCACCCGTTCCCAAAGCTCTTCGCGCCGCTCGTCCCATGTCCCGCGCGCAAGGGTATAGGGTGCATGGCCACCAAAGATATTCATGATGTGATGGCCGGCAGGCGCCAAGGTCGGATCGACCAGCGAGGGAACCTTGACGATCAGAAAGGGCTCGTCGGACATGTCGCCTGTCTGCGCCTGATGCCATGCCCGCTCCATATAGCCCACCGAGGGCGCGATGGTCATCTGCGGCACAATTCCCCCGTCCGGGTTGCTCCGGCCAAAAACCGGTGCGTCGGGCAATGAGGACAGGGCCAGATTTACCCGAAACACCGTGCTTTCACAGCGGATGTTGCGGATGTCGCGGTTGAACTCTTCCGGCAGGCTGTCGGGGTCAAGAAGCTTGGTGAAGATGGTCCGTGCCGTGGCATTGCCGATGACGATCTTCGAGCGGATCTCTTCGCCCCCCTCAAGCCGCACCCCTGCTGCGCGGCCGTTTTCGACGATGATCCGCGCGACGGGGCAAGAGGTGCGGACCTGCATCCCATAAGCCTCGCCCGAGCGGCGGATCGCCTCGGAAATCGCCCCCATGCCGCCTTTCATGAAGCCCCCCGGCCCCGCCGCCGTCGTGGCGTCGCGCACGATGCTGCGCACCAGCATATAGGCGGAACCCGGGGTTTTCAGGCTGGAGTTGGCCCCGCCGCCGCCGGCAAAAAAACCCAAAACCAGCTTCATGTCCTCGGACGAGAACCAGCGCGAAAGATAATCATAGGCGCTCATCGTCAGCAGGTTGTAGATGTCGTAGAACTGCGGGCCGATCTTGCGGAAACGCCACACGAACCCGGCAAGCCGTTTCAGATCGCCAAGCTTTCCGCTGGCGGGATTGACCGGAATTTCCCATAAAAGCTGTTTCATATGCGGCGCGATCTTCAGCATATGCGCGCGGTATTTGGCATAGGCTTCGCCGTCGACATTCGAAAACTTCGCGATTTCGGCGGCGAACAGATCGGGGTCGTCCCACATGGTAAAGGTGCGCCCGCCCTCAAGCGCAAAGACGGTTGGCGCGGCCGGCAGGACTTCAAAACCGTATTTCTGCAATTCCAGGTCAAGGATGACCTTGGGCTGCAAGAGCCCCTGATAATAAGAGGCGATGGAGCTGCGATAGCCCGGCGCGATTTCACCGGTGACTGCGGCGCCGCCGACGATCTCGCGGCGCTCGACAACCAGAACCTTGACCCCGGCACGGGCAAGATAGGCCCCGCAGGTCAGCCCGTTATGGCCCCCGCCGACGATGATGGCGTCATATTGCGGTTTCATGCCGGAGTTCCCCCGATCCAGCTTGCAGTGCTGCGGTCCCAGGACCCTGCGCGCAGATTGTTGACGCCTGCTGTGATCCTCGGCTTGGCGATTTTGAGCGAGGCGGTGCGGGGAAAGTCGTCGACAAAGGTATAAAAGCGCGGCACCTTGAATGGCGCAAGACCGGCCTGCGCGGTGGCAATGATACCATCCAGCGTCTGCCTGTCGGCCAGTGCCCCCTCTTTCAGGCGCAGATACGCCTTGACCTCTTCGCCGCGCAAGGGATCGGGCACACCGACCACGGCAACCTCTGCGACGCCCGGTGCGGCAGCCAGCACCGTCTCGACCTCTCGCGCCGCGATATTTTCCGCCGAGCGGCGGATCATGTCCTTTTTGCGGCCGACGATATAAAAGAACCCATCATCGTCCTGCCGGAACAAGTCGCCGGTCGAGAACCAGCCGTCCTGCAATACCTCGGCCGTGGCCTGAGGATTGTTGTAATAGCCCAGCATGATGCCCGGTCCGCGAATTTGCAGCTCGCCTATCTTGCCTTGGGGAACCGGCTGGCCTGCCTCATCCACGATGCGGCATTCGCGAAACGGGCATGGCACGCCGCAAGAGCCGGAACCGACCTTGTCGGCGTGTTCGATGGGGGCGAACATTGCGGGCCCGATTTCGGTCATCCCGAAAGCCTCGCGTGCGTTCAGATCGAACCGCGCCTCGATGCCTTGGTGCAGATCGCGCGGACACCCATAGATATTGGCACGGATCACCCGATTATCGGCATCATGCGATTGCGGAGCCATGCCATGCAGCACCCAAGGCAGCAGGCAGAACTCGATCCGATGCTCTTTCAGCCATCCGGTAAAGCGGCTGGTCGATTGCTTGGCCGCCACGAAAAGCGTGCCGCGCTGATAGAGGGTCATCAGCAGCAGCCATTGCGGGTCCATGTAAAAGAAGGGCGTCGAGGCAAGGATGCGGCGATAGACCCGGCCGTCGCGAAAAGCGTTCACCTTGCCGGCCGAGATCCAGTATCGCTGGCTGAGCATGCAGCCTTTCGGAAAGCCGCTGGTGCCCGATGTGAACTGGATGTTGAGAAGATCGTCATGGCCGACGGGTGCGGGCGGCGTGAAACTGTCGGCAGGTTGGGCGGCCAGCGCCTGCCAGTCATGCGCCTGCCCTTCAGCCCTACCCCCGACGACGATCAACCGGCGCGACGGCAGGGAGATCAGTCCCTGCGCATTGGCCTCGTCCAAGGCGGCGCGGGTATCGGCATGGGTCACCACCCATTCTGCCTGTGCTACGTTCATAACATGGGCAATCTCGCGCGATGTATAGCCGGGATTGATCGGCACCATCACAGCGCCGATCCGGCCAAGCGCAAGCCAGGTCAGCGGAAAGGCGGCGATGTTGGGCAGCATCACACCGACATGGGTGCCTTTCGTGATGCCAAGCGCGACCAGCCGCACCGCCAACCCGTTCACCATCCGCCGCATTTGCGCATAGGTGATGGTTTCGCCGCTTTCGAAGAAATTCCACAGCAGCCGCTCTCCCGCATCATCTGCGGCCGCATCTATCAGCGCCCCGATGTTCGGTGGCAGCGGCTCGGCCTCGATGGCAAGGCGGCGCTTCTCATAGGGGACCACGGGTTGGGCTAGGACTTCGTCCTTCCACATGACAATGCTCTCCGATCTGCGCGGATCATAGTGGCGGAAAGACCGGATGCGAAAGGACGCATCCGGCAGGAAAGCGCATCACCCCGAAACCGCGGACAATGCACTGGGCCCCATGTCAATGGGCGAACCAGACCGCCTTGAGGTCGGTATATTTGTCCATGGCATGAAGCGACTTGTCGCGGCCAAAGCCGGATTGTTTGAAGCCCCCGAAAGGAACGGCCAGCGAACCGCGGTCGAAGCAGTTGACCCACACCACACCGGCCCTGATTGCCTTGGCCGCGCGATGGGCGTTCTTCACCGAGCCGGTCCAGACCGCCCCGGCAAGGCCGTAGATCGTGTCATTGGCGACCTCCATCGCCTCATCGAAGCCATTGACGGTGATCGCCGACAATACTGGGCCGAAGATCTCCTCTTGGGCGATCTTCATATCGTTGCGCACACCGTCAAAGACCGTCGGCTCGATGAAGAACCCGCCGGTTTCGGTCCGCACACGGTTGCCGCCGATCATCGCATTGGCACCGTCCGCGCGCCCCGCGTCGATATAGCCAAGCACCCGGTCCATCTGCTCTTCGCTTACCAGCGAACCCATGCGAGTGGCGGGGTCGAGCGGGTCGCCGGGTGCATAGGCTTTTGCATGGGCCGCGATTTTTTCCAGCAAAGCATCGCGCACCTTCCGGTCAACGATCAGCCGCGAGCCGGCATTGCAAACCTGGCCGGTATTCGCAAAGATCCCAGCGGCAATACCCGCCGCGGCCGCGTCCAGATCGTCGCAATCCGCCAGCACCACCTGTGGCGACTTGCCCCCCAGTTCCAGACCGATCCGCTTGATGTTGGACTGGCCAGAGTATTGCATGAAATACTTGCCGACCTCGGTCGAGCCGGTGAAGCCCACGCAATCGACATCCATATGCAGGCCCAGCGCCTTGCCCGTGATATGACCCAAACCCGGGACCACGTTCAGAACACCCGGCGGGATCCCTGCCTCAATGGCCAGCTCGCCTAATTTCAGCGCCGTAAAGGGCGATTGTTCGGCCGGCTTCAGGATCACCGAGTTGCCGGTCGCCAGCGCCGGCCCCAGCTTCCAGGCCGCCATCGACATCGGATAGTTCCAAGGCACGACGGCGGCGACGACACCCACCGGCTCTCGCACGACAAGGGTGGTCATGTCATGGGCGGTGGCCGCGACCTCGCCATAGACTTTGTCGATGGCCTCGGCATACCACGCGATACAGCCCGCCGCGCTGACCACATCGCCGTTATAGGCATTGGCGATCGGCTTCCCGACATTGAGCGTTTCCAGCAAGGCCAGCTCTTCACGGTTGGCAAGGATCAGTTCGGAAAAGCGCAGAAGAATGCGACGGCGGTCGGCCGGGGCCATGCGCGACCAGACGCCCGAGTCAAAGGCCCGACGCGCCGAACGCACCGCCGTATCGACGTCACCTTCATTGCACGAGGCGATCTGGGCCAGCACCCTTCCGTCGCCGGGATAGACGCAGGCGAAAGTCTCGCCCGAAAGGCTGTCGACATATTTTCCGTCGATAAACGGACGGTCGGGAAGCTTCACGGCTTTGGCGCGGGTGTGCCAGTCGATGTTCTGGAGCATGTCATTCCTGTCGGATTGGAGGTTTCGTTGCGGGCCGCGTCAAACGTCGACCTGCTCTTTCATTTGCAACCCGTGCGCGGCGCCCACTTCGGAAATCGCCTGACGCATGATCGCGATCATGTCGTCAATCTGCGCACGGGTAATGATCAGCGGCGGCGAAATCACACAAAGATCGCCAAGCGGCCGCACGATCAGGCCCAACTCAAAGCAGCGTTCGTCGATCTTGCGAGTAAACGCCTTGTCATCGTCGTTGCCATCCGGGCGCGTCGGGTCCAGCATGCATTGCACGCAGCCCACCAGCCCTACGGCGCGGGTTTCAGCCACACCCGGCAGATCGGTAAGCGAGGCCAAAGCGGCGGCGAAATAGTCCGCCATCTCACGGGCGTGATCGACGATGCCGTCGCGTTCCATCAGTTCGATATTGGCCAGAGCCGCCGCGCAGGCGACCGGCTGGTTGGAATAGGTATAGCCGTTGGTGAACCAGCTTCCCTTCGCGTTCTCGCCCGAAATACGCGCCAGAACTTTTTCCGAAATCGCCAACCCGCCCAGCGGCACATAGCCCGAGGTGACTCCCTTGGCGAAGGTGATGATATCCGGAACGATCCCAAAGACCTTCTCTGATGCGAACCATTCGCCGCAGCGGCCAAATCCCGTCACCACCTCGTCCGAGATATACAGGATGTCGTGCCGTTCGCAGATCGCCTTGAAGCGGGCGTGATATCCCTTAGGCGGAATGATCACCCCACCCGATGCAAGGATCGGCTCGGCAAGGAAGGCCGCTATCGTATCTGCGCCGAGCGCCTCGATCTGATCCTCGAATTCCTTGACCAGATCGTCCAGAAACTGCTCGGCGCTGCGGTTGCCAGCATGGCGCAGATTGGGACTGGACAGAAACGAGATCCGGTCCTGATGAATGTCGAAATTCGGCCAGTTGCCGGTACGCCCCGTGCAGGCCGCCGTCAGCGCGGTGGAGCCGTGATAACCGTCATAGCGCACGATGATGCGCTTTTTCTGCGGCCGCCCCAGGACATTGTTGAAAAATTCGCTGAAACGCAAAGCACTGTCCACGGCAGTCGAACCGCCGGTGGTGAAAAAGATCCGATTCAGATCGCCGGGCGTCAAAGAAGCAATCTTCCGGGCCAGCTTTGCCGCCGGACTCGTCGCCATGTACCAGGGCGAGGCATAGGGCAGCACCATGGCCTGATGTGCGATGGCATCGACGATCTCTTTGCGGCCATAGCCGACCTGAGCGCACCACATGCCAGCCGGGCCGTCGATCAGGCGGCGACCACCTTCCGCAAATACATAGATCCCTTCGGCATGGGTCAGGACAGGCTGCGTGGCCTTGCCAAGCTTTGCCATCTCTTGCGCCGGCAAAAGGATATGTTCGCGCACCGCCGCTTCGACATCCCCGGTTCGATTCTCTGCCACCGCATTCCCCCTTATTTCTCAGGCCAGTAAGGCCCTACCCGACCGATCCGGCCGCGCCTCTGCGCACAAGTAGCCGTCAAACAAGGGTGAAAGTCAATATTTCTGATTGATCGGGCAATCAGAAATATTGCGGCCGGAGAGGTTCTGGCATGTTGCTTCGTCCCGGTCGCAAACGGTGTCATGGAAACATCATGCCGCGTGCATGGATCAGCCTGAGCAACAAGTCAGAGGGCACGCAGACATGCATTCGCGCCGCCCCGAAAACTATCGAGGCAACGAGGAACTGCTGGGTTCCCGAAGAGCGTGTCCTGTTTACCCGTTCACCGCAGCCATTCCGGCAGCGTCTTGGGCGCAGTGCCGGTAAGAGCCACCTGAATGCATTGCGCAAGACTGCCGAACCTGAGCGCGCGGCCCGAAAGCCCCGGTCCGTAATGGGCATACTTCCCGGAATTGGTCATCACGCAACGCGTCCGGACCGGAAATACGGGTTCGGAAATCGAGCACCAGCAAAGATCGGGAATAACCGTCACCCCGCTTGCTTCCAGCTTGGCCAGCGTTCCTTCGGCGCTGGCCTGCGCGATCGTGCCACGCCCGGTGGTCAGGATGGTCGGAATGACCACCTGCCTCCCCTCCAGCCGATCCGCCAGTTCGCGGCATTCGCTTAGCGAGGCATGAGGACTGCCAAGCGCCACCAGTTCGACCTCTTCGGGACCTTCGTTCAGCATTCTCCAGCCGTCCTCCATCTCGGCGCGGCTGATCCGGCAGTGGTCGGCATCCTCGGCGATCTGATCCGCTTCGGGGGTGACGCCCTCGACATGCAGCATCGGCGCGGCCGAGGTGGTGCCAAAGGCCGCGCAAAGCGCCTTGAGCGCATCCGGGTCCGGCCGCGCCGCCGACAGCCCGCGCAGCAAGGGAACGCGATCCGGGGACGACTTTCCCGCCAGATAGCCCACCAGCGGCCAAAACGCGTCATCGACCGTATCGGGCAGCTCCACCTCAATGATGCGGCGCGCTTTGCGGTGCTGGTCCAGATACACCCCCGACAAGGGCGCGCGGGCCGTCAGCGCGATGCACAGGTCAAGGAAATCCGGGTGCTTGGCCGTGCGCGCGCCCAGCACGCTGTTGGCATAAATCACTGCGTTGGATTCCGCCCATGCCACCGCCTCTCCCAGACCGGGTGCACTGTCTAGAAGATAGGGGGAACAGGTAAAGGTCGGGCGGCATCCCATCGCGACATAGGCATCCGCCAGCCGCTGTGCCGGCCCGCCGAAAACCGGCGGAACCCCCTGCCGCCGCCAGTTGTCATGGTCGACCGAAATCGCGTTCATGGTCGTGGGAATCTTTACCTTGGCACCCATCTCGGCCATCCGCTCGGCAAAGGTCAGGTTGGCCGGGCTGGCGTAGATGCAGCCATCGATATGGGCCTGCGTCACATCAACC
Source organism: Paracoccus methylovorus (assembly GCF_016919705.1). Classification (NCBI taxonomy): domain Bacteria; kingdom Pseudomonadati; phylum Pseudomonadota; class Alphaproteobacteria; order Rhodobacterales; family Paracoccaceae; genus Paracoccus; species Paracoccus methylovorus. The sequence goes on from NZ_CP070371.1 coordinate 1,150,044, forward strand.
AGCCGTTCTGCGCCTTGCTGAGCGGCCATCGCACAGATAATGCGCATGGCTTGCGCACAGGCCACGCCGTCGCGACCATCCAGAATCGCCCGATCCTGTTTCGTAAGCTCCAAAGAGCTTGCGGCAGGCGCAGGAACCGCAATCGTAAGGTCCCCGGCAGCGATCAATCCCGCAGTGATCCGGCAGGATTTCCGCGCCGCCACAGCCTGAAAGGCATCCTCCGACAAGCGCAGCACCGGCAGGTTCTTTCCGAACATCTCGGCAGCGATCAGGGCACCCAGGGTCGCGACATCTTCGGGTTCAGAAAAGATCAGCGCCGCCGGACCCCGCCCAGACAGCATCAGGTCAAGAAGAACCCCCGATCCGGTGCATGACCCCCGCGTCGTGGGCATCATCAGCACGCATCCGGTAATCACGCGCCCGTGCAAGGGGTGGTGAACGTCGATGATCCCGCCGGTGGCGGGGTCGATCCCGCCCCAGAAGCTGAGGGCCTCGTCCGAAGAAATGATCGGGCCTTCTGCAGTGCCGGGCAGAATGCCAAGCGCGGTCATGGTCATTTACTTCGCCTCCAGCCCGTTCGGGTAATGGCCCCGATCCTGGGTGTCTTTATTGTTTCAGCGTCGGCGTGACACCCCAAGTATCCGACAGCATATAGCCACTTTGCCAAGGGTCCTCGGGATCAAGAAGGTAGCTGTGCTGCCCGGTAATCCACGCGCGTCCGGTAATCTGCGGGGTTATCGTGGTAACACCCTTTTGCTCGTTCACCTCCAGTATCTTGCCGACGAACTGCGAGCCGATAATGGATTCGTGAATAAGCACGTCCCCGACACCCATCAATCCGCGGGCCTGCAAGACCGCCATCCGCGCCGAAGTGCCGGTCCCGGTCGGCGACCGATCAGAGCGACCCGGAGCAACGATGCAGGTATTGCGGGTGACCTTGCCAGTGCCCGCAAACGGCATCGCAAATTGCACGATCGAGACGCCGCGCACGTTGGGAAATTCAGGATGCGCCACCTCGAACTGCTCGCGCGCGGCCTTGCGGATCTTTTCCCCCAGAACGGCAAGGTCGCGCGCCTCATCCGGGCGGATCTCGAAGCCAAGCGCCTTTGCATCGACAATCCCGAAGAACATGCCGCCATAGGCGATGTCCAGCGGTATGGTGCCATGACCCTCGACCTCCAAGGCGCCGTCAAGGAGGGCGGCAAAAGCCGGGGCGTTCCTGAACGTGACCGAGCGGCACTTGCCGTCCCGGCATTCCGCAGCGACCTCGATGACGCCCCCGGGCATGTCCAGTTTGAACCGCGTGACCGGCTCTTGCATGGGAACCATGCCGGTTTCCAGCAGAACCGTCGCCACGCAGATGGTGTTCGAGCCGGACATGGGCGGGTACTCGGTCGGCTCCATGATGATCGCGCCGGCCGCGCATCCCGGCGTGATCGCCGGAACGATCAGATTCACATGGCGCGCGACCGAGCCGCGCGGCTCGCAGATCAGCAACTGGCGGATATGATCGTGATCACGTTCCATCGTGATCATCCGCTCCATCATGGTTTTGCCGGCAGGCGGAAGAACACCGCCCACGATCACATCGCCGATTTCACCCTCGGCATGGCAGCCGACGACATTGATGGAAAGACGCGAGCGCATGGTTTGTCCTTTAGCAAAGCTGGTTCAGGCAGCAGACGGCGACGGATCGAAATCCGCCGCTATTACGCGGACCGGGGCTCAGGTCCGCCACGTTGGGTCCATCATTTTACCACGAAGCCATGTGCGAACGGATCGCGTTCGGCGTCGATATAGATCGTGTTCAGCCCCGTCTGGCGTGCCCATCCAGCGATCGAGGGAATGATCGCATCGCGCCCGGAAACGGTCGTGGCGGCCTCGACGCGACCCTTGAAGATGGAGCCGATGATGGATTCGTGCCAGAACTCATCACCCACCGACAGCTTGCCCTTGGCCGCAAGCTGCGCCATGCGCGCCGAGGTGCCGGTGCCGCAGGGGCTGCGGTCGATGGCCTTGTCGCCATAAAAGACCGCGTTGCGGGCATGCGCGCCCGGAACCGTCGGGGCGCCGGTCCACTGGATGTGGCTAAGGCCGTTGATCGCCGGATGCTCGGGGTGGACGAATTCATATTTCGCGTTCAGCGCCGCCCGCAGTTTGGGACTGAAGCCGATCAGTTCACCTGCGGTAAAATCGACCATGTCGCGGAAGTTCTTTTGCGGCTCGACGATGGCATAGAAATTGCCGCCATAGGCCACGTCCACGACGATCTCGCCCAGACCCTCGACCTCGGCGGTCAGGCCTTCGGAATGCAGGAAGCCGGGCACATTGGTCAGCCGGACCTCCTCGACATAGCGGCCTTCCTGGCGGTATTCGATATCGACCTTGCCAGCCGGGGTCTCGATGGACAGCCTGCCCGGCTGACGCGGGGTGATCAGGCCATTTTCGATCCCCATGGTGATCGTGCCGATGGTGCCGTGACCACACATCGGCAGGCAGCCCGAGGTTTCGATATACAGCACCGCCACATCGCAATCCGCCCGCGTCGGCGGATAGAGGATCGAGCCCGACATCATGTCGTGGCCGCGCGGCTCGAACATCAGACCGGTGCGGATCCAGTCGAACTCGCGCAGGAAATGTGCGCGTTTTTCCAACATGTCAGCGCCCTCCAGCCGCGGGGCGCCGCCCGCAACCAGACGGACGGGATTGCCGCAGGTATGGCCGTCGATGCAGGGAAAGATATATTGCGTCATGTTCGCCTCAGAAACGCGCCGGAGAAAAGGGCGCCAAATCGATGCCGGGATCCGCGCCCGACAAAAGGTCGGCCACGATCCGCGCCGTCCCGACCGACTGGGTCAGACCCAGATGGCCGTGCCCGAAGGCACACAGGACATTGGGATGGCCGGGCAAGGGTCCGATGGCAGGCAGGCTGTCGGGCAGCGAAGGGCGGAAACCCATCCACTGCTCTCCTCCGCCGGTTCTCAACCCCGGAAGGAAGGCGGCGGCCTTTTTCAGCATCGCCTCGGCGCGCTTGTAATTCGGCGGCAGCTTCAAGCCGCCAAGCTCTACCGCCCCGCCGACACGGATGCCCGATGTCAGCTTGGATACCACAAAACCGTGCCCCCCGAAGGTGATCTGGCAACGCAGATCGAACGCATCGGCGGGCAGCGTGGTGTTATAGCCGCGCTCGGTTTCCAGCGGGATGCGGACCCCCAGCGTGCGCGCCAACAGATGCGAAAACGCCCCCGCCGCCAGCACGACCCGGCCGCGCAGCTTTCCGGCAGTGGTCAGCACGCCGTCATCGGCCAGACCCGTGGCCTCGGCGATGGTGATCTCACCGCCATTGGCCCGAAACCGGTCGGCCAGTGCGACCGTATAATCGCGGGGATCGGCGATGGAGTACCATCCCGGCGTAAACGTGCCGTGGGTGAAATGCGACGACAGGCCGGGCTGGACGGCTGACATCTCATCCAAGGTCATGTGCCGGAACTCGATGCCGTGATCTTCGCGCGCCTGCCACCCCGGCAGCGACGCGTTAAACTCTGCCTGCGATTCATAGACCTGAAGGTTCCCTTCCTTGCGCAGCATCGGCAGGGTTCCGGTCGCGGCAAGAAAGGGCTCAAGCTCGGCCTTGGACAAATCCATCAAGGCGGTCTGCGCGGTGGTCGAGGCACGGACCCGCGCAGGCGCGCAGGCCCGCCAAAAACGCAACATCCAGGGTGCGATGCGCAAAGCATAGGCCGGAGGCACCGACAACGGGCCAAGCGGGTCCAGCAGCCATTTCGGCGCCTGCCGCATGATGCGGGGCGAGGCCAGCGGCAGAATATCCGTAAAGGCAAAGGCCCCTGCATTGCCGGCCGAGGCACCCGCCGCCGGTCCCTCACGGTCGATCACCTGCACCGCAATGCCACGCGCCTGCGCGACCAAAGCGATGCTCAGCCCGACGACGCCCGCGCCGACCACAACAACCTTGTCGGTCATTGCCGGGTGCTCGACAGGAACTTGCGGGTTTCCGGGTTCTGCGGGTCGCCGAAGATCTGTTGGGGCGGGCCGATCTCGGCCATGACGCCCTGATGGAAGAATGCAACGCGATTGGACACATCGCGTGCAAATGCCATCTCATGCGTGACGCAGATCATGGTCATACCCTCTTGCGCCAGCATCTTCAGCGTATCCAGCACCTCGCCCACCAGTTGCGGGTCCAGCGCCGAGGTCACCTCGTCGAACAGCATGTATTCGGGCGACATGGCCAAGGCGCGGGCAATGGCCATGCGCTGCTGCTGACCGCCCGACAACCTGCCGGGATAGGTCTTCAGCTTGTCGCCAAGGCCGACGTGGGTCAGTTGCCGCACGCCGATCTCTTCCGCCTGTGCCCGCGACATTCCCAGAACCTTGCGCGGCGCAAGGGTGACATTGTCCAGCACGGTCAAATGCGGAAATGCGTTCCATTGCTGGAATACGATGCCGACCTTGCGACGCAACTTGTTCAGGTTGGTGGATTTCGCGTGAACTTCGGTCCCGTCGATCAGGATGCGGCCGGAATCTATCGGCTCCAACCCGTTGATGCAGGTCAGCAGCGTGGACTTACCCGAGCCGGACCCGCCGATAATGGTAACCACCTCGCCATCGCTGACGGTCAGATCGATGCCCTTCAGCACCTCGAGTTGTCCAAAGGATTTGCGGACGTTTTCAATCTCAATCATTGGACCACCGTTTTTCAAGGTAACCGCCGAAACGGGCCAGCGGGAACGAGATGACAAAATAGAATGTGCCGCAGATCAGCAGCAGGAACAGCGGCTCCTGCAGACGCGTGATCAGGATCTGGGTGGATTTCAGAAGCTCGGTCACCTGCACGACATAGACCAGCGCGGAATCCTTCATCACGCCCAGCGCCAACCCGATCCACGACGGCAGCGCGACACGCGTGGCCAGCGGCAGGACGATCTCGCGCATGTCCTGCCACCAACTCAGGCCCAGCGACCGTGCCGCGCGCCGGGTGGTGGCCGGCACCGCGTCGATCCCGCCGCGCACGATCTCGGCGCAATAGGCAGCGGTATACATCGACAGCACGATGCAGGCGACCGTGAAGCCCGAGATATTCAGCCGCAGGATCGTGCCCAAAAAGGCGTTGGCCAGCACAAGCTGGATCAACAGCGGGATGGAGCGGAAAATATCCAGAACAAAGGTCAGCGGCGCTGCCCAGAGCGCGCCCACCTGATAGCGCAGAACGCCGAAGACAATGCCAAGCAAGGTGCCGGCGATTACCGAGATCAGCGTGACCACGATGGTCATGCCAGCGCCCTTGGCCAGGAAAATCAGGTCGGCGACTGTCAGTGCGGTATCAAACATCGGACGCCCCCCTCAATACCTGAACAGTCGCGCGGCGATCAGCCGTGCACCAAGGGTGATGACCTTGGTGATGACGTAAAAGATCACCGCGGCCAGCGCGAACAGCTCGAACGTGCGGAATGTCAGCGCGTTCAGGGCCTGGGTGACGCCGTAAAGATCGGTGCTCATCCCGACGGTGACACCCAGCGAGGTCATCAGGACCGCCCAGACCATCTGGTTCGTCATCGGCAGGAACGATATGCGCAGCATCTGCGGCAGAACGACATATCGGAACGCCCCCGCCTGCCCCAGCCCCAGCGAACGCGCCGCGCGGGTCTGGGTGTCGGGGATCGCTTTCAGGGCACCGCGGAAATTCTCGGTCAGGTAGCCCGCGTTGTTGAAGGTGATGCCGATCAGCAGCGACAGATATGGGCTTAGATGCAGGCCAAAGCTGCCCAGCCCGAAATGCGCCATATAGATCTGGAACAGCGCTGGAGTGTTGCGCGCAATCTCGACCCAGGTTTTCGCTATGGCGGACAGCACGCGGATGCCGGACAGGCGAAACATGGTCAGCATGATCGCCAGAAGGATGCCGATGATCATCGACAAGATCGCAATCTGCATGGTGACGATGGCGCCATCCAGCATCTGCGGAAGCCTGGCCATCGCCTGCTTCCATTGGAATGTGTAATTGAACATGGCCGTCCCGCTGCTGTCGGAAAGCATCAAGGCGGCGCGGTTGTCGCGCCGCCTTGCGACGGAATTTAGCGATAGACGCCGGGTATCGTCAGGTTGGCCGGTTCGCCCTCACCAACCCATTTGGCATAAAGTTCGGCATAGCGGCCGGTGCGCACCTGCTGGTTCACGAACAGGTTCAGATAGTTGAGCAGCCCGTATTCCTCGCGCAGGGTGAACAGGGCCACATAGTCGGGGACCATCGGCGCCTTGTCGACAACCCTGATGCCGGGGAAGTTGCCGGAATTCACGTTGGCGTTCGCAACCTCGACGGTCGAAACCGTTGCGTCCAGTTGACCCTGGCTCAGCGCCAGGAACACGTCCGCTTGGGTCTGATAGGGGCGGAAGGTGCCCTCGCCCCATTCGGTAACCTGCTTCTCCAGCCAGATCGCCTCATAGGTGCCGGCGGTGGCGCCGACGGTCTTGCCTTTCATGTCCTCCCAGCTCGCCATCTCGACCTTGTTGTTGGCGACCACAGCATTCTCGAAGGCGTAATAGGGTATGGACATGCCCACGGTCTTGGCACGCTCCAGCGTGTCCGAGGTCGAGGCGACCCCCACGTCCACGCGGCCCGACATCAGCGCCGGGATCCGTTCCGGGAACGGGGTTTCGACGATCTCGGCCTTCACGCCCAATGCCGCGGCCAGATCGTTGCAATAGTCGACGTCGAAGCCGACGGGATTATTGCTTTCGTCGCGCATTCCCATGGGGGGAAAGTCCAGGACGACCGCACAGCGCAGGGTGCCCGAGGCGATGATGTCATCAAGCTTGTCGGCGTAAGACGGGGTTGCAAACGCAACAGCAGCCGCCAGCAGGCTTACTATAATGGGGGATTTCGTCATGAACCTTCTCCTGTCAGTCCGTATCGGCCTGTCCCGGCCGATTCCATAATAGACAATAGCCGGAGGTTTTTTTCCAAATCAAACCAAAAATACAATAAATATACAAAAAGTGGACGAGGCACGCGTGCACAGCGGACCTCGATGGAGTTTCTTAGCGGAGATCTTCCGGCAACAGGCCCTCGGGGAAGTTCTGATAGCTGACCGGCCGCAGGAAACGGCGGATGGACAGGGTGCCGACGCTGGTGGCACCGAAATTAGTGCTGGCGGGGTAAGGGCCGCCATGGACCATAGTGTCGCAGACCTCGACCCCGGTGGGGAACCCGTTGACCAGAACCCGGCCAGCCTTGCGCTCCAGCACCGGCAGCAGCCGCTGCGCGGCCGCCAGATCGGCATCATCCATATGGATCGTGGCGGTCAACTGGCCGTCGAAGCCGCGGGCAAGGCGCAGCATCTCTTCCGCATCGCGCACGCGGACGATCAGGCCCAGCGGGCCGAAAACCTCTTCGCCCAGCATGTGATCCTGAAGATAGGCGTCCGCCGTGGTTTCATAAAGGTTCGGGCTGGCCTGCCTGCCATCACTGTCGGTGGTCAACACCGGCTTCACCGCGTTGCGGCCGTCGAAGCGATCCTTGCCTTCGTGATAGGCGCGCGCGATGCCCGCAGTCAGCATGGTTTGCGGGGCGGCCTGCTCCAGTGCGGATCTGGCGGCGGCGGTGAAACGATCCGCCTCCGGGCCGTCCTGCACAACCGCGATGCCGGGATTGGTGCAGAACTGGCCTGCACCCATGGTCAGCGAACCGGCCCAGCCGGTGCCGATCTGTTCGGCACGCGCCGCCATTGCCGCAGGCAGCAGGAACATCGGGTTGACCGAGCCAAGCTCGCCGAAAAACGGGATCGGCTCGGGCCGGCTGGCGCAGAGGTCGAACAGCGCCCGCCCCCCGGCAAGACTGCCGGTAAAGCCCACGGCCTTGATGACGGGGTGCTGAACCAACGCGGTACCAACGTCGCGCCGGCCCCCCTGAATCAGACTGAAGACACCGGGATGAAGATTGCAGGCCCTGATCGCCGCATGGATCGCCTCGGCCACGATCTCGCTGGTCCCGGGATGGGCGCTGTGGCCCTTGACCACGACCGGGCAGCCAGCAGCCAGTGCGGCCGCCGTGTCGCCACCCGCAGTCGAAAAGGCCAGCGGGAAGTTCGAGGCGCCGAAAACCGCCACCGGGCCGATGGGACGTTCCAGCAAGCGGATATCAGGGCGCGGCAGAGGCTGGCGATCAGGCAGCGCGGGATCGTGCCGACGGTCGAGATAGTCGCCCTTGCGGATGTGTTCCGCGAACAGCCGCAACTGGCCGGTGGTGCGGCCACGTTCGCCGTTCAGCCGCGCCTCGGGCAGGCCTGTTTCCTGCGTGCCGATCTGCGTGATCGCCTGGGCGCGCGCCTCGATTTTGTCAGCGATGTTTTCAAGAAAACGGGCGCGATCCTCGCGCGAGGAATAACCGTAGTCCCAGAACGCCTCTTCCGCAGCCTCGCAGGCGCGGTCCACCAACTCGACCGTGCCCACGCTGAAGCTGCGAACCGGGCCATGCGCCGGTTCATTGTCAAAGCGTTGGTCGGTGGCGATCCATTCGCCGGCTACCAGATGCTTGCCGTGGAATTCGTAATCCATCGCCGATCCTTCCTTTTCAAAACCCGGGGGACATGCCAGCACAATATAAGCGCCAGCGGTCTTTGAGTTTTTGTATATTTCATGTATGCAGACTGTCAATCATGGATGGCCCATCGTGCGAAAGAGGAAAATATGGAGCAGACACTGACTGTCGACGCCTTGCGGGACCGCGTCGAAGGAATTTTCCGCCACGCCGGAATGAACGCGATTCAGGCCGCCGCGCTGTCGCGGGTCATCACGGCAGGGGAACGGGACGGCTGCAAATCCCATGGTGTGTATCGCATCGAAGGCGTCTTGCGCACGCTCAAGGCTGGCAAGGTGCTGGGCACGGCAGAGCCAGAGCTTGACGGGGGCAGCGACAGTGCCATCGTCCGGGTCAACGCCCGTGGCGGGTTCTCCAACCCAGCATTCGAGCTTGGGCTTCCCGTTCTGGCCGCACGCGCGAAACGCTTGGGACTTGCGGCTTTGGTCGTGAACGACTGCACCCATTTCGCAGCACTGTGGCCCGAGGTCGAGGCCGTCACCGATCACGGGCTTGCCACCATGGTCATGTGCCCCAGCTATGCAACGGTCGCGCCTGCCGGCGGCAAGCGGCCGCTGCTAGGGACCAACCCCTTTGCTTTCGGCTGGCCGCGCACGGGCCGCGCGCCCTATGTGTTCGATTTCGCCACATCGGTCGCTGCGCGGGGCGAGATCGAACTGCATCGCCGTGCGGGCAAGCCTTTGCCGAAAGGCTGGGCCATCGACGCCGAGGGCCAGCCGACCACCGACCCCGAGGCCGCGCTGGCAGGGGCGATGCTGCCGTTCGGCGGGCACAAGGGGTCCGCTATCGGCACCATGATCGAACTGCTGGCCGGCGTCATGATCGGCGACCTGACCAGTCCCGAGGTTCTGGATTTTCTGGGCAGCACCACGCTTGCACCGTTTCATGGCGAACTGATTCTGGCACTGTCGCCGGAAAAATTCACCGCCGGCCGCGAAGGCGATCCCTTCGCCCGGGCGGAACTGTTGTTCGAGGCCATTCAGGGCCAAGGCGCGCGCCTGCCTTCGCAACGCCGATTTGCCGCCCGCGCCAAGGCAGAGGCCGAAGGGATCACTCTGTCGGACAGCGAAATCGCGCAGCTTGAACGATTTGAATCGCTTGGGCTCAACGCCGTCGCCTGAATCAAAAAGGCCCTTCCGGTTCGGAAGGGCCTTTGCCGCGGCCGCCTCAGGCCTTGTATTTCTGCACCGCCCCCGGCAGCTTGCTCCATTCCGCATACCAGGTCTTGAACTGGTGGTACTGTGTTTCGGCCCAGCCCCGCTGGCTTGGCGACAGCTCGTCCGTTTCATTGAAGTGCAGCTGATATTGGGTGTCGCCCTGCAGCGTCATCATGTGCTTGTAATACAGGACCAGATCGGTTTCCTCGTCCCAGGACGACAGCACCTCAAGCGCCTCGCCCAGTTCGCAGGCACGAAGACGGGCGTCCAGATCACCCTGCGCCGCAGCCTTCGAAAGCGCGACAAAATGCAGGATTTCCCGCGGCAGGACGTTACCGATGCCGGTGATCGTGCCGGTCGCGCCGCATTTGACATAGCCGTGATAGACCCCGGTATCGACACCGGCCATCAGGATCACGTCCTTGTCGGCGCTGGTGATGTGTTCGGCGGCATAGGTCATGGCGGCGGCACCGCCGAATTCCTTGAAGCCGACAAGGTTCGGATGCTCGGCACGCAGGGCAAAGAACAGGTCGGCCTTGGTTTCGAACCCGTAGTGGGGGCTGTTATAGATCACTGCGGGCAGATCCGGCGCGGCAGCAAGGATTGCCTTGAAGTGGTGGCGCTGCGCCGTAGCCGAGGCCCCGCGCGACAGCACGCGCGGGATTACCATCAGCCCCGCCGCGCCAACCTTTTGCGCGTGCTTTGCATGGGCCACCGCCATCGCCGAGTTCACGGCACCTGTGCCCACGATCACCGGGATGCCTGCCTGCACCAGCCGCTCGACGCCCGCCATGCGCTGCTCGTCGGTCAGCAACGGCCAGTCGCCCATCGAACCGCAATAGACGACCGCCGACATTCCCGCCGCGATCAGTTCCTGCGCCTTGCGCACCAGGGCGTCGTAATCGGGCAAACGGTCGGCGGTGCAGGGGGTCATCAGGGCAGGAATAACCCCGGTGAAGATCTGGGTGTTCATCGTGACGGTTCCTTGTCTCGGCAAGTCAAAGGGCTGATTCTTTCAACCGCCATTTTAATGTTTGCATTTTATTTGTCGACAAGAATTAGACAGCCCCCGTCACAAAGGCAGGGACTGCCGCTCATCCCGCGCCAGGAACTGCTGGATCTGCCGGACGATCTGATCGGCATGGGCTTTGGCCAGCCGGTCGCACAACTCGACATCCCGCGCCGCGATGGCGGCAATGATCGCCTCGTGCTCATCTACATATTCACGCGGCAGGCGGTCGTTGAACGACTGGTAATACAGGCGCAGCAGCCGGCGGCCTTCGTCCAGAACCCGCAGGAACAGGCTGAGGTAATAGGGATTGCGGCCTGCCTCGGCGATGGCCGCATGCAGATCGCGGTTGGACGAAATCATCGCCAGCGCATCCTGCGCCTCGACCGCCGCAGCAAACCGGGCCTGATGATCGCGGATGACCTGCAAATCGGCAGGCTGGTGATAGGTCGCGGCCAGCCGGGTGGTCACGCGATACATCAGCGTCAGCGCATCAAAGAAGGTATGCAGGTTGAGAAAGTCGATATTGGCAACCATGGTCGAGCGGTTCGGCAGGGTCTCGACCAGCCCCTCGCCCGCCAATCTGACCAATGCTTCGCGAATAGGTGTGCGGGACATGCCAAAGCGGTCGGCCAGTTGGACCTCATCAATCGGACTTCCCGGCGGCAGGACCAGATCAAGGATTTCATCGCGCAGCAGGTCATACACCCGCTTGACGCCTGACCCGCGTTTGCGCTCGGGAAAGGTCTCTGTTTCGGCCATGTGCACGACTCCTGCGGTCCTGAATGCGATGTCGACAACATAAATACTTAAGGTTCAATATTCGTTCAATCCTTCTGCGTCGATGGTGGCAATGCGCAGCCGCCGAGTTGACAAGCCAGCGGGTGCCGTTATCGCGGCAATGGTGATCTGCGCGATCCACGATTCATCCATCACAACCCAAGATGGCGCCGATCCACTGCGGGTGCTATCAGTTGTCCGAGTCATTATTCCGGAGAGCGATATATGCGTTCGCGCAAATCCTTGGATAGCGAAGAAGGGCCCAACAGTTCCTTCGTCAACGCCCTGGCGCGGGGGCTGGATATTCTCAGCTCGTTCCGCCGAGGTGAAACTTCGCTGGGGAACAAGGATTTTTCCGAAAGGACCGGATTAAGCAAATCAACCGTCTCGCGGCTGACCTATACGCTGCACAAGACGGGCTATCTGGCCTATGATCCCCTTACCTCGCGTTACAGTCTGGCGCCCCCGGTGCTGTCGCTTGGCTTTTCCTGCCTGTCGGGAATGAGCGTGCTGACCCTTGCCAAGCCCAAGATCGAGGCGCTGGCGAACGAAGTCGGCGCGCCTGTCGCCATCGGCGGGCGCGACCGGCTGTCCATGGTCTATCTGGAATGCGCGAAAGGCAGCAACGCGGTAATTCTTGCCATCGACGTGGGCGTCCACCTCAAGCTCGCGACATCGGCGCTTGGGCGGGCCTATATCGCGGCCCTGCAGGACAAGCAGCGCGAAGAAATCTTCGCCGCGCTGGCCGTGCATGAAGGGGAAAGCTGGCCGGAACTGCGCCGTGGCATCGAAGAGTCGATCGAGTGCTATCACAAACACGGCTACTGCCTGTCGCTGCGGGATTGGAAACCGGATGTGAATGCCATTGCCGTGCCCTATGTGCCGGGCGGCGGCGGTCCGATCCTGGCTTTCAACTGCGGCGCGCCGACACAAATCATGAGCGAAGACCGCATCCGCAACGAGGTTGGGCCGAAGCTGGTCGATCTGGTGAAAGAGATCAACCTGATCACCCGCTGACTGCCGTCCCGGGGGGCTGGAAACGGCGCGCACCCCGGCCGGGGTGGGGTCGCGCCGTGCCGGACAGGTTGCCGTCGGCAACCCCCGATCAGCGGCCCAGTTTCTCGGCCAACACCTCTTCGGTGTGCTGGCCGACCAGCGGCGGCGGCCGATCATAGGTGATGGGGGAATCCGACAGCCGCAAGGGACTGGCGCCGATCGACAACTCGCCCGCATGCGGATGCGCCACCGTCTGGCGCAAGCCACGCAGCTTGACCTGCGGCTCTTCGAAGACCTGATCCACCGTATTGATCTGGCCGCAAGGCACGACGCAGGACTCCAGCGCGGCTTGCAGTTCCGCCGATTTGCGTTTGCGCGTTTCAGCCTCGATCATCGGGATCAGTTCCTGACGATGGCCGACCCGGGCCGCATTGGTCGAATAGCGTGCATCGCTGCCCCATTCGGGATGGCCCAGTTCGGCCGCAAGACGGGCAAACTGTCCGTCATTGCCCACCGCGATGACCAGATAGCCATCCTCAGTCGGAAAGCTTTGGTACGGCACGATGGTCGCATGCCCGTTGCCAAGCCGCGTCGGCACCTTGCCCGAGATGAAGTAAGAGGTCGCGTGGTTGGACAGCATGGCCACCTGAGTATCCAGCAGCGCCATGTCGATATACTGCCCCTTGCCGCTGCGCTGCCGCTGGTGCAACGCGGCAAGAATGGCGATGGTCGCGTAAAGGCCGGTCGAAAGATCGGCCATCGCGATCCCCACCTTTTGCGGCCCGGCCCCCGGCAAACCGTCGCATTCGCCGTTGATGCTCATCATCCCGCCCATGGCCTGGATCATGAAATCATAGCCCGCCTTTCCGGCCAGCGGTCCTTCTTGTCCAAAACCGGTGATCGAGCAATAGACCAGACCGGGGTTCACCTTGGACAGGCTTTCATAATCCAGCCCGTATTTCTTAAGCCCGCCGACCTTGTAGTTTTCAACCAGCACGTCCGCCTTGGCAGCCAGCGCGCGGATCGTCTCTTGCCCCTCGGGGGTCGAGATATCCAACGCGATCGAGCGTTTGTTACGGTTGGCGCAAAGATAATAGCTTGCGTCCCCGGGCGCGCCGGTTTCCGGGTCGGTCAGGAACGGAGGCCCCCAGCCCCGCGTATCGTCGCCGCGCCCCGGCCGCTCGACCTTGACCACATCGGCGCCAAGATCCCCCAGGATCTGCGTGGCCCATGGGCCGGCCAGAATGCGGCTGAGATCAAGAACAAAAATGTCGTCGAGGGCCTTCATGGCATTACTCCGAGGTCAGCAGTGCAGGCGCGCGGAATTCAGCACCGCGCGCCGGGATGTCAGGGCATGGTGCGTTCAGATCCGGTTCGATAGCGAAAGGTGCCCTCGCCAAGCCCGATCAGGTTCCCGGTCTCGTCATGCACCTCGGCGGCACAGAATATGATCTTGCGCCCGCCCCCCTTGACGCGCCCCACGGCGCGGATGCGATTTGCGCTGACCTGCCCGGCAAAGGAAACAGTCAGCGACAAGGTTACACATTGCCGGGAGGCCGCATCCACCGGCGCCCATGTCGCCGCATAGCCGCACGCGTTGTCGATCAACGAGGCCAAGGCGCCGCCGTGCAGGACACCCGCGCGATTAAGGTGGCAGGCCATCACGTCCAGTTCTATCGCCGCATATCCTTCGCGCCATTCGCTTAGCCGATAGCCCAGCAGTTCCCTGTATCCGCTGGGCTCTTCGTTCTCGCGACGGATCTGCGGATCGTCAGAGGGGGTCCGGCTCATTCACGATGTCTCTGGCGAAATACAGATCGTGCAGCCGATCCAGATCGACATTGGCCGCAGGCTCGGACAGCACCACCTTGCCGCCACGCACCAGATAGACGTGATCCGCGACCTCCAGCGCCTTGTTCGTATTCTGCTCGACCAGAATGATCGTGCGCCCCTGTTGGCGCAGCCGGTCCAGGATCGTCATGACCTCATCGACCACCACCGGCGCAAGACCAAGCGAGGGTTCATCGACCAGAATCAGCTTGGGCTCTTCCATCAGTCCGCGGCCCATGGCGAGCATCTGCATCTCACCCCCCGAAAGCGAGCTGGCAAGCTGGTGCCGCCGCTCTTTCAGGCGGGGAAACATATCATAGGCGATCTCCAGGTTCTTGCGCGCGCGCGGCCGGGCACGCCGGACGAACCCGCCGATCAGCAGGTTGTCCTCGACCGTCATGTCGCGAAAGATCATCCGCCCCTCGGGGATCATGGTGACGCCATCGGCGACCATGTCCCAGGTGGGAAGATTTGCAACCTCGTGGCCGTTGAAGCGGATCTTTCCGCTGCGCACCGGGATCAAGCCCATGATCGCGCGCATCAGCGTGGTTTTGCCGCCGCCGTTCGGCCCCAGAATGCAGGTCAGCTTTCCCTCTTCGGCGCTTAACGAAATATCCCAAAGGACGTTGATCGCGCCATAACCCGCGCGCAGGGCCTCGACTTCAATGAGCTTCGCCACCGGTATAGCTCCTGATCACTTCGGGATTGCGGAAAACCTCGTCGGGGCTGCCGTCGGCGATGGCTTTGCCGAAGTTCAGCACGATGACGCGCGGACAGGTGTTCGAGATCGTTTCGATGTCATGCTCGACCATCAGCAGCGCGACACCAAAGCGTCGACGGGCATCATCGAGGGTACGCATGAAGGCACGTTTGCCCGCTGTTTCGATCCCGGCAAGCACCTCGTCCAGCAACAGCAGTTTCGGCTCGGTCGCCAATGCCTTGCCGACTTCGAGTGCCTTTTGCTCGGTCAGCGCAAGCGAGGTTGCTGCATCCATCTGCGCCTTGTGGCCAAGGCCGGTGATATCAAGGATCTCGTCGATACGATGCGGGTCGATCCGGCCGGTGCCAAAACGCTGCGCGACCAGCAGGTTCTCGCGGACGGTCAGCTCGTGCATCGGTTGGGGCACCTGAAACGCCCGGCCGATGCCGATGCGGGCGCGTTGGTGGACCGGCAGATTGGTCAGGTCGTGATCAAAAAAGCGAACCTTGCCCGTCGTCGGGCGCACAAGACCCGAGATCGCGTTGAACAATGTCGTCTTGCCGGCGCCGTTCGGCCCGACAAGGCCCATGACCTCGTGCTCGGCCAGTTCGAACGAGACATCCGAGACCGCCACAAGCCCGCCGAATGCCACCGTGATACGATCAAGCTTCAGCATTGCGGTCCTCCTTCGCGAAGATCCGTCCCAGCCACGGCAACAGACCCCGCGGCGAGAAGATGACGATTGCCGCCAAAGCCGCGCCAAGGATCAACTGATGCCCCGCCGGCATATACGCTTTGAACACAAGCTGGTCGGCCAGATAGACGATCAGCGCGCCGGCGACCGGACCCCAAAGTGTCCTGTAGCCGCCAAAGATGGCCGCAACGATGGCAAGCGTCGTCCACGACCCGGCAAATGCGTAGTCGGGCTCAAGGAAGTTGATGTAATGCGCGTTGAAGGCGCCCATGAGCCCGGTGAAAAACGCCGAGACGACCAGCATCATCGCCTTGAGCAGCGTGGCATTGACTCCCACGACCCGGGTGGCGTCCTCGCTTTCATGCATGGCGCGCAGCGCCAGACCCTCGGGGCTGCGCCGGATCAGCGCGTAGGCCAACACCGTCATCAGCACGAGCGTCAGCACCACATAATAGCCGCCGATCTTGCTGCCGAAGTCAAAGCCGCCGATCGCCGGCAGGCGCGGGATCGACAGGATGCCCGCAGCGCCATTGGTCAGCCAGCTAAGCTCGGTCGCCAGAATGCGCAGGATTTCCGAAAATGCCAGGATCGCCAGCGCGAAATAGGGCCCGCGCAAGCGCAGCGCCGGCAGCGTCAGCAACGAAAACAGCGCCGCCATCACGCCCCCCGCCAGCAGGCCGGCAAAGACGTTCCAGCCCGCCGAACTGGCCAACAGCGCCGACGTATAGGCCCCGACGCCGAAAAACGCCGCGTGACCAAAGCTGACCAGCCCGCCCAGATTACCCAGCATGGCCCAGGCAAGCGCCACCCCGGCAATGGTCAGCGCCGAGACGATCAGCCCGATGACGTAATTGTTGTTTCCAAGCAGCAGCGGCACCAGCACATAGGCCGCGGCAATCAAAACCGGAAGAATATAGCGGGTCATCATCCGCGCCTCCTGACACGACCGAAGAGACCAGAGGGCATCACCAGCAGCACGACAAGGAACAGCACCATCCCGACCAGTTCCTGCAAGGCCGAGGACCAAAGCGTCGCGGTCAGCGCCTCGGCCACGCCGATCAGGACCGCGCCCACCAGGACACCCGGCACCGAGCCCATGCCGGCAAGCACCGTGATGATGAAAGCCTTGATGGTCAGCGCATGTCCCAGCGCAGGCTGGATGACCTTGCCGGTAAACAGTGCAATCCCGGCGACCGAGGCCAATAGCCCTGCCACCGCGAACGAGAGCAGCTCGGTAGAGCGCGGGTTGATCCCCATCAGCTTTGCCGCATCACGGTCGGACGAAACGGCACGCAGCGCCCGCCCATACCAGGTTTTGGAAAGCCACCACCAAACCCCGCCGACCAGGCACAACCCGACAATGGCGAACAGAATTTCGGAGTTCATCGCAAACAGCGTATCGCCCACGGTCATCGCATCCAGATACCATGCCGTCCCGGTCGACCGGATGTCGGCCGACCATGTCATCAGGATCGCATTCGTCAGAATGATGCCGATGCCAAAGGTCAGGATCAGCGAGTTGATCTCGCGGTCCGTCTTGACCCGTGTCAGCAGCAGATAGATCAGCACGCTGGTGATGCCGACGATCACGATGGCGAAAGGCAGCGCCGTGACCGGGTCGAGGCCAAAGCGGCTTTCCGCCGTATAGGCAATGTAACCTGCCAGCAGCACCAACTCGCCATGGGCAAGGTTAATGACGCGCATGGTGCCAAAGACCAGCGCGAGGCCAAGGGCGATAAGCGCGTAATACGCACCCGCCAACACCCCTGAAAAAACAGACTGAGCCAGAAGATCGAACATTCCGTCCTACCTTACGATCCTGATTATGGGTGGGCGGCGCGTGGCGCCGCCCGGCAAAGACGGAAGGAAATCACCACGGAACGCTGGGGAATACAGGCTGGCCGGTTGCCGCATCCGACGGCCAGACAAGAACGACTTTTCCGTCCTGATGCTGACCCATGCGGTGGGTGAAGTTGACGTTTTCGCCGGTTGCGTCGAATTCCACTGGGCCAATCAGCGTGTCGGTCCGGGCCTTGCGCAGTTCATCGGCGATGCCGCCCTGCCCAATGGTTCCCGCATCGGCGGCCTTTGCGGCAGCCTCGAACAGCAGCATCGACTGCACATAGCCGAAGATACCCAGATAGTCGGGTTCCTTGTCGAACAGCCGCTTATAGGTGTCGGCGAATTCCTTTTCCTCGGGGGTGTTGAATTCGGCCGGGAAGGAAAGGGTCGAGGTCCCGTAAACACCTTGCATCAGGTCGGGGAAATCGCTCCACATCTTGGGCGTGGCAAGCGACCAGACGCCAGAGACGGCTTTGACATCGGGCTTCAGCACCTTTGCCGCGCGCAGGATGCCGACATAATCGTTTTCATAGCCGATCATCGCGATGGCCTCGGGACGGTCGCGCAGCTTGATCTTGTTGACGATGGGCTTGAAGTCGGTCACGGCCGGATCAAAGGGATGCATCCCAACGGTCTTCCCCTCTTCAACCCAAGCTTTTTCAAGCTCCTTCGCGACCTCTTCGGTCGCCTCCTTGGTCGAATAGATGATGGAAACCGACTCGATGCCCTGTTCGCTGAAATAGTGGTGAAGCGCCTTCGCATAACCAGCCGAACTGTTGATGCGGAAAAAATTCTGCAGCCCGCGCTTGGGCAATTCGGCGGCCACGCCACCCGAGGTTATATAGACCTTGTTCAGCCGCTCAGCCACGTCCGATGCCGGGCCAATGATGTTCGAGCCATAACCGCCGGTAAAGGCGATCGCACCCTGAGCATCCAGCTTTTCGATCGCGGCAACGGCCTTTGCCGGCTGCGATTCATCGTCCACCGTCAGGATCTTTACCGTGTGGCTGCCGTTCGTGCGGTTGAAGATGTCTGCGGCGACCTGAATCCCCTCGTTCATCCCGGCGCCGACACGGGCCAGCGCGCCCGTCAGCGGCAGTTCCGAACCGATTACCAACTCGTCCGCATATGCGGGCGTCATTGCCGCCGCCAGTGCAAGCAGCGACGCAGCCATGAGTTTTTTCATGTAGCGATCTCCCAGTAAATGCTGCCGTTTCGACCGCGCGTTTGCGCCAAAGTTATGCAGGAATTTCATTCCACGCCGACGCTGAGTCGTCCCGGCTCCCCCACCGCCCGAAGGCATTCGTGGCGATTGCTTGCACGGCCTGCGCCGAGCTGTCAATAAAAATGGAATCTAATTTCGATACACGGAACAAAGCACAAAGATAAACTGTTGTTATGTCTTGCGAACCTGATCACTGCGACCTGTAGCCACACCATAATCCAGGGACAATCGGCCCAAATCCGGCATTTTTACGTTTGACAGACCGGCAAAACAGCGCAAGTAATTCCGCTATACGATGTAATATTTCGTTAGATGGAATATAAGGTGAAAAGATGAACAGTCGCACAACGACCGCCCAGGCGTCTGTCAATTATTCGGTCATCGATGGGGTTGCGGTCGCTCTGCTGGATGCGCTGCCGGTCAATGCCCTTTCCGTATACCTGCGGCGCGAGCTTTGCGATGCAATGGATCGCGCTGCCGCAGACCCGACGGTGCGCGCTGTCGTGCTTGGCAGCACAGGAAAAATCTTTTGCGCCGGGGCCGATATCACCGAATTCGGCAAGCCGCCCGTTGCCCCCTCATTGCCCGAAGTGCTGTCCAGAATAGAGGGTTCGCCCAAACCTGTCGTCGCAGCGATAAACGGTGCGGCGCTTGGCGGGGGTTGCGAACTGACGCTGGCCTGCCATGCCCGTGTTGCCGGGCCAAAGGCCGGTTTCGGCCTGCCCGAGGTCAAGCTGGGCCTCATCCCGGGGGCCGGCGGAACGCAGCGGTTGCCACGCATTCTGCCGCCCGCCGATGCCTTTGCCATGATGCTGTCCGGCAGGTCGATAAAGGCGGACGAGGCCGCGGCAAAAGGACTGGCCGACGAGATCGCAAATGACCCCATCGCAGCGGCGCGGGCGCTTGCACTGCGTCTGGCGGATGCCGGGAGCTGGCCTGTTACCTCGGCCCGCAAAATTGCGGACGGTGGGGCCGAAGCCTTTGCCGAAGCCGCAGCTGACGCAAGACGCAAGCACGGCGGCCTTCTCAGCACCGGCGCGCTGATCCGGGCGGTTCAGGCGGCACTGACAAAGCCGTTTCAGGAAGGGCTTGCGGTCGAGCGCGAGGAGTTTCTGAAACTTATCCCCTCCGATCAGGCGGTGGCGCTGCGTCATGTGTTCTTTGCCGAACGTATCGCTGGGCATATCCCGGGGATGACAAAGGAAATGTCGGCGCGGGCCGTGGAAAGCGTCGCGATCATCGGCGCAGGCACAATGGGCGGCGGCATTGCGATGACCTTTGCCAACGCCGGTATCCCGGTGCGGTTGATCGAAACCTCGCGAGAGCTTCTCGACAAGGGCATCGGGCGGATTCGCGACAATTACGCCGTTTCGGTCCAGCGCGGCTCCATGTCCCAAGATGCGATGGATGCCGTGCTGGCGCAGATCGACGGCGCCGTCGGGCTTGAGGGTGTGGCGGCGGCAGACCTCGTGATCGAGGCGGTTTTCGAGGATATGGACGTCAAGCGCCAGATCTTTGCCGAGATCGGCCGGTTCGCGAAGCCCGGGGCGATCCTTGCCACGAACACCTCTTATCTGGACGTGAATGAGATCGCGCAGGCATCGGGCCGCCCCGCTGACGTGCTGGGGCTGCACTTCTTTTCACCCGCGAACGTGATGCGGCTTCTTGAGGTGGTGCGCGCGGACGAAACGGCCCCCGACGTTCTGGCAACGGCCGTCGCTTTGGGGCGGCGGATCGGCAAGCTTCCGGTGGTTTCCGGCGTCTGCTTCGGCTTCATCGGCAACCGTATGCTCGCGCAGCGCACCCGTGCGGCCGAGCGGCTGCTTCTGGCGGGCAACAGTCCCACCGGAATCGATGCAGCGATCACCGCTTTTGGCTTTCGCATGGGACAGTTTGCGATGCTCGATCTCGCCGGGATCGACATTGGCTGGCGCACGCGCAAAGCCTTTGGCGGGTTCGCCCCGGTGGGTGATCGGCTGGCCGAGATGGGTCGTTTTGGGCAAAAGACCGGGCGCGGATTCTATATCTATGCCGAAGGGCAACGAAAAGGCACCCCCGACCCCGAGGTCGCCGCAATCGCGGCATCCGAGGCAAGGGCGCTTGGTATCACGCCCGAACTGCTGGCGCGCGACCAGCTTATCGAGCGGCTGTTCTATCCGATGGTGAACGAAGGTGTCCGTATCCTCGACGAGGGGATCGCCTATCGTCCGTCGGATATAGATCTGGTGTGGATCAACGGCTACGGCTGGCCGAACTGGACCGGAGGGCCGATGTTCTGGGCCGACCAGGTCGGTCTGGACAGGATCGTGGCCTCGCTGACCGAACAGGCCGAGCGCCTGAATGCCCCCGAACTCGTCCCTGCGCCGCTGCTCGTCCAGCTTGCTGCCGAAGGCCGGAATTTGGCCTCGCTGACCAAAGGAAACCAAGTATGACCAAGGCCGTCATCGTTTCGACCGCGCGCACGCCCATCGGCAAGGCGCATCGCGGATATTTCAACCTGACAAAGGGTGCCGACATGGCGGCCCACGCCATCCGCGCGGCATTGCGGAAATCCGCCGTCGAGCCGGACGCCGTCGAAGAGGTCGTCTTTGGCTGCGGCTATCCCGAGGCGGCAACCGGCGGAAACGTGGCACGCCATGGCGCGATCATGGCCGGGCTTCCCGTAGGTTCGGCCGGTGTAACGGTCAGCCGCTTTTGCGCCTCGGGGCTGGAGGCGGTTGCCAATGCAGCCGCACGCATCAGCCGCGACAGGGTTCCCGTCGCCGTCGCGGGGGGGGGCGAATCGATCAGCCTTGTCCAGCCGGTCGTGCGCCGGGATCTTGTCCAGAACCCTTGGCTTTTGCAGTATAAACCCGAAATCTATGCCACGATGATCGAGACGGCGGATAACGTCGCCCACCGTTATGGCATCTCGCGCGAGGATCAGGACCATTTCTCGGTCGAAAGCCAGCGCCGCACCGCAGCCGCGCAGGCAGCGGGACTGTTTGACGAAGAGATCGTGCCGATGGACGTCACCTATCAGGTGACGAACAAGGAAACCGGCGAGACCTCGACCCATCAGGGCCGCATCGAAAAGGATGAGGGCAACCGTCCCGACACCACCTATGAGGCGCTTGCCCGGCTCAAACCTGTGCGGGGCGAGGATCAATTCATCACCGCCGGCAATGCCAGCCAGCTTTCGGACGGGGCTTCGGCGCTTGTCATGATGTCCGAAACCGAAGCCAGGGCGCGGGGCCTAACGCCGCTTGGCAGCTTTGTCGGCTATGCGACGGCAGGGTGCGAGCCCGATGAGATGGGCATCGGCCCGGTCTTTGCCGTGCCGCGGCTTTTGGAACGCAACGGGTTGACGGTCGACGACATCGACCTGTGGGAGCTGAACGAGGCTTTTGCCTCGCAATCGCTTTACTGCATCCGCAAGCTGGGGCTGGACCCGGACAAGGTCAACGTGAACGGCGGCGCAATCGCGATTGGCCATCCGTTCGGCATGTCCGGCGCGCGTCTTGCCGGACATGCGCTTTTGGAAGGCCGCAGGCGCGGCGCGCGATATGCGGTCGTCACCATGTGCGTCGCAGGCGGCATGGGTGCTGCCGGCCTTTTTGAAATCGGGAGCTGAGCCATGGATCTTCGTTTTGCAGCCGATGAAAACACCTTCCGCGCCGAGGTGCGCGAGTTCTTGCGCAGCCATATCCCCGAAGATATCCGCCGCAAGATTTCTGAGGGGCGCAAGCTGGATCGTCAGGACTATGTGACGTCACAACGCATCCTGAACGCCAAAGGATGGGCGGTCCCGCACTGGCCGGTCGAATGGGGCGGGCAGGACTGGACGGCGGTCCAGCGATATATCTTTACCGAAGAGCTGCAGCAGGCCGCCGTGCCGCTGCCGCTGCAATTCAACTGCTATATGGTCGGTCCGGTCATCGCGGCCTTCGGCAACGAAGCGCAGAAGAAACGCTTTCTGGCGCCAACCGCGAACCTTGATATCTGGTGGTGTCAGGGCTTTTCGGAACCCGGGGCGGGCTCCGACCTTGCCTCGATCAAGACCCGGGCGGTGCGCGACGGCGATCATTACATCGTCAACGGCCAAAAAACCTGGACGACGCTGGGCCAGTATGCGGACTGGATTTTCTGTCTCGTGCGGACGAACCCCGAGGTGAAAAAGCAGGCCGGCATCTCGTTCCTGCTGATCGACATGAAAACGCCCGGCATCACCGTGCGCCCGATCATCACCATCGAAGGCCATCACGAGGTCAACGAAGTCTTTTTCGACGACGTGCGCGTGCCGGTGGAAAACCTTGTGGGCGAGGAAAACAAGGGCTGGGATTATGCCAAGTTCCTGCTGGCCAACGAGCGTTCCGGCATCGCCCGGATCGGCATGACGAAGGAACGCATAGGCCGCATCAAGCGCCTTGCCCGCGAGGTGCCCGGGAATGGCAGCACGATGTGGGACGACATGGAGTTCCGCACCCGGCTGAGCCAGGTCGAGATCGAGCTGAAGGCGCTGGAGATCACGCAGATGCGTGTGCTTGCCGCGCAGATGAAATCGCAATCCGACAAGCCCGATCCCGCCTCCTCGATCCTCAAGATCAAGGGCTCGGAACTGCAGCAGGCTTCGACCGAGTTGCTTTTGGAACTCGCCGGCCCGTATGGCGCCGTCGGCCCCGACCGGATGGCCGGGAACGAGTTGCCAGAGTTCGGCTGGGCCGACGGTGCGGCGGCGCTTTATTTCAACAACCGCAAGGTCTCGATCTACGGGGGATCGAACGAGATCCAGCATAACGTGATCGCAAAAGCGATCCTGGGACTCTGAGGGGACGGCGATGGATTTCGATTTCAGCAGTGAACAAGCGCAGCTCAAGGAAAGCGTCGAGCGTTTCGTGGCGGCAAGCTATGGCTCGCTGGAAAACCGCGAGGCGATGCGCAAGCTGCCCGGCGGTTTCGACAACCGGATCTGGGAAGGCTATGCGGAACTAGGACTTCTGGGCATGCCCTTTGCCGAAGAGGACGGCGGCTTTGGCGGCGGTCCCGTCGAGACGATGATCGCGATGGAGGCGATCGGGCGCAATCTGGCGTTGGAGCCCTATCTTTCGACCGGGGTTCTTGCAGCAACCGCTATCCGATTGGGGGCGGATGCCGCACAGAAAGAACAGTTGATCCCGGCAATTGCCGAGGGGACGCTGCGCATCTCTCTGGCTTGGCAGGAACCGCAGGCCCGCTATGATCTGGCCAATATCACGACCACCGCGCGCCCGCAGGGCGACGCATACATCCTGAACGGCCGCAAGGATCTGGTGCTGAACGGCGATACAGCCGGGATGCTCATCCTGTCGGCGCGCACTGCGGGTAAACCCTGCGAGCCCGACGGGATCACGCTGTTTCTCGTGCCCGCCGATGCCCAGGGGGTGATGATCTCGGGCTATGGTTCGCAAGACGGCGGACGGCTGGCCGATGTCGTGCTTAACGATGTAGTGGCGCAACCTTTGGGTCCTGTCGGTGGCGGCCACGCCATCCTTGAGCGGGTGATCGAGGCCGGTATCGCCGCAGTCGCGGCCGAGGCCGTGGGCTCGATGGAGGCGCTGCATGCGTTGACGGTCGATTATCTCAAGACCCGCAAGCAATTCGGCGTCGCCATCAGCACATTCCAGACGCTGCAACACAAGGCGGTCGATATGCTGCTCATGCTCGAACAGGCGCGGTCGATGGCCTATTACGCCACGATGATGGTCGAGGCCGAGGATGCCGAAGAACGCCGCGCCGCGCTGTCGGCGGTCAAGGTGCAGATCAACCGTTCGGCGCGATTTATCGGGCAGACCGCGGTGCAGCTTCACGGCGGCATCGGCATGACGATGGAATATATCGGTGCCCATCACTTCAAGCGACTTGCAGTGATCGAGACGCAGTTCGGCGACACCGCCTTTCACCTCGCGCGCGTTACCAAGGCGGGCGGGCTGATCGCGACGACCTGAGGCGACAGGCATGAGCATCCTGCGTTCAGAACGCATCGGCAATGTCCTGGTGCTGACCATCGATGGCCCGCAGACACGCAATGCCCTTGTCCCCGAAGTCTATTCCGCTGGGGTCGAGGCATTGGAGCAGGCCCGCGACCAAGCCGATATCGGTGCGGTGGTACTGACCGGCGCCGGCGGGTGTTTCTGTTCCGGCGGGAACCTTGCCGGTATCGGGGAGCGTCGCACAAAGGGCGAAGACGCTGCCCGCGCCGCTATCGAGCGTCTGCATGACTTTGTCCATGCCTTGCGCGACGCTCCGATGCCAGTGATCGCCGCAGTCGAGGGGTGGGCGGCAGGTGCGGGCTTTTCGCTTGCGCTGGCCTGCGACATGATCGTGGCGGCACGGGATGCGCGGTTCAGCATGGCCTATGTTCGCGTGGGCCTTAGCCCCGATGGCGGTGGCACCGCCTCGCTGACCCGTATGCTGCCGCGCCAGATGGTGTCGGAAATCGTTATGGAAGGGGGCGAGATCGGGGCCGAAAGGCTGCATGCATTCGGTCTGGTGAATGAGCTTGCCGATGCGGGAACGGCCCTGACTGCCGCATTCACCCGCGCAGAACGCCTTGCCAAGGGTCCGCGCGGGGCCATCGCCTCGATCAAGGGGCTGGTGGCGTCGGGACAGACGGCGAGCTTTGGCGCCCAACTGGATGCCGAACGCGACGCCTTCGCCCGTAACCTGATCTCGGATGATGCAGGCGAAGGTCTTGCGGCATTTTTCGAGAAACGTGCGCCGCGTTTTGGCAGAAAGTAACCGGCAAGCTTACGAGGCGGTGTGAAGCTCCAACACGGCAGAGCGGCGACAGCAATACTTCACAGGATCGGCGCCGTAGCCCGGGCAATGAAATCACGGACGCGCGCGGGGTCCTTGATGCCGGGCGCGCTTTCGACACCGGAAGAGACATCGACGCCGGGCGCGCGCGTCAGGCGGATCGCCTCGGCCACGTTCGCGGGTGTCAGCCCACCCGCAAGCAGCCAAGGCTTCAGGATTTGCCGCCCCGCCAGCAGCCGCCAATCGAAAGCCAGCCCGTTGCCGCCCGGAAGGGTCGCGTTCTGGGATGGTTTTGCGTCGATCAGCAGCATGTCGGCTACCAGCCCATAATCCCAAAGCGCATCAAGATCCTGTGGTTCGGAAATACCGACCGCCTTCATGACCGGCAGGCCGAAGCGTGATTTGACCTCGGCCACCCGATCCGGCGACTCGCTGCCATGCAACTGGATGATGTCCAGCGGCACCCGCGACAGGACCGCGTCCAGCGCCGCATCATCGGGATTGACGAAAAGGCCGACCTTGGCCACCCCCAGCGGCACCTGCACGGCAAGCCCTGCAGCGGTCTCTGGCGTCACATTGCGGGGGGATTTCGGGAAAAATACGAAGCCGACATAGCGCGCTCCGGCCTCCACGGCTGCCGAAAGGCCAGTGGCCTCGGTGAGGCCGCAGATCTTGACGGAAACGGCCATGAAATCAGCGCGGCGCGGGCAGCGCCGAACCGGAACCGGCCGCTGCGGCCGGCCGTTGCGCGGATTCGTCCAAAATCGCAAGCACATCATCGCGCGGTGCGGTATGGACCCGGCGCAGGTCGCCGACCTCGCGCTGCAACTGCGCCAGATCATGCGCCCGACGGCTGGATTCGCTGCGCAGATGCGATTCGCGCAGCCATTCCCAAACCAGCCCGACCAGCACGCCGAATACCATGGCCAGGAACAGCGCGACAAAAGCCGGCATGGTCAGGGACCACTGTCCGCCGGTGAACTGCGCCAGCGCCTCGGGCACGAGGCTGATGGTGACAAAATCCCGGTTCGCCGCCGCCAGCAGCATCAGCACGAGGGCCAGAATGACAATAAAGAAGATCCGGATCGCGCGCATGCCTTTAACCTCGCAAAGATTGACGCCGGCAATCTGGCCTATTCGGCCAAGCCGTTCAACCGTTCACGCAAGAGCTTTCCGGTCTTGAAGAAGGGAACATGCTTTTCGTCCACGCTGACGGTATCGCCGGTGCGCGGGTTGCGGCCCTGCCGGGCATCGCGCTTCTTGACCGAGAAGGCCCCGAAGCCGCGCAACTCCACCCGGTCACCCCGGCCCATGGCATCGATGATCTCTTCGAAAACCGTGTTCACGATCCGCTCAACGTCGCGCTGGAACAGATGCGGGTTTTCTTCGGAGATTTTCTGGATCAATTCGGATCGGATCATTGCGGTTCCTGAATCTGGTGTTCCAACAATTCCTGCCGCCGATCATAAGTCAGACGCCGCGGCATTCAACGACAGAACGCATAGTAGGCGGTTTGGTTGCCGTGTTTTTCAAGACTTTATGGTGCATCTTGCGGGAAACCGCAACGAAAAGCGCCCCCGGCCGGAACCGGGGGCGCAAAGTTCAGCCGATTATCGGCTTAGTTGCGACCTTTGAGCGCAGCGCCCAGGATGTCGCCCAGCGAGGCACCCGAATCCGAGCTGCCATACTGTTCGACCGCTTCCTTCTCTTCTGCGATCTCGCGAGCCTTGATCGACAGGCCCAGACGGCGGGTCTTGGTGTCGATGTTGGTGACGCGCACGTCGACATGATCGCCGACCTGGAAACGCTCGGGGCGCTGGTCCTGACGGTCACGGG